>JAFGPQ010000304.1 GCA_016936115.1 Spirochaetales bacterium | reverse complement strand
CTTCCACGGTGCACCGGTCGGGAATGATATTGGCGCTGGAACCGCCGGAGACGATACAGCAGGAGACCACGGATCCCTGAGCCTCCCAGGCTTTTCTATGGATCTCCTCGGCCGCGGTGATAAAACGGGCCGCCGAAGGGAGGGGATTGGTACCCTTCTCGGGGGTCGCCCCGTGTGTCCCTTTGCCGATAAAGGTGATGGCGAAGGTATCCGTGGCGGCGAAGAACACACCCGCCTTTGTACGTATGGTGCCCTCCGGGGAGCCGGGCCAGCCGTGCAGGCCATAGGCTTCGGTGCATCCCTCGTAGGCGCCGCTCCGGGCCAGAAGCTTTCCGGCGCAGCGCATCTCCTCTCCCGGCTGGAACACGAAACGGATCCGCTTCGTCAGCCTGTCCCGCAAATGGCAGAGAAGGCGGCAGGTCCCCACCAGTATGGACATGTGTCCGTCGTGGCCGCAAGCGTGCATTTTGCCTTCGTGCATCGATTTCCACGGTCGGTTCTCCTCTTCCCTTATCATAAGGCCGTCCATATCGGCTCTGAGAAGAACCGTCTCGGTGTAGGGACAGGGGGGAAGCAGGTCGGCCACGATATCCGTGCCCAGGTAGGGCCGGTGAATCTCCAGGGGAAGCCCTTCCAGCTCATCAAGCAGGCGCTCTCTGGTCGTTCTCTCCTCCAGGGCAATTTCGGGAATCCGGTGGAGATCCCGGCGCAGGGCGGTCAATTCATCGATCAGTCCCGGCATTAGAGTGTTCAGATCGGGGGCAGGGTTCATGAATCCTATCATAATGAAAGGGGGAGGAAATGACAATGAGTCGACATCTTTATGCTTGCCCCGGGGGAATGTTTTTCTTATACTGAACCCCATGGAAAAGAAACTCAGCCTTGACGAGACTGTCAAAGATCAGTATAAAGCCCGCCACAGGGATCGTATTTTTACCTTCGTCCTGGGAAAAGGGGAATTCCGGGGAAAGATACTCCACGCCACACGGCTTATTCAGGAGATGAAGGCCAACCACGAAACGAGTCCGGTGGAAACCCTGGTTCTGGGCCGGGCCTATCTGGGCGCCCTCATACTGGCTTCCAATCTCAAGCAGGAGGGAAGGATCCAGCTGAACATCGAGTGCGGCGGACCTATCGGCGGCCTGTCGGTGGAGGCCGATTCCCACGGCACGGTGAGGGGATACCTGAAGGAGAATCCCATTCCCCTGGAAAAACCCCTTGAAAGCCTGGACCTCTCCCCCCTTTTCGGACCGGGATTTCTCTCGGTCAGCCGTCTGGAAGGCAGTATGAAGGAGCCCCATATGAGCCGGGTCATGCTGCAGTACGGCAGTCTGGGAAAGGATCTGGCCTCCTACTATCTGGAATCGGAACAGATACCCTCCTTCTTCAACCTGAGTATTAAATTCGACGATAAGGGCGAAGTCGTTTCCGCGGGGGCTCTCTTTTTTCAGGTCATGCCCGGCACCGATGAGGAGAAAACGGAAAAGCTGCAGGAGCTCCTGCTAAGCCTTCCCTCCCTGGGACAGCGGATTCTGGAAGGGGTCACCCCGGAACAGTATCTACAGTATAATCTGGGAGCTTATTATCCGGAAATTCTCGATTCCAAAACGGTGGAGTTCTTCTGTCCCTGCAGCCGGGATTACTATGTTCCTTATCTGAAGGGACTCAAGAAGGAGGACCGGGAGGACATTCGCGAGAACGGGCCCTTTCCTCTGGAACTGTGCTGCCACAACTGCAACACCCGCTACCATTTTGACAGGGAAGAGCTTCAGGAGCTTCTGGGTTAGCTCTCTTCGGGTCCCTGACCGGCTTTGAACCTTTTGATTTTATCCAGTATTTTTCCCAGTTTGGAGTCGAAGCTTTCGGAGACTCTCATGTCCGGGTATTCATGGCTCAGGTTTTTCAGAAAACCCAGGGAACTCTCCAGCTTCTCATCGTCCACTACGATATGGGAGCGGTTTCTCTGGCGCCTGTCGTACCGGCCGGCCACTTCCATGAGGCTTCGGTCTCCCTGCAGTTTGGAGCGGACGCACTCCAGTTTCAGGGTCATCTCGTCCTGAATCATCATCTCCCGCTTCTCCGGGGGCAGGTCGTCGGTCAGGCCGTAGATATAATCGAACATACCAAGAAGTGCTTTGCGGTCCACCCCGTCCTGTTTCTGCGGCTCTTCCCCAGTGGCAGGGGCGGGAGACGGCTCGGGAATCTCCTCCTCTTCGGGAAGAATCTCCGGTTCCTCTTCCAGGGTGTATTCACGGATTTCCTCTTCCTCCTTCACGGGGAGCGGTTCATTATGGACGGTGATATTCTGGGGAATCGGGACGATTATCGGCTGGGGAGCCGTTCCCTGGGGATGGGCGGAAGCCTTGGCGGCTTCCTCCTTCCGGCGGCGATCTTCTTCCTTCATTACCTCGGTATAGACCTCGGAGAAATCCTCCGGGGAGTCCTCCAGATACAGGGTCTCCTCCGGCTCGTTGATAGTGATTACCGGATCGATCATGGCCATGTCCAGCAGGGAAAGAACATCCTGTTCCACCAGGGACCGGGAGGCAAAGGAATCCGCCCCGATGAGTTCGTCCGGCGTTCCCCTTCCCGGGGGTACGGGCATGCTCCCCTTGACCCGTTTCACCAGCCGGTCCACCTGGCCTTCCCATTCCGATTTCTTTTCCCGGTACAGGTCCTCGGCGGTGCTTTCGTACAGATCCAGAACATCCTTCATCCGGTCCAGATCGTCGGAGGTCCCCCGGTCGCCGTGAATGTTCATCAGCTGGTCCAGCTTTGTCAGGGCGTCCATTTTGCGGTCCGTCTTACGGTAGAGTTTGACCAGCTCCCCCAGTCTTTCCGGGTTCTCCGGCTCTTCCCGGTCCAGCTGTTCCAGAAGATCCGCCGCCTCCTCCGTTCTTCCCAGATTTTCCAGGGAGCGTGACAGGGATTCCCGTCCCCGTCTGCTGTCGGGATGAAAGCTGCACAGGCTTCTGAGAATATTCTCGGCCCGGGCGTCGTTACTGTTCTTTCGAAAGGCGTCGGATATGCGCAGTACCGCCTCTTCGTCCTCGTAGAGACTGGAGCCGATCAGTTTGAGCTGGTTTTCCGCCTTCCCCTCGTCCCCCTGCCGCAGATAGAGTTCGGCCAGGTTTTTTCTCGCCTGGATATTGTCGGGATTTCTCTGGATGATGTGCTTGAAGGTCTGCTCCCCCTCGTTAAGCTGATTCAGGCGGATCAGGGTTTCCCCCAGTTCGTTCCGGATTTCCATATCGTAGGGATAGACCGTGACCATCCGGTTCAGTTCCTTCAGGGACTCGGTAAAGTTCTTTTGTGTTTTGAAAACACGGTTCAGGTTCAGGGAGGCCTTTTTGTAATCCCGGTCCAGATTCAGAGCGGCGGCGTAGGATTTTTCCGCCTCCTCCAGGTTGCCCATGCGGGACTGAACCACTCCCAGGTTGTTATGAATGGCCGCCAGGGAGTCATCCTTCTCCAGGATGGAGTAGAGCATCTGCCGCGCTTCGGAGAGACGGTTCTGTTCCTGGAGGGTGATCGCCAGATTGTTCCGGCAGTCCGTCCAGCCCGGTCTCTTCTTCAGGGCTTCGCGAAAGCAGTTCTCCGCCTCCTCCCACTTCTCCTGCTGCTGTAAAAGCACCCCCAGGTTATAGAGAAGAGAACTGTTGGAAGGATCGGTTTTCAGCCCCTTCACGTAGATCTCCCGGGCCTTATCGTTCTCTTCGCGACCCTCGTAGATTGCTCCCAGGTTGTTGTAGGCCTGCAGATAGTCGGGCCGGAGTGAGATAACCTTCCTATAGGCTTCTATGGCCATGACCCCGTTACCCATGGCCTTGTGAAGATTTCCCATATTGTAGAGGACATCCGGATTGTCTCCGTCCAGCTTCAACGCCTTTTCCAGGGCGTTGGCCGCCTTATCGAAACGGCTCAGCTTACGGTAGATCAGGCCCAGATTATTATAAGCTTCGGTGCACCGGGGATTCAGATCTATGGCATGGCGGAAGGCGGCTATGGCGTCACGGTTCTTTTCCTGCAGTGTGTAAATGTTTCCCAGGAGCATCTGAAAGCGCAGGTCTCCGGCTAATTCCTCCCGCAGTTCCTCGGCCAGCTGCTCCGCCTTTCCGTAATCCTTTATCATAAAGAGATTGAGGAGCCGGGAATACCTGTTCTGTCGTTCCTTATCGTTCATAACGGTCCGGGCCGCTCAGGGCCTGACGGAGACCTCCTCGGAGAAGGGGCTGTACTGGGGAGGATCGGAATCGCTCAGGGCCACCAGGGAGAAGTACCACCGTTTACGCGGTTCCAGATTCTCAATCACGGCCATTCGCTCATCCGGGCCGACTGTTAGCGGGCTTCCCGCTCCGAAGTAGTGCCCCGGACGGTCCCCGTAGTAGATCTGAAATCCCCCCATGCCCTCGTTCTTCCAGTAGTCCCAGCTGATAGTGACCGTGCCGTCAAGAGAGTCGGCCTGCAGATTCAGGGGGGGGACGGGGGGGAGCTGGGGCAGATAGGATATGCGGAATTCCGATATGACCGGAGAGACTTCCTCCCCCAGGTCCGGATAGAGCTGGGCCCCAATGAGCAGATACCGGCCCCTCTGCTCTTTAAGGGATTCCCCCGATGAAAAGGGAGTCCAGGAGCTTTCGGAGAAGGAGAAGTCGTTCCGGGAGAAATCTCTCCTGAGCTTTTCCAGCTCCTCCTTTTTATCGGATACGGCGAAATAGTAGTAGAGGGAGCTGTTGCCCGGGACCCGGTCGATGGCTTCTATGGACTGGAGCCGTGATTTCTGATAGGTCAGATCGAGCAGGGGAGAGAGAAAGTCACCCCTGTTTTCATAGTCCTCGAGCAGGGGATTCTGCACGCACTCCCGGCTGATGCGGATTTCATCGATAAAACCGGTAAAGTCCTGTCCGAACAGCAGGGGAGTGGGATTGTCCTGATTCAGGCGGGGCTGAGAGATCTCTCCCGATTCTCTCCCGGTTGATGTGGTATAGGTCATGTCCGCCGGCTCCCCGTCAATGAGATACTCCAGAAGACCGGTTGTCCCGTCGTAGCGGAGCAGATGGTGATTCCAGCGGCGGGGGACCAGGGCGTCTCCGGTCAGGGTGAAAATGCTGTCCCGGTTCTCACGGGTGACGAAAATGTTCCGGAAGGACCAGACCAGACGGCGGCGGGACACGTAGCAGCTGATCTCCTGGGGAATCAGTTCCCCGTTGCGGCGGTATAGCCCTTTCCACTGAAAAACCGTATCCCCCTCCTGCAGCTGAGCCGGGTAGAGCTGAAACTCCAGGGAAAAATCACTCCACTCCTTCTGACCGGAGAAAAGAGAGTTCTCCCCGGGAAGAACGGTTATGGGAAAACCCTCCCTCAGAACCGCGGCGCTTCGGCCTCTGCGGTATTCATAGGCGGTCAGCTCCGCCGGCGCTTCCAGGGAGTAGTTTCCCGTTTCGTCGGAGAGTCTGTCCTCATCGAAGGGAAGAAGCAGGTCCGTATATTCCCCGGGCCGGTAAACCGCACCCATCACATTCAGATCCAGGTGGCCTTCCCAGCCCCTTTTGAGAAGGATATTCTTAAGGGAAGAGGGGCCCCAGTTGTCCTCCCTTCCCAGGATCATCATGTCCTGACTAAAGAGGGGAAGGGCGAGAAGAGAGAAAAGAAGCGGGAAAAGGCTTGGTTTTTTCTTCATGGTTCTGTACATTGAATATCGGTATATGGCAGGACAAAGTAAAGACGAACTGAAAGAAAAGGTAAGAAACTTTCCCCTCTCCTCCGGGGTTTACATCATGAAGAACAGCCGGAAAGAGGTTATCTATGTGGGAAAGGCCAAGGTACTCAGAAACCGGGTCTCCTCCTATTTCAACGGGAAAAAGGAGGGGAAAACCGCCCTTCTCGTCTCCCGTATCGCCACCATCGATTATGTGGAAACGGACAATGAATTCGAGGCCCTACTTTTAGAGAACAACTTTATCAAGAAGTGGACCCCCCGGTACAATATTCTTCTCAAGGACGGGAAGAGCTATCCCGCCATCCGCATAACCAACGAGGATTTTCCCCGGGTCTTCCGGACCCGGCACATCATCAACGACGGCTCCCGTTACTTCGGCCCCTATCCGGACGGGATGGGAGCGGTCCGCTACATGGATCTGATCAACAGCCTTTTCCCCATCCGCCGCTGCCAGAAGCTGACCCCCCGGGAGCATCCCTGCCTCTACCATCACATCGGCAAATGCTCCGCCCCCTGCTGCGGGAAAATCAGCAAAGAGGATTATGGGAAGCATATCAAAAAGATCGCCAGCCTTCTCTCGGGCAAGACGGTCATGCTGGTTCAGGAGCTGGAGAAGGATATGAAGACCGCCAGCGAGGAGCTGAAGTTCGAAGAGGCGGCCCGGCTGCGGGATCTGATCCGCTCGGTGGAACTTCTCCAGGCGGACCAGGCGGTGGTGGATTTCGACCGGCAGGTCAGAGATTATCTGGTCACCATGTCCTCGGGCAACACCCAGGTTTTCGTGGTCTATCAGCTGCGGGACGGCCATGCCACGGGCCGGGACGTTTACACTACCAGTTTTATGGGAGACGACGACGAGGCCCTGCTTGATTTCATCGTTCAGTACTACTCCGTGGAGAATCGGGAACTGCCGAAGACCCTTTACACCGAAGGGGGGGACAGGGAACTGGCGGAAAACTTCTTCGCCGACAGACTGAACAAGCCGGTCAAGGTCCGCCCCGCCCGCTCCAAAAGGGATGTCTCGGTCATGAACATGGCCCGGGAGAACTGCCTGAGCGAACTGGATAAGAAGATGCGCAAGGAGGGGGATCTTTCCTCTCTAAGGGAGCTGAAGCTGGCCCTGGGCATGAAGAAGGTCCCCCGGCGCATCGAGGGATTCGATATCGCCCAGCTCCACGGCAAGTACACCGTGGCCTCCCTCATCTCCTTCAAGGACGGCAATCCGGATCGGAAGAACTACCGCCACTTCACCATGCAGAGCCTGGCCGAAGGGGAGATCGATGACTTCAAGTCCATCAGCGAAGCGGTGGCCCGGCGTTACAGCCGCATTCTGAACGAAGAGGGGGAGCTGCCCGATCTGGTTATGATCGACGGGGGCAAGGGGCAGGTGAGCGCGGCCTGGTCCGTTTTCAAGGCCCTGGGATTACAGGGGAAGGTGGCCCTGTGCGGTCTGGCCAAAAAAGAGGAGCTGATCTTCCTTCCCGAGGAGAAGGAGCCCGTGGATCTTCCCGAGGGAGACCCGGCCCTGCGCATCCTGCAGCAGGTACGCGATGAGACCCACCGTTTCGCCACGAGCCACAACCAGAAGCTTCGCCAGAAGGAGCTGCGCCTCTCCT
>JAFGPQ010000303.1 GCA_016936115.1 Spirochaetales bacterium | reverse complement strand
CTGCGGTGAAGACTCCGGGCCAGGGAACGGAAGTTCCGCCGGGCCCGAACCGTGCCGTCATCCCGGATCCCGCTGTCATCCATTATCTCCTGCAGGGCGATGATATCGGGCATCTTCATATCATAAATGAAAATATCGGTCAGGGCGTCCCGCTTTTTCTTTTCTTCCAGCGCACTTACTCCGGATTGGCGGCGGGAGTAGTTCTCCACGTTCAAGGTGCCCACTCTCAGGGTAACAGGACTATCGGTCAGAGTCGTCCCCGAAAGGAGCCCCAGAATCATTAGGACAGGACAAAGGCTTACTGTTTTCATCTTCCCTCCTGCTTTTCGGGCAGGATTTTATTTCCGTTCATCCCGTTCCAATTGAAATTTGACAAAACAACTGTTCCATGATAAATTTCCCTTCTGTCTTTTTTGGAGCTTCCTCCAGATCCCTGCGAAGCCGCCGCCTTCAGTTAAACAGGAGTTGTTCTCATGTCCGGAATCGAAGTGAGGAATCTGGTGAAAACCTACCGGATCGCCGAGAGGGAGAAGGGTCTGTCCGGATCGGTGAAAGGGCTGTTCAAACGGCATATTCGGGAGATCCGGGCTCTGGACGGAATCTCTTTTTCCATCGGCCGGGGAGAGCTTGTCGGCTATATCGGACCCAACGGGGCCGGTAAAAGCACCACCGTGAAGGTACTGTCCGGCATTCTCGTCCCCGACGGGGGAAGATGCACAGTGAACGGGCGTATCCCCTGGGAGAGCCGGAAGGAGCATGTCGCCCGGATCGGTACTGTGTTCGGTCAGAAAAGCCAGCTCTGGTGGGACCTTCCCGTGGAGGAGTCCTTTGACCTTCTCAAAGAGATCTACCGTCTATCGGACAAACAATATAAGGAAACCCTGGGGGAGCTGACCGAGCTCTTTGAACTGAAGGAGCTCTACCCCGTGCCGGTGCGGCAGATGAGCCTGGGCCAGAGGATGCGCTGCGATATGGCCGCCGCCCTGATCCACAGTCCGGATACGGTCTTTCTTGACGAGCCCACCATCGGTCTGGATGCGGTGGCCAAACTGACCCTGCGGGAGCTGATCAGCCGCATCAACCGGGAGAAGGGGGTTACGGTAATCCTCACCACCCATGACATGGACGACGTGGAGGCCCTGTGCCGGCGGGTCATGCTCATCGGTCACGGGCGCATCCTGCGGGACGGGACAGTGGAAGACCTGCGCCGGGCCTACAAGGACGGGAGCGAAGTGGAGCTGGAAGAGGTGGTCCGCCGTCTCTACCGGGAGGAGGCCCTGCGGTGAGACCCTATATCAAATTCCTTAAAACCCGGTTCCAGTCCCTTCTGCAGTACCGGGCTGCCGCCTGGGCGGGAATCGTCTGTCAGTTCTTCTGGGGCATCATCATGATCATGGCCCTGGAAGCCTTCTACCGCTCCTCGGACCGGACCGCCCCCATGGAGCTGAGCAGGGCCGTGGGCTATATCTGGCTGGGGCAGGCCTTTCTGGGAATGCTTCCCTGGAATATCGATAGGGACATGGACAGAATGGTTCGGGACGGAAGTCTCTGCTATGAGCTTCTGAAACCCCTTGATCTTCATTTTTACTGGTTCCTGCGGGCCTTCAGCTGGCGTTTCTCCACCATGATTCTGCGGGTGATCCCCCAGCTCATTTTCGCCGCCCTGATCCTGCCCATGCTGGGGCTGGGGGAGTGGGCCCTGATTCTGCCTAAAAATCCCCTGGTCTATCCCCTGTGGGTTGTCTCGGTCTTTCTGGCCCTTCTCTTGAGTTCGACTATCACCACCGCGGCCAACATCACTCTCATCTGGAGTGTTTCCGGATCGGGGACAAGTCAGCTCCTGGGATCCTTCGTTACCCTTTTCTCGGGGATGGTGGTTCCCCTTCCCTTTTTTCCCGACCGGTGGCAGGCTTTTCTGACCTTCCAGCCCTTTCACGGGCTGTGCGACGGGCCGAACCGCATCTTTACCGGGGACATTCCCCTTTCCCGGGTTCCGGGAGAGTGGGGCCTGCAGGTTTTCTGGATTCTCTTCTTTTTCCTGCTGGGGAGAATTCTCACCGCGGCGGGACAGAAGCATCTGGCCGTACAGGGGGGCTGACCATGGATCACATCCGACTCTACGGGGCCTATGCGGCCCAGTCTTTCAAATCTCAGCTGGAGTACCGGGCCTCCCTCTTTCTGCAGATGCTGGGGCAGTTTCTCATCAATATCATCGAATTCTCCGCTCTCTGGACTCTTTTCGACCGTTTCGGCAATCTGAAAGGGTGGACTCTGGAGGAGGCCGCCTTCTGCTACGGCTTGGTGGGGATCATCTTCGCCCTGGCCGATTTTCTGACCAGGGGCCTGGATATTGCAGGGGATCTGATCCGGTCGGGGGAATTCGACCGGTTCCTTCTCAGGCCCCGTTCCGTCTTTCTGCAGCTGTTGGGTTACGAACTATCCCTGAAGCGGATGGGACGGTTCGCCCAGGGTGCTTTCATCTTCTTTTGGGCCCTGAGCCGTCTCTCCCTTGAGTGGAGTACCGGTAAGATTCTGCTGATCCTCTACACGATACCCTGCGGCATCGCCTTCTTTATGGGACTTATGACAATCCAGGCCGCCCTGTCGATTAAGTCGGTCCAGTCCCTCGAGTTTATGAATGTTCTGACCTACGGGGGAGTGCAGACCGCCCAGTATCCCCTGTCCATTTATCGGAATCTCTTCCGCCGGTTCTTCACCTTCGCCGTACCCCTGGGCTGCGTCACCTATTATCCCAGCCTGATTGTTCTGGGGAAAAGCGATTCCCTGGTCTCCTGGGCCGGTTTCGGATGGATATCCCCTCTGGCGGGTCTGGCTTTTCTGGGATTGTCTCTGATGTTGTTTACGAGAGCCCTTTCCTGGTATGTTTCCACCGGCTCTTAGATCCGGTCCATGAGGATCAGGCGGACTTTTTCCGGGCTTCCAGGGCTTCTTCCAGGGCCCGGCACAGTTGGTCCGGGCAGGAGGTGCTTCTTCTGCCGCAGAGGGTGCCCTTCAACAGGGCGATCACCCTTTCCGCTTCCATGCCCTGAACCAGGCGGGAGATTCCTTCCAGATTCCCCGGACAGCCGCTGGTAAAATGGAGAGATTCGATACGGTTGTCTTCGGTGAGAGTGAAATCTATCTGGCGGGAGCAAACCCCTTTGGGACGGAAAGTATGTTTCATCATGGTCCGTATCGTAAAAAGAAAATGTAAATAAGTCAATAAAAATTCTAGTGATTGGAGATAATCAGCTCAGTGGGGACGGTGATAACCGGTTCGGGACAGTCGGAGACCACGGCCCGGACCGCATCCCTTCCCATCCGCTCCAGATGCTGGTCTATGGTGGCCAGGGGAATGTAGGTGGTGGTTTTGTCTGTCATGTTGCCGTAGCCCAGGATATGGGTATCCTTACCGGGCAGGCGCCCCTTTTCGACGAGAGCGCCCATAACACCGATGGCCTCGTAATCGTTGGCGCAGATAATACCGTCCACATCGGGATGGGTCTCGAGAAAATCCTTGGTTACGGTATATCCGGTGTAGGCGTCGAAGTCGCTGGCCATGAAGGTGATCTGCCCTCCCTTGGCGGTAAAATCATCGCAGCCCCGGCGTATGCCCCGCAGCTTGCGGGAGGCGTTGTACTGAAGCTCCCGGCCTTTCAGGACCAGGATATCCCCGCACCCCCTTTCGGACAGGTATTCCAGGGCGAGCTCCCCGGACCGGGTGTAGTCGTTCACCACGGCGGTTCCCCGTCCCAGCACCCACTCCATGGAGACGAAGGGTACGGCGCAGGCTACCGTATCGCACTTCTCCCGTACTCTGTCGAAAGGTTCTTCTATAAAGATGATACCGTTGCCCCCGTCGGCGGCTTTCTCCAGCTGCTCCATGGTGGAATCGTTCCACAGGAGCTTATCCGTATTCAGGCTGTTGATCTCCAGGTCCACCCCGTGCTTCCGGGCTTCGGCATAGATGCCTCCCAGGATCAGGGTGAAAAAGCTCAATCCCGAATGGGGCATGAACAGGGAAATCCGGGTAATAGCATGGGCCTTCTTTTCCAGAACGAAATAACCCTCCCCGGGGCGGGCTTCGATGTAACCCTCCCGGCGGAGTTCTCCCAGAGCCTTCTGGGCCGTGGCCATGGAAACCCCGGCGGAGGCAACAATGTCCCGGACCGAAGGAAGGGACTCACCCGGAGCAATCTCCCCCTTCAGAATCGCCGTTTTCAGGCGGGTCTTGATCTGTTTGTAGGGGGGGATGTGCAGATTCCGGTCGATGGTCAGCAGGGGGTGACCCCTTTTTTAAGAATAATATTGCCGTATTTGGCCGTTTCTCCCGTGATGACAACGGCGTATGCTTTTTGGGCTTGCTCGTAGAAGGCGAAACGTTCCACCCGTTCCGTCTTCGGGCAGTCGGGATAGTACTTTTCTATCACCTTGCGATAGCTCTGCTCCACGGAGGGATCCA
Source organism: Spirochaetales bacterium (assembly GCA_016936115.1). Classification (GTDB taxonomy): domain Bacteria; phylum Spirochaetota; class Spirochaetia; order DSM-2461; family DSM-2461; genus SZUA-368. The sequence goes on along the minus strand of JAFGPQ010000303.1, from coordinate 32,748 downwards.
GATCGTCTCCGGGTACGGGCTGCATCATGAAGACAGGGGAATCCACATACTCGTCCAGAACGAAAAGGGGCATGATCCCGTCCAGCAGATCGGGTATGCGCAGACCGTCCGCCCGGATAACTCTCTGTCCGAAGGTGTCCGCAGGAAAATGGGAATCGGAAAGAACGATTTCGTCACCGTGACCCATCCGGCAAAGTTCAGCCAGCAGATCCGGGCTGAGCAGGGGGGAAATACCTTTTAACATGGCAAGGCTCCTCGTGAAAATTGATTGCCCCAGTGTACTAGAACACCTGTCTCCTGTCAAGAAGAACCTGCTCTTGAGCTCTAGTCGTCCTCGTAGAGCTCGTTTATCTCGTCCCAGGCAGAGGGGTCGTCCTGTCGGAGCCGGGTCAGAAGCTCGTAGAAGTAGTAGAGAAGCTTCAGGTGGTTCATGCGGAAGGTTTCCGGGTCCGACGTGGGGTTCATACCCTCTTCGATCAGCTCCTCCCCATCCAGGGTCAGAGCCCTGTCCAGTTCTTTTAGAATTTTCTCTTTTGTAATATGGAGAAAATCGGGCAGATTTACCAGCAGGGTAGGGGAGAATTTCATCCCCCTCAGGCGGATGGCTGTATTCTCCACCACCTCTGAAGAAGGGTCATTGGGTAAGCTCGCATACTGTTCTTTCAGTCTTTTCAATTCATCCATGAATCCAATATACTAAAAGGGGAGGGAGAAAAGAAGAAAAACTCCCTGTCACTGCAGGACGAAGCGTATGGGATAGCGGAAGCGCACAGCCGCCGGAACGCCGTTGGCCTCGGCGGGAACACACTGCACCCCTTCCAGAGCCTTCACCGCCGCTTCGGCGAACCCGTATCCCGGATCTTTGAGTACCACCACCTGCCGGACAAGCCCCGTATTGTCTATGTACAGTTCCACGTAAACCACCGCTTCCCGCTTCTGCCGCAGGGCCATGGGGGGGTACTCGATCCGGTTCAGAATCTCCTTTGTGGGGATCTCCGGTATTTTTGAAATCTTGTGCTGGGGAAGATACTCCGGCTCCGGAACCGCCGTGGGAGCTGTTTCCGCCTCTACGATCTCCTTTTCCGTTTCGATAATTCTCTCCGAGGCGGCCGGTTGATCGCTCACTTCAACGATCTCCTTTTCCGGTTCCTTCGGCGGCGGGGGAGGGGGCGGGACGTACTCCTGAAAATCCACCAGCTTGATGATCGAAGCTTCCGGTTCCGTCTGCCTATCCGTCCTGTGCACGTTATAGCGGAAGTACAGGAGAAGAAAGAGATGGGCCAGAGCGGCCAGAGAGAAGAATCCGTAGCGGACAAGCCGCATTTTTCCCGTGTCCGTCATCAGAGATCCTCCTTGACCACGAATCCCACCGACCGGTGCTGCAGAGTCTGAAGCAGGGATATGACCGAATTGATATGCCGGTAGGGAGTGCCCCGGTCGGCCAGGATCTGTATGCGCACATCCGGGTGTTCACCCAGGGTTCCGGCGATGACCTGTTCCAGGCCGTCGTAGCCCAGGAGATCCCCGTCCACGGTGACCGCCCCCTCCCGGTCGATCCATATCTCCAGCTGTTCATCGGAGTCGGTAATCTCCACCCGTTTCGCTTCGGGGTACTCGATGCGCACTTCCTTGCGGTAGTTGATGAGGGAGAGGAGCATGATGAAGATAAGCAGCAGAAAGCCGATGTCCGACATGGCCGACAGGGGCGCCGCGGGGGAGCGCCGGCGGGATTTCAGCACCATAAAATCAGCCCCCCGCCATGGCGAAGGAGAAATTCTCCACCCGCTTTTCCCGTATTGTCCCGATGGTATCCACGAACTTCTGATAGGGCACCTCCGGGTCCAGTGAGAGGAAGACGGTCATGTTGGGGTGAGCCTTCAGGTTCTGCGTCAGGAGGGCGTCAAGTTCCTCTCCGGTTACGGGCTCTCCGTTCAGGGAGATTTCCCCCTCCCGGGAGAGGGCCAGTTTCAGAAGATCGTCTTTCTGCACGATCCTCGGTTTGTCCCGGGAGGGGAGGTTCAGAAGAAATCCCCTGTTCGTATTGAATCCGGCAATGACCAGAAAGTAGATGATCAGAAGGAAGCTCAGATCGTTCAGAGCCCCCATGGGGTCGTTCACCTTCATGCCCGGCTCTCCTCCAGAACGGGTGATATTCTGTTTTCCCTTTCCCTCCGGACCGAGAGCAGGCCGATCATATCGCTGGAGGCTTTGGTGATGTCTGCGGCGAAGCTGTCCACCCGGTGGGCCAGAATGTTGTATCCCACAAGGGCGACGATGGCGATGATAAGGCCGAATACGGTGGTCATGAGGGCCTCGTAGATACCGTTGGCCACGAGCTGGGCGTTCACATCGGTGGCTTCGGCGATGGAGCGGAAGGCCCCGATCATTCCCGAAACGGTTCCCAGGAATCCGGTGAGCGGGGCGATGGAGGCCAGGGCGGCCAGGAAGTTGAATCCGTTTTCCAGCCGGCGGATCTCCTCCTGCCCTTCCGCTTCCAGTACTTTCTCCATCCGGTGTTCCCCATAGGGGGCGCTTTTCAGGATGGCCCTTAGGATCCGTCCGGTCAGGTTCCTCGGCTTCAGGCCGTTCAGAAAGCCGTCCGCTTCGATGAGGGAGCCCTCCTCAATCAGGGGAAGAACCGTAGCCCTGATCTTTTCCGTTTTCAGGTCGTGGAAGAGGAGATAGAGTATCCTCTCCAGAATGAGTCCCACGGTGAGTACCGAGAAGACCAGAAGGGGCCACATGAATACCCCGCCCATTTCGAATAGTCCTATAAGACTTGCCTGTTCCGTCATTTGTCACTCCTTTCTTCGTGTATATGGGATCGAGGGATGATTCTCTCCCACAGGGGTTGCCAGGACAGGGCCAGATAGAAGAGCCCCGGCCCCGCTTCGTAGTCTTCAGCCAGGGTTCCCGACTTGATAACCGGTATCAGATCCTCCGGCAGGATTTCTGCCGGAGGGGTTTCAAAGAAGAGGAATCCCCCCAGGTTTTCCTGGGTCTCCTTTTCATCGGGGAAGTCCGATTCGACGAAAGCAGCGGCCCCGTATTCCGCTGCCCGGACAACCCGGGTCCACCGCCGGGCGACCAGATCCCGGGCCCGGTCACCGAAGACCTTCCTGTCTCCCCGGCGAAGCTTTCCCCCGGTGACACCGGTTATCTCCGGCCTCTCCATCAGGGTCAATTGCCAACCCCCGGCAAGGGGCGTCAGAGAGAAACTGCCTGTCAGGGAGAACCGGGCTTCGGTCCATCCCGCGTATCCGCTTTCGAACCAGTTAAGTTCGTCCGTATAGACGGTCCAGCCCCCGTTTTCATCGGGAAAGGCCTCTCCCGTAATCTGTGCCGATTCCCCATAGGGCAGCCTTAGCAGAGCCCTGTTGCTGCTGTCGATATTCAGTTCCCACCGGGGAGGCTTTCTGCCCTGAGCTCCTGCGGGGATACCCGTCCAGAAGAGGATTTTCTCTTCGGGACGGGAGGTGCAGGAGACGGTCAAAAGCACCGTCGCGGTGATGATAAGCAGAACGGGCATACGGTATATTCTGTTTTTCTGTTCCATAGTCATTTCCTAATAACTCACTTTCACACCGAAGGAGGGGATGGGCATGCCGATGGAAAAATCCGCCGAGGTATCCCGGTTCTCCTTCCCCGTATTGCTGTTGAAGGTGGAATTGGCCGCGGGCTGGTAGAGGTTGACGAAGATGTCCTCTATTCCGGCGTACCACTCCGTATAGACCTTGCTGTTCCGGCCGTAGCGCCCATAGGAGAGACGCAGATCCACCGGCACGGAAATGCCGTTCCTCAGACTATCTGAGTAGGTGGACTGCCGGGCGTACTGCTCAATGGGGGTTCCCCCGTAATCGGCATAGTAGAGGCTGATATCTCCCGTCTCGGAACGGGGCGCTCCCGTGGCCAGGGAGCCCAGTACCGAAAAGGTCCATCCCGGGCTGAACCGCCAGTTGAATACCATATTCAGGCTGTGGTAGCGGTGATAGTAGGGGTAGAACCAGCGGTCAAGGGGCTCTCCTCCCAGGGCGGAGGAATCCTCGGTGGCTGTTTCCGTATTGGAGGGATTGAAGTACCGGGCCCAGATAAAGGAGTAGGAGAGATAGCCGTCCCACTTCTTTCCCCTTTTCCGCTGCAGCATCATGTCGAATCCCCAGACATGGCCCTTTCCGTCGGTATTGTAATAGAGCTGTGACGGATCGGAACCGCCCCCGTCGTCGGTGGTCAGTACAAGACGGTCCAGATAGTATTTGTAATAGGTCTCTGCAGAGAGCTTCCACTCACCGGACCAGTTCAGTTCCGTCCCCACTATTGAGAAGAGAGCCCTGTTCGGACTGACTGTCCAGTCCTCTATACCGTACTCCTTCTCGAGCATATCCGCATTCAGGGAAAAGTAGGAGAAAATACCCGATCCCAGGGTCAGATCCATACTGTCCAGGCGGTTCCCGTTCTCCAGGGCTCTCCATGTCAGGGTCGCCCGGGGATTGACCACGGGGAGGGCATGCATGGAAAAATCCTCGTTCCAGATATAGTAGTGCTCCGCCCGGACGCCGATTTCGCTTGAAAACCGGCTCCGATCCGAACCCTGTTCCCGTATGAAGAAAACAGCCGGATTCCAGGAGTTATTCCCTTTCACGTCTGTGGAAAAGGACTCATGATTCAGGGTAAAAGTGCCGGTTCCTTCGTGGTAAGTGGGATACCAGCCGGAATAGTCCCCCTTCTGGGCCATATGCCTGATGACATGCTCCGTTCCCATGACCAGCACATTGTCTTTCTCCGTCAGTTTTTCCGCGGTGAATTTGACCTGACCCTGGGTAATGTTCAGATCCTCCTTTCCCGTGAAGGCCAGCCCGTCTATAGAGTAGGTGTCCCCCGCCGAGAGTCCCAGAATGCCCCCGTAGAGGGCCAGGAATTCCGGACTGTACTCCCGTGTCCCCGAGTCGACGCTGGAAAAATCCATGTGCATCACATTGCTGTTGACTCCCCCGGTGAAGCTGATGAAGAGGTCGTCCGAGGGGGACCAGTCGGCGCCGCCCGCCAGAAAGGAGTTGATATAGTCGTAATCGAAGCGGGTCCGGGTGGAGAATCCCTCCTCGTCTTCTGTGACGGCATCCATGCCCACCCCGTCGCTGCCCAGGAAACCGTTCAGATAAACCTGCACCGTCTCCGCGGGACGGATCTGCCACTTGGCGTAAAAATCACGGATGTAGGGGATAGTCGTTATATCGGACATCTCCTGCGGATAAAGCAAACGGGCCGTCTCGAGATAGGTTACCTTGCCCCCGGCGAAGAGGCCCGAGTTCTTTCCCGTGGGCATCTGAATGAACAAATCCGCCGATGAGGTCGAAACGGCCCCGTCCACCCGGGCTTCCGGTTCGTCGGGATCTTTCGTGTTGATCTCCAGAATGCCCGAGAGGGCCCGGCCGTAGCGGGCGGAGTAGATGCCGTGGCTTAGCTTGGCCGAATCCACCATGTTGGGGTTGAAGATGGAGTTCGCCCCGCCCCAGTGAAAGGGGTAGGTTACATAAAAACCGTCCAGGCTGGCGGCCATCTCCTCGGGGTAGCCTCCCCGTATGGAGGGTTGAGCGTCCCAGCCGCCGGTGAAGCTGACCCCGGGAAGGGTCTTGATGGTGGACATCACATCCTCTACCAGGCCGATATTGGCTGTGGTATCCATCTCCTCCCGGTCCATGACCACAGAGACGCCGGTCTCCTCTTCCGTTTCCCCCGGGGCCTCCCGTTCCACCACAAGTTCCTCCCCTTCGATAATACCGGAAAGCACCAGATTAACCCGGGTTCCTCCGTTATCGCCGGCGGTGAGGGGAAGCCGGACAGGATCGTATCCGGGAAAACTGATCAGGCAGACGGTGCGTCCCTTTTCTCCGGACAGGGTCAGGGTGACCCGTCCCTCACTATCGGAAGTGAGGGATTGATCGGTCCCCACGATCTGCACGAGAGCCCCTTCCAGGGGAAAATCCAGGTCCCTGTCATAGATGAGAAGATCTGTCTGTTCGGCGAACAGGGAAATCAGTCCCGCTCCCAGAATCAGCAGACAAAGCAGGGGGTATTCTCTTTTCATAATCCGTCCTTTTCCTGTGTAACAGGGGAACGGGGTATTTCTGTTACCCCAGTGGCGAAAAAAAAGACGCCCCGAGGGGCGCCTGGCAAATAGTTAAGAGGAGAATCCTTCTACAGGAGAGATTTGAAGGGGAGATCCGGTTCGATTTCAAAGGCGTCATGAAAACCCCTGTCGAACATGAACTCCATATCGTCCTTGTTCTCGGGCCAGGTGAATTTGCCTCCCACCTGCCAGATGTAAGGCTTGAAACCGTACTTGAGCCGGTCCTTTTTCATATTCCAGAGGACGGTGATTTCCCGGGGATCGGCCATGAAATTCGTCCAGACGTCATGGTGGATGGGGATAATGACTTTCGTATTAAGAGATTCGGCCATTCTGAGCATATCCGCCGCATTGATCTTATCGGTCATGCCCCGGGGATTCTCCCCGAAAGATCCGAGAGCCACATCCACCCTATGATCGTTTCCGTGTTTGGCAAAGTAATTGGAGTAGTGGGAATCCCCCGAGTGGTAGAGGTTCCCCCCGGGTGTTTTGAAGAGATAATTCACCGCCAAATCGTCCATCTCCCTGACCGGATTGCCTTTCAGAACCATCCCTTTGGGGGCCGTTACCAGTTCGGTCCGGTCGAAGGAGTCCAGGGCGATAATGGTGGTGTCCTTTATGGTTATTTCGTCTCCGGGACGGACAACTCGGCATCTCTCGGCGGGAACCCCCCAGCTGATCCACAGGTCAACGCAGGCCTGAGGGCCGATGAAAGGAACCGTATCGGGGCAGTTCTGAAGGACCGCAGCCGCTACGTAGGGGTCAATATGATCGCCGTGGTCATGGGTGGAAAGCACCGCGTCCACCGTCTTGATGCCGAAGGGATCAAGAACGCAGGGAGCATTCCGCAGATTAGGCTGAAGGGCCACACAGCCGATCATCCTCTGATGCTGGTGCTGATGGGCCATGAGTTTGTTCTTCCTGCTCCGCTTGCCGCTTTTCGTCCAGAAATCCACCATGATATTGGCGTTCCCCTCCGATTTCAGCCAGATGCCCGTACATCCGAGCCACCACATGGCAAAGGTCCCCGGCTTGACCTCTTCCTCTTCTATTTCTTCGTTCAGCCAGGTCCCCCATTCGGGGAAAACATCGTTCAGCCATTTTGCCTTGGTTACCTCATTGACATTCATCGTATCTCCTTTTAGCGATCCTGATTGGTCGTATTGATCCTCTTTTTTCCTATTTTCACCCATATATCGATCATTGTCAATTAAAAAATGATCGAAATGATCGATAAAAAAACTAAAACAATCAATAAGATCATATTTTTCCTTGCCAACTCGAAGATTCCGTTGTAGAATCCTTTGTCATAGGAGTTCGAAAATGATTTCCAGAGAAATTGAGATAGTCAACGAAACCGGTCTCCATACCCGGCCGGGGAACCAGTTCGTTAAATTGGCGAAAACCTTTGAATCGGAGATAACCGTTCGCAAGGGGGACAGGGAGTTCAGCGGGAAAAGCCTTTTGAAACTGATGAAAATCGGCATCTCCCTGGGGGACCGCATTCTCATCACCTGTAGCGGGGAGGACGAAGAGACGGCCCTGGACGAACTGTGCCGGTTCGTTGCCGCCCTGACGGAGTGAGCGGCAATGGGGGAAATTGAAGTCAGAGGCATATCCGCTTCTCCCGGAATCGGGATGGGGAAAGTCTTTCGCCTGGAACAGAAGAGGCTGGTCATTCCCGAAGAGGAAATTCCCGAAGAGCAGGTAGAACAGGAGATCGGCCGGTTTCTGGAAGGCCGGCGGAAAGCCTTTGAACAGCTCGCGGGGATACATGCCCGGGCGGTAGAGAATCTGAGCGGGGAAGAGGCGGAAGTCTTCGAAGGCCATCTGGAGATCCTTATGGATGAGGATCTTGAAGAGGAAATAAAGGAACGGATCGGTGGATACCGCTTTTCCGCGGAGAAGGCCCTGGGCGAGGTTTTTGAAGAGAATGCCCGGGAAATGGAAGAGCTTGAAAATCCCTACATGAGGGAGCGTGCCGCCGATCTGAGAGATATCGGGCGGAGGCTGCTGTACGCCGTGGCCGGTGAGGAACTGGTCTCCCTGGACTCTCTTGAAGAGGAAGTGATTGTTATCGCCGAGGACCTCACCCCTTCCGATACGGCGCAGATGGACAAGAAGCGAATACTGGGATTCGCCACGGAGAGGGGAGGACTGACCTCCCATGTGACCATTATGGCGAAATCCCTGGAAATTCCCGCTGTGGTCGGGGCGGGAGAACTGCTGAGCCATTGCCGGGACAATCAGATCGCCGTGCTGGACGGCACCGCCGGCTCGGTCGTTTTCGATCCCCGGGAAGAAACCCGCAGCGCCTGCGGGGAAAAAATCAGCCTTCTGAAGAAAGAGAGGGAGTTTCTTGACCGGCTCCGGGATCTGCCGGCGGAAACACTGGACGGACACCGGGTAGAGCTCTGCGCTAACATCGGTTCCGAGCGGGAGCTGGAAGGCGTACTGAGCCATGGCGCCGAAGGGATCGGACTGTTCCGCACGGAATTCCTTTACATGGATAAGGGCCGGCTGCCCACCGAGGAGGAGCAGTTCGCCGTCTACAGGAAGGTCGCCGAATCGCTGGGCGGGAAAGGGATCATTATAAGGACCCTCGATATAGGGGGGGATAAGGACGTTCCCGGTCTGGGCTTGCAGAAAGAGGAGAATCCCTTCCTGGGATGGAGGGCCGTTCGCATGTGCCTTGATCTTCCCGAGATGTTCGCCCTTCAGCTCAGGGCCATTCTGAGGGCCAGCCATTACGGAAAGCTGCGCATTATGTATCCCATGGTCATCTCCCTGTCGGAGATTCGGCGGCTCAACGCTCTGCTGGGTAAAGCAAAGGATGATCTTCGGGCGGCGGGAGTTCCCTTTGATGAGGATATTGAAGTGGGGATTATGATCGAAACCCCCGCCGCCGCCCTCACCGCCCACATTCTTATCAGGGAAGTGGACTTCTTCAGTATAGGGACGAATGATCTGACCCAGTACACCCTGGCGGTGGACCGGGGGAACGAGAGGATAGCCGATCTTTATCAGCCCCTGCATCCGGCGGTGCTTCAGCTTATCCACAGGGTCATTCTAGCCTCCCATGAGGAGGGGAAATGGACCGGCATGTGCGGTGAACTGGCCGGAGACGAACGGGCGGCGCCCCTGCTGCTGGGTATGGGCCTTGATGAGTTCAGCATGAGCGCCGGAAGCATCCCGCGAATAAAGGATATCATCCGGAGAAGTTCCCGTGCCGATCTCAGGGAACTGGCTGTCCGTGTCCTGAATGCCGGAGAAAGCCGGGAAATCCTGGAGATTCTCAAGGCATACCGGTCGGAGTCTCTCAGCCCCGGTACTCAAGGACAAAATGATCTGATATAATATGTGTAGGCGACAATACTGATGAAGAGGATGAGAATCGGGCATTATGGGTAAGCGAAGAGTTTCCGCGATCAGACAGGACCGGATTGTTGATATCCTTTCCCAGGACGGAAAGGTCGATGTCAATGAATTGAGCGAAGAATTCGACGTTTCCCCCATCACGATCAGAAGGGATCTCGATGTCCTTGATCAGCAAGGGAAGATCGAGAGAGTCCACGGCGGAGCCAAGGCGAAGAACGGGGAAACCCGAGAACACCGCCTTACCGAGAAGGGGCATCTCAACGTCCTGGAGAAGAGGGCCATCGCCAAGAAAGCGGTGGAACTGATCAGGGACGGGGATACGGTCTTTCTCAACAGCGGTTCCACAACCCTGGAAGTGGTCAGACAGCTCTCGGGGAAGAACGTGAGGATTATAACGAATAACGCCGCCGTTCTTCAGGTCAAGAAGGATCCCCTGGTCGAGGTTTATCTCGTGGGTGGGGAATTCCGGGAGGCCTCCCAGTCTCTGGTAGGGGATATGGCCATCTATACCCTCAGGGAGATATACAGCAATTGCACCATTCTGAGCACCAACAGTATCCATGCACTGAAAGGGCTGACCTGCTCCGTACAGCAGGAGACGGGGGTTAACCGCATGATGGTTGACCATTGCCACGGGCAGGTTATCGTCCTCGCCGATTCGTCGAAACTGGGGATGGTCGCCAATTTCCCCACCATGCCTCTGGATAAGGTAGATGTGCTCATTACCGATGAAAAGTCCGAAAGAGAAGAGATTGACGCATTCAGGAATGAGGGCCTGGAAGTATTAATTGCACAAATAGAACAATAAAATCATCTAAAGTGATCAAAAGGGAGAATAGGTAAATATTTCTCTTGCGTTATCGTAAAAACAGGGTTAGAATTGCATATAAATGATCGTATTGATCGTTAAAATGATTGATATGATTATACTGTGGAATCTGGTAAATTCTAAAAAAACAAAAAGGGAGTTATTTTATGGATGTTGTGTTAAGTATTTTCATGGGCTTTATCAACAAGTTCCTCGGGCAGCCCGCGCTGCTTCTCGGTACTCTGACTTTTGTCGGATATCTGCTGCTTGGGAAAAAGTGGTATGACAGTCTGGCGGGATTCATTAAAACCTATGTGGGGTTTAAAATCCTGCAGGTCGGTACGGGCGGACTGGTGGGAACCTTCAAGCCCATCATTACGAGCCTTTCCGACAGATACGGCATTACCGCCCTGGTAATCGATCCCTATTTCGGTCAGACATCCGCCACGGAAACGCTGGATCATTTCAGCTCCCTTCAGTTTGTTGGATATGTCATGCTCATCGCTTTCCTTCTGAATATCGTCTATGTGGCTCTGAGAAAGTTTACCAAAATCAGAACCCTGTTTATTACGGGACACATCATGTACCAGCAGTCAGCCGTCCTTCTGTGGGCCATGTACTGGGTCATCCAGGGCACCGGCGGACAGCCCGCTTCACCCTTTCTCGTTCTTGTCATCGGGCTCCTGATGGGCACCTACTGGTCCGTCATGTCCAACCTGGTTATCGAAGCTACACAGGAAGTCACCGACGGGGCCGGTTTCACCATAGGACACCAGCAGATGTTCGGCGCCTGGCTCGCCTACAAATTCGCCGGTAAAATCGGCAACAGAAAGCACGACGTCAACCATGTGGAAGCTCCCGGTTTTCTGTCTATTCTAAATGACAACGTGGTGGCCAATACCATGCTCATGACCCTCTTCGTAGGCACCATCATGGTGATTCTGGGCAAGGACTCCTTCAATTACGATACGAACAAGTACTTCTTCGCCACCTATGTTTTCGAGCAGACCGCTCTGTTCGCCGTATATATCGCCGTTCTGCAGCAGGGAGTCCGCATGTTCGTCGCCGAGCTTACCGCCTCTTTCAAGGGTATATCGGACAAGCTTCTCAAGGGGTCTGTTCCCGCCGTGGACTGCGCCGTCACCTTCGGTTTTTCCCCCAACGCGCCTACTTTCGGCTTCATGTTCGGATTCTTCGGCCAGATGATTGCCATCCTTACTCTGATCGTCCTGAAGTCCCCCGTGCTGATTATCGCCGGATTCATCTGCCTCTTCTTCGATAACGGCACCCTTGCCGTATTCGCCAACAAGGCAGGCGGAAGAAGAGCCGCCGCTGTCATACCCTTTATCGCCGGACTCATTCAGGTATTCGGCTCCGCTCTGGTTCTGACAGTTCTCAAAGACGGCCCCGCCGTCATCGGCTGGATGGGTATGTTCGACTGGGCCACTCTCTGGTCCGGCGCCGTGCTTCTGACCGATAAGCTGGGCATCATCGTTCCGATCCTTATGATCCCCCTGCTTATGATCATTCCCCAGTTTCAGTATAAACACTACAAAGAGACCTATTTCACAACTATGAGAGATACGAAACTGGCCGCTGCCGAATAGGCCGTCCGGTTCGTGATATAATTGGTTCTTCCGGAGTTGATCTCCGGGAGAGTCTTTTATGAAGGCGAAGGAGGATTTACATGATTAAGGTTTTAGCCGTATGCGGCAACGGTATGGGGACCAGCCTTGTAATAAAAATGAAGGTTAAGCAGTTTCTTGACAAACAGGGGATCAACGCATCCATGGAGTCCTGTTCCCTGGGGGAGGCGGGAGGTTACATGAACCAGGGGGTGAATATCGTACTCTGTTCCAAAAACCTCGTTTCCAATCTACACGCTCCCGAGGGCGTTCATGTGATCGGGCTGGTCAATCTTATGAGCGCCAAGGAGTTCGGTCCCCAGATTATGAATGTGGTTAATGAACACTTTCCCGGGGAAATGGGGAAATAATAAGGAAATAAAATGAATTTGCAGGAACATGTTCTCTCCCGCAGGGCGGCCCGGTTTCAGGTTGATGCCTGTGACTGGAAGGAAGCCGTCAAGGCGGGTACGGATATCCTCGTGGAAGCGGGGACAATTACTGAGAAGTATTACCATGAGATTTTGGCCGGTGTGGAAGAGCTCGGCCCCTATTTTATCATGGCTCCCGGCATGGCAATGCCCCACGGGCGGCCCGAAGGCGGAGTACTGGAGAATAGCTTTGCCATCGTAACCCTGAAGGAACCGGTCAATTTCGGAGATCCCGATAACGACCCTATCGATATATTGATCACTCTGGCGGCAGTGGATGCGAAAACGCAGAATGAAGAGGCGATTATTCAGGTCGTGACTCTGCTCGATGACGAGAAGGCCATGGCTGACCTGAGAAAAGCCACATGCATAGAGGATCTGGAGAAAATATTCAACGAATTGGAGGAGATGATATGAGCGCACCCCTTTTGCAGGTCGCTTTGGATAATTTTACCGTGGCCGATGCCCTGGAATCAACCAGGATCCTGGCTCCCGAACTTGACGTCATCGAGGTAGGCACACTCCTCTGTCTGTCCACGGGGGCCGATTCCATCAAAACCATGAGAACCCTCTATCCGGAAAACCTGATCGTGGCGGACCTGAAGATCGTCGATGCGGGGGGTGAACTGGCCGGCATGGCCTTTGAAAGGGGAGCCGACTGGGTAACCGTCATGTGTAATGCGGCCAACGCCACCAAGGCGAAAGCGGTGGAAGCGGCGGAGAAATACGGAAAAGAGATGCAGGTGGAGCTGTTCGGCAACTGGACATTCGAACAGGTGGAATCCTGGAAGGAACTGGGGTTGAAGCAGGTCATCTATCATCAGAGCCGGGATGCCCTGAACTCGGGAGGATCCTGGGGAGAAGCCAATATGAACGTGGTCAAGAAACTGGCCGATATGGGCATGGATGTCTCCGTTACGGGCGGACTGACCGTAGATGTGATCAAGCTGTTCAAGGGGATTCCCGTCAAGTGCTTTATTGTGGGAAGGAATCTCAGGAACGCTCCCGATCCGGCGCAGGAAGCCAGGATCTATAAAGAGGAAATCGCCAGATACTGGAGCTGATCCCGCTTAGAGACTGACCGTCAGGGAGAGGGTCTGCTTCAGGGCGCTGTCAAGGCGGCTCATATCCGTATAGAGTCCCGGTCTCTGGTCCGGAGAGCCGCTGTGCCCCACCGCTTCCATGGGAAGAGACTGTCCCGGTTCCGGGCAGGGGCAGAAGTAAACCACCGCCGGCTGTCCGATCCATCCGCTGGTATCCTTCGTAAAGTATTCGTTGTAGTCGGAGGACTGGTTAATCTCCATGAAAAGGAAGAGGGGCTCCCCGTATCCGGCTGACGTCAGAAGAATGTAGCTGTTCGAGGGTGTGGCCGATGTGACCGTGTCCGGGTAGGGGGACTTGTCCGAGGGGAGGCTCAACCCGGCCGCTTCCGCCTTGGCCGCCCAAAGGGGAAAACACTCACGGTAAAACTCCTCCCCCTTCTCCGATTTACCGGCGTGACGCATTTTTTCGTAATCCGCCCCGGTAATGTACAGGGTCTGTACCAGGTTTCCCTCCCCGTCCTCCAGCCAGAAGACCATCTGGGGCAGAATGTTAAAGGTCAGTGGGCCCGCTTTCAGGGGGACCGACCAGGCATCGCCCGGGATGACGGTTATTTCCATGGTTTTCTCTCCGGGAGTTCCCCGGGTCAGATCAATCACTTCCTTCTCTTCGGAGAGCCTGTTCATCACGCATCCCCCCAGGAGCAGGCTCAGACATGCCAGAGTGATGGGGATTATTGCTGTTTTTTTCATAATTCTTTCCTCGTCTTTTCCCTTTAACCGTTCGGGAGGGGAAATCTGTTACCCGGTCAGAGCCCAGCTCCCCGAGGATGCGGTGTTCCGTTCTGTTCTCAATTCCCTCGGCGATGACCGAAAGGCCCAGTTCGTGGGCGAGACTGATGATATGGCCCACGATATTCCTTTTGGTTATATTTTGTGGGAGGGAACTGACGAAGGAACGGTCGATTTTCAGAACATCCAGGGGAAAGTGATGCAGGTAGCTCAGGGAGGAGTACCCCGTGCCGAAGTCGTCCAGCTTGATTTTCATTCCCATGGCCTGGATCTGATTGAGCTGGTAGCTGACCGTTTCCTGATTATCGATAAGAGTGGTCTCGGTTACCTCCACGTCCAGGGCCGAAAAGAGGGGGGAGCCGTAGTGAACCGGTCCTGCAGCCGATTCAGAATGGGCGGATTATTGATGAAGTCCGCCGGTGAAATCAGCCCCCGGGCGGACTGATCCAGGAGCCGCTGGGATATGAGCCGCATAATCGCATCTCCCGCGGCATGGCCGTAGGTATCATTCACTTTTTTGAAACCGTCGTAGTCCAGAAAGAGCAGGGCGAAGTGCCGGCCCGGATCCCGGTGGTTGTTCTCTATGATCTGCTGCAGCCTCTCCATAAGATAGAGGCGGTTGGGAAGGCCTGTGAGCAGATCGTACATGGCAGCCCGAATGAGTTTTTCCTCGGAGGACCTCTGCTCGTCGATATCGGAGAGGGACCCGGCGATCCGCAGGCATTTCCCCTCCTCCGAGACCCCCCCCTTGCCCTTTATCCGGATCCATTTGGGAGACTTTCCCTTCTGCCTGACCCGGCACTCCGTGTCGATCATGGTGCTGCGTCCCGTAACCAGAGAGTGAATATGCCGGATGAGTCCGTTCGCGTCCTCCACCGTGACCAGGTTAATCCCCTGCTTAAGAGTCATGGGACGGCCGTAGCCGCACATAAGGATATCCCGGCCCCGGGGGGAGACATAGAGATTGTCCCCATGGGGATCGTAGTCCCAGATCCCGTCATGGGAACCCAGAACAGCCAGTTCGAACCGTTCCTCGCTGTTCCTGAGCATTTCGAAACTAAGCCGGACCTGCACGGACATCTGTTTTATGGAACGATTCAGAGCACCTACTTCATCATCTGTCGTGAGATATCCAGGAGGGGGCAGCGGTTATGTCCATTCGGACAGTTTTTTTCATGAAATCGTTGGCCCCATCCGCTTTTCCGTAAGCCACGGGAGAGCCGTCACTATCGAAAATACGGTAAACCTCTATGGAACTCCCGGGTATGAGTATGGGATCAAGGACTTCTTTCATGCGGCTGAAATCGCTGGAGATCAAATCGGTAATTATCGATTTTTCCAGAACAGCGACGAGGGTCTGCACGCTCTCCTCTTTCTGGGCGTACAGGAATTTTTCCCCGCTCAAGCGTATGTAGGAGATGAGAAAGAGCGTATTGATGAGCAGAGTGCCCGTAAACGCCGGAAGAATTCTTCTCCTAAACGTATGCCGTCCCATGCGGCCCAGTCCTCCTTCGGGATAGTAAGGTCCGCTTTTTTAAATAGGGGTGCATTAAAAGATTAGTGAATTTCCTGTCAAATTGCAAATTTAACTTTACCGGGAGACTTGACCTGAGAGGGGTAATGCTATAAAAATATATAACAGGATATAACATTTAAAACGATTTTGAGGAGATTCCATGTCCGATACCCCGTCATCACAGCCCATGTACCGTACTATATTCGAGGAGCTCGAAGGAAAAATCCGCCGGGGAGAGTACCCCGTCGGGAGCAGACTGCCCTCGGAGAAGGAGCTGGCCGAGGCCTATCGGGTGAGCCGGATCACCAGCCGGAAGTCTCTGAGCCTGCTCTCTGAAGCGGGACTGGCGGAAAGGCTTCCCGGAAAGGGGACTTTTGTGAAAATATCCTCCGATGCCGCCCCGGGAAGAATCCATTCCGGTACGGCGGGTACCGTCACTATCGGCCTGGTCATAGCCGGTTTCGCCGACTCCTTCGGTGTGGAACTTCTTAACGGCGTTCTGAACCAGTGCCGGGAATACGGGTACGCCATGATCCT
Organism: Spirochaetales bacterium; assembly: GCA_016936115.1. Lineage (GTDB taxonomy): Bacteria > Spirochaetota > Spirochaetia > DSM-2461 > DSM-2461 > SZUA-368. Next base: position 16,497 of record JAFGPQ010000303.1, on the reverse strand, counting down.
GGCCCGTTCCGACGATCAGGCCGATGAAGAGGAAAGGGCGGTGAGGAAGATGCTGGATCAGGGGGTCCGCGGTTTGATCGTGGATCCGGCTCATGGGGAATTCTACAATAACGTCTTTCTGGATTTGGTAAGCAACGATTTTCCTCTGGTCTTTGTTGACCGTCATTTAGAGGGGCTTAAGGCATCCTACGTGGGAACTGACAATGTTCAGGCAGCTTTTGAGCTTACGGACTATCTCTTTTCACTGGGCCATGAACAGCCGGGATTTGTCTCTTTCAATCCAAAGGGAACCTCGGCCATAGAAGAGCGTCTGGCCGGTTTCGTCAAGGCCCACTCCGCCCGGGGAATATCCCCAGATACGGGAAGACTGGAGACGGAGCTGGCTTCCAATGTCAATTTCGGGGCAAGAAAGAAGCAGGAATTTCTGCTGCATGATCTAGAGCGGATCCGGGAATTTCTAAAGCGCAACAGGACCATGACAGCTGTCGTCGCCGATGAGCTGGACGCAGCCTATCTTATAGAGCAGGCGGCCCGGGAACTGGGTGTCGCCATTCCCGGGGATCTTTCTGTAGTGACTTTTGATAATGTGCGCTGTCCCATGGCGAAACCCTCCCTGACCCATATGAAACAGAAGGAGTTGGAGATGGGAATACGGGCCGTGGAGATACTCCGGGACAGAATTAACGGCAGCGATGAAGTGGTGAAGGAGTACCTGAAAGCGGAACTGGTTCCCGGAGGCAGTACGGGTTTTCTGAAAAATAAAAGTTGACAAATGATATAACATCCAATATCATAGCTCTTGTCCGCGCATAACAGGTATAACAAATCTTTAAATGTTATATTGAATGTTATGAAGTGTTAAAGGAGTTATTATGAAAAGAAGTGTGTTGATTCTGTTGACCGGGCTTCTGTGCCTTTCCGTTCTCGCCGCCAACGGCAAGAAGGAAGACACGGCGGCTGCCTCGGGAAGCGATGTGGTCTCCCTGAAATTCTGGACCTCCCATACCCCGCCCGATTCGGATACCCTAAAAGCCATGGTGGAAACCTTCAATGCGGGCCATCCCGGTATCGAAGTGGAGTTCATCCAGGTTCCCGGTTCGGAAACGGACGTGGCCAAACTGATGACTGCCGTACGGGGCGGTACCGGTCCCGATGCCTACATGCTGGACAGATTCACCATCGCCCAGAGAGCCGCTTCCGGCGTTCTGGAAGACATCACCGGTGTTATGAACAAGAAAGACAGCGCCATGGCTTCCGCCCATGTTCCCTATGCCTGGGCTGAGACTCAGTACAAGGGCAAAACCTATGGTCTCCCCTTTGATACGGATTCCCGGGTACTCTACTTCAACAAGGACCTTGTGAAAGAGGCCGGATACGATCCCGCCGTTCTCGACCCCTCCAACGGCCCCCAGACCATCGAATTCATACAGGAAATCGCCGACAAGATCAATAAAACCGACGGCACCGGCCAGTATACCCAGGTCGGCTTTATCCCCTACGATACGAAATACTCCCAGGGCTGGCATTACACCTGGGGCTTTGTCTTCGGCGGAAAATTCGCCGATCTGGCCAGTATGAAGGTTACCCCCACCGATCCGGGCGTCGTAGCCGGTTACCAGTTCATCAAGGATTGGGCCGCCCATATGGGGCCCCAGAAGGTGGAAACCTTTATCAGCACCTATGCTCCTCCCAACAATCCCCCCGAACAGGATCCCTTCCTCATCGGCAAGGTGGGCATGATGGTCAACGGCGACTGGGTTCTTCACTCCATCAAACAGTACCACCCCGAACTGAACTGGGGCGTTACCTATCTGCCCGTGCCCGAGAAGGGCGACAAGCCCGCAACCTGGGCGGGCGGCTGGTCCATGGTTATTCCCACGGGCTGCAAGAATATGGACGAAGCCTATGAGTTCATCAGCTGGATGTGCGGCGAAGAGGGAGAGAAAATGTATATGAAGACCGCCCATCTTCCCACCATCAAATCGCTTCTGGCCGATGACAGCTCCTTCGATGCGAATCATCTCTTCTTCAAGGAGTGCCTGGACTTTGCTTCCAGCAGACCTCCCATTCCCGCAGGCGCCCTCTATTGGGACGGCTTGACTCAGGCCATGGGTGAAGTTACTCTGAATCAGGGGGACGTGAAAGCGGCTCTGCAGCAGGTTGCCGACCAGGTTCAGCCCCAGCTCGACGCCCTGAAATAGGGGTAAGGGAACATCCCTTACTGATCAGCCCCCATTTTGCTGGACAATCTGGGGGCTGTTTTCTGAATTGCACCCAAGGAGTTTTTTTATTATGACAAAAACCGAAAAACGAAACCTCCGGAACGGCCTGATCTTCGTCAGCCCCTGGATCGTCGGCTTTCTTTGTCTTCAGGTCTACCCCATACTGTACTCGCTCAGACTCAGTTTCACCAGGTATTCGGGCTTCGGTAAACCGGTGTCGGTGGGGCTTGAAAATTTCAGGACCCTGATTCAGGACCCCCTGTTCACCAAATCCCTGTACAACACCTTTTTCTATACGGTCTGGGCCGTTCCCCTGGGGGTGGTTGTGGCCATTCTCATCGCCCTGGCCATGAATCAGCGGGTTCGGGAGGTGGCTGTCTATCGGGCTATTCTCTATCTGCCTTCCATTCTTCCCCTTTTCGCCCTCTCCTTTGTCTGGATCGTATTCTCCAACCCCCGTTTCGGGCTTCTGAATTACATCCTCCAGGGTCTGGGGCTTCCCATTATCGACTTCATCGGGAACCCGGTCTGGACGAAACCCTCCATTGTGCTTCTGGCCCAGCTGGGCGCGGGAGGACCGGCCCTCATCTTTCTGGCCGGACTGCGGGGGATTCCCCGGGAACTATACGAATCCGCCGAAATAGACGGGGCGGGGGCCATGAGAAGCTTCTGGTCCATCACCCTTCCCATGCTGACTCCCGTCATCCTTTACGATATCATCCTGGGACTGAGTATGGGACTCCAGGTCTTCACCCAGGCCTACATCATCACCAGCGGCGGGGTGAATATGGCCGGGCCGAACAACTCCCTGCTGTTCTACGTTTTCTATATCTACAAGAACGCCTTCCAGTATACCCGCATGGGCTATGCGTCGGCCCTGGTCTGGGTTCTGTTCGTGATTAGCATGATTCTGGCGCTGAGCGTCTTCAAGTGGGCCCGGTCCTGGGTTCACTACGGAAACGAGTAGGAGAATAATATGGATTGGAAATACGTGAAAAAACATCTCAAGAAAAAAACGGTCCCCCGGATTCTCCTCATGGTTATGTGTCTTTTTTATCTGCTGCCCCTCTACTGGATGGTGGCCACTTCCTTCAAGGGCAGCGAGGAGCTGAGTTCCTTTCCCCCGACCCTGTGGCCCCATAAATTCATCTGGCAGAACTATCGGGACGCGGTGGAGTACATCCCCTTTCTGAAATACTTCATCAACTCCCTCATCATCGCCCTGGGTGTTACGGCAGGTTCGGTCCTGTCCAACAGCTTCATCGCCTACGGCTTTTCCCGCATACAGTGGAAGGGGAGGGAGGTGCTTTTTCTGATTGCCATCGCCACCATGTTCATCCCCTTTCCGGTGACCCTGGTCGCCCTTTTTGACATATTCGCCAAGATAGGCTGGATTAATACCTACCTTCCCCTGATCGTTCCCTCCTTTCTGGGGCAGGCTCTGTATCTTTTCATGATAAGGCAGTTTCTCATGTCCCTTCCGAAGGATCTCTCTTCGGCGGCCATTATCGACGGGGCCTCGGAATTCACCGTGTTCCTGAAGATCATGCTGCCCTTGATGAAGCCGGTCCTGGCGGTGGTGGCCATTTTCTCCGGGGTGAATGCGTGGAATGACTTCCTCACCCCCCTTATCTATCTGCAGACCGAGGATCTGTATCCCCTGTCCATTGGTCTTCAGTTCTTTCGCGCCGAACATAATGTGGCCTTCAGTCAGCTGATGGCTGCATCAACCCTGGCCATTGTGCCGGTGGTCATATTATTTCTCCTCTTCCAGAGATTCTTCGTGGAAGGGATTACGGTGGGAGCCGTAAAAGGATAGGATTATGCTAGTACCCAAAATCGAATACCGGATCGAACAGTATCTCCGTTATCTTAAAAAGAACCGCTATCGGACGATCAGAGCTCTGGATCTGAAAGTCTTTGAGACCCTGGACCACGACCGTAGAACCCCTCCTTCCGAAGGGGAGGGGTGGAAAGAGGCGGTTCTGCCCTATCCCTACGGGAAGGAGTGGACCTCCTTCTGGTTCCGGAGCGAAATGATCCTTCCCGAAGAAGTGGAGGGACAGGAGGTCTTTCTGCGGGTCCAGCCCCAGGCGGACTCTCTGGCCTACATCAACGGGGAGCCTTTCGGGGCGTTCAACCCCTTTCACGATGAGATCAGGCTGAGCGATAAGGCTGCGGCGGGAACATCGGTCACCCTTGATCTGGAAGTCTACAGCGGCCATAAATTCCCCGGGGAACACCCCTTTCAGGACAATCATGTGATCCTCACCCTGGACAGGAAGATTCCCGATTATCCCAACGTCTTTCTTTTCGCCGATCTGGCGGTGAAGAACGGACCCTTCTATGACCTTTTCTACGATGCCACGGTGCTCTTCGAACTGGCCCACACCCTGTCGGAGAACTCTCTGCGTCGGGCGGAAGTGCTCAAAGGGCTTTATGACGCCCTTACCGCTATCCGCTATACCGGTTCGGAAGAGGAACAGCTTGAGCAGGCCGAAGAGGCCCGGAAAGTCCTGAAGCCTATGCTGTCCGCGGTCAATTCCGAAACGGCTCCGGAGATCCTGCTCATCGGCCACGCCCATATCGATCACGCCTGGCTCTGGCCCCTGTGGGAGACGGAAAGAAAGGTGGCCCGAACCTTTTCCAATATGTGCCGCTATGCCGAAGAGTTCCCCGAGTTTATTTTCATTCAGAGCCAGCCGGTTCAGCTCGAGGAGATGGAGAGGGATTATCCCGCCGTCTTCAAGTCCGTTAAGGACGCCTACCACCGGGGCCAGTGGGAACCGAACGGGGGCATGTGGGTCGAAGCGGACTGCAATGTCACCGGTGGTGAGTCCCTGATCCGCCAGTTCCTGGTGGGAAAGAGAACCACGAAGCGCATACTCGGCTACGAAAGCGACACCCTGTGGCTGCCCGACGTCTTCGGGTACGCCGCCGCTCTTCCCCAGATCCTGCGGGGCTGCGGGATCGACTACTTCGTAACCAGTAAAATCAACTGGAACGATACGACCCGGTTCCCCTACGACTCCTTCGTCTGGAAGGGGATCGACGGCACCGGTGTGAACACCCACTACATCACCTCCCGGGAAAACGGCTATAACGGCGCGGTCAGACCCTCCCACTTCAACGATACCTGGAACAACGTACAGCATAAGGAAGTGCAGAACCGGGTAGTCAAATCTATCGGTGAGGGAGACGGAGGCGGGGGTACCCTTCGAAAGGATCTGGAGTACGCCCGGCGTATGGAGAACCTTGAAGGGATTCCCAAGTCCCGCTGGGCAACCGTCTCAAGCGCCATGAAGGAGGTTTTCTCCCGGCAGGACGAGCTGCCCCGCTGGCAGGGCGAACTCTATCTGGAGCTTCACCGGGGTACCTATACCAGCCAGGCCCGGACGAAGCGGTTCAACAGAAAGCTGGAAGGGTCCCTGCGGTCGGCGGAGATGATTCACGCTCTGGTCAACGGTATTTCCGGAAGGGGAGTCTATCCCGAAGAGATTCTGGACCGGAACTGGAAAAAACTTCTGACCCGGCAGTTTCACGATATCATTCCCGGTTCCTCCATCCGCCAGGTTTACGAAGAAGCCGAAGCAACCTATGCCGAGATGACCGAGGAGATGGACGGCCTGATCCGTCGGGGTATGGGGGAGATCGCCGATGAGGCACAGGAGGGCTTTACCGTTTTCAATTCCCTGAACTGGCGCACCGAAGAGCTGCCCCTGGCTCTGCCCGCCTCCTTTGCCGATGCTTCCGCCGTGCAGGACGGGGAGGGGCGGAGCTACCCGATTCAGCTAATCAAAGATACGGAGGGCAGGGAACAGCCCCTGGCACTGGTATCCCTGAACCCGCTCAGCGCGGGGGGCTTCACCCGCGGCGAGACTTCCGAGGGGAAATCCCCCTTTTCCTGGGATGGGGAGATGCTGGAAACTCCCTTCTACCGGGTCCGCTTTGACAAGGCCATGGGAATGGTATCCTTCGTGGACCGGGAAAGCGGACGGGAATTCGCCGATACCGCCGAAGGGGCTCTGCCTCTGAACGCCTTTCAGACCGCCGAGGACTATCCAATTCTGTGGGATGCCTGGGATATCGATGCGGACTGGATCCGCCATGCCATGCGTGAGGACAGACTGGAGGAATGCGCCCTGATCTCCGAAGGGCCTCTGCTGATTCAGTTCCGCCTGAAATACCGGGTGGGGCGATGCTCGACCCTTTCCCAGGATCTCTTTTTCTATGCCGGGAACCGCCGGGTGGATTTCAAAACCTCCGTGGAGTGGCACGAGGATCATCAGCTCCTCAAGGTTGCCTTTCCCCTGTCCCTGGTATCCGATTCCGTACGCTGCGAAGTGCAGTACGGCCATGTGAACCGCCCCACCACGAGCAACACCCCCCGGGAAGCGGCCCAGTTCGAAGTCTGCGCCCATAAATGGGTCAGTCTTGAGGAAGGGGATTTCGGGGCCGCCCTGATGAATGACTGCAAATACGGTCACGACATCAAGGGATCCCTTGTCAGGCTGACACTGCTCAAGTCGGCGAAGGCTCCCGACCCGGAAGCGGATATGGGACATCATGAGTTCGTCTACTCCTTCCTGCCCTATCGGGGGGCCTTTGAGGTTCAAAAGGTCGTCCGGCCCGCCTATGAACTGAACCAGGATTTTCCCCTCGTCCCCGGGCTGCCTTCTCTCGGGGAAGCAATGAAGCCCTTCGCCGAGGTGGCTGACAGGAATATCATTCTGGAAACGGTCAAAGCGGCCGACGACGGTTCCGGCGATCTGATTATGCGGCTCTACGAGGCTTCGGGCAGCAGAAGCTCCTGTTCCCTCAAAACGGGATTTTCCTGGAAAGAGGCGAAAGAGACGAATATGCTGGAGCGTGAGGGTGTACCCGCCGATTCCGGGAAAGAGGCTCTTGAGCTCAGCTTCCGGCCCTTTGAGATCAAGACGTTGAGGTTTGTGCTTTAGGATATTGTTCTAGAGACGATCGATTATGGTAATGTCGTACAGGAGTTCCCGCTTCACCTTCTCCCCGTAATGGGGCTGTTCCATGAAGGAAAGCAGGTTCTCTATGGCGGCATTACCTATTTCCGCGGTGGGCTGGGATATGACCGATACGGGAAATCTCAGGTAATCGAACCATTTGTTGTCATCGTAGGTAATGATCCTGATTCTCTTCTGCTCCTCTTCGGGCAGATCGTTCAGCACGCTGATCAGCTCGTAGCAGATGACCGACGTGGCGCAGAGGACCCCGTCCAGCCGGTTCGCTAAAAGGAATTTTCTGATCAGGGGATAGGAATTCTCCTTGTGGTACTTGAGGGAGAGCACGGAGGACCCGGCAAGATTGTCCTTCTCCTGCAGAAAGGTTTTATACCCCAGAATCCTCTGCCTTATCGTATAGACCGAATCGTCGTACCCGATGAATCCTATTCTTTCGGCTCCCTTCTCCCAGAGATGATGGGTCGCCAGAAAACTGCTGTAGAAGTTATTTATTCCTACGAAAAGAAAGTTGTGCTCCTCATACTGCCGGTCAATGAGAACGACCGGTATATCCAGGCGCTGCAGGATCTCAGGCATCCGCCGTGACTCAATGGGAGCGATGATCAGACCGCTGACCTTTCTTTTGAGGAGCATCTCGATGTTTTTGATCTCTTTCTGGGGGTCATCCTCAGAGTCGCAGAAGATAAGGGATATACCCATATCCGAAGCCACGGTCTCAACGGCCTTTGTCACGGCCACGTAGAAGTCCTCCCTTATGTCGGCCAGTATAACCCCCACGTTCTCGATCTTCCCCGGCTTGATTCCCGCGGCAATACCCCGGTAATCGAGCTCCTCCAAAGTCCGCAGGACCGCTTCCTTAGTATCCTGATTCACATGGCGCGTCTTGTTTATCACATGGGAGACGGTGGTGATGGAGACGCCTGCTTTCTCCGCTATCATTTTAAGGGTGACGTTTTTCTTTTTCATGGCTTTTCACATCATATCCCTATTGGGAATTTATGAAAAGGAAAAAAAGGAAAAAAATTTGCGCAAAATAATTCTTGACATGCGCAAAGCCAAGTGGGATAATGATTCCTATCAAATCGAAGGCAGGTTTTCATATGAAAGCAGTAGTTCTGGAAAGAAAAGGCGAAGTCAGCCTCAGAGATATAGATGTAAGGGATGAGATATCCCCGGACGATGTAAGAATCAAACCGGTCGCCGTGGGTATCTGCGGCAGTGACGTGCACTACTACCGGGAAGGGAATATCGGTGATTTCGTGGTGAGGGAACCCATGATTCTGGGCCATGAGGCCAGCGGAGTGGTCACCGAAGTCGGTGCCCGGGTTAAGCATCTGAAGGTGGGGGACCGGGTCTGCATGGAGCCGGGGATTCCCAACTTCAAGAGCACCGAGACTCTGGAGGGAATGTACAATCTGGATCCGGAAGTCGTTTTCTGGGCCACTCCCCCGGTACACGGCTGTCTGCGCGAATCGGTAGTCCATCCGGGCAGCCTGACCTTCAAGCTTCCGGACAATGTCTCCTTTCATGAGGGAGCCCTGGTGGAGCCGGTTGCCATCGGCATGCACTCCGCCAACAAGGCGCAGATCTCCTCCGGCGACACGGCCCTGGTCATGGGAGCGGGCACCATCGGCATCGTGACCGCTCTGGCTGCGGGGGCTTCCGGCTGTTCCAAGGTGTTCATCGCCGATATCAAGAAGGAGAAGCTGGATTTCGTGAAGACCCATTACGAGGGAAAGATTACTGCCGTCGATCTGAAATCCCAGTCCATCCTGGATGTGATGAAGGGCGAGGACGTGGAAGCGGTGGATATCCTTTTCGAAGCCAGCGGCAGCGCCAGGGCTTACGAAGGCATGACCGAATACCTCAAGCCCGGCGGAACCATCGTTCTGATCGGCATGCCCAGCGGACCGGTGTCCATGGATGTGGTAGCCCTGCAGGCCAAGGAAATTTCCATCAAAACGATTTTCCGCTATGTGAACATCTACCCCCGGGTCATCAACCTGATATCCTCGGGCAAACTGAACGTGGCTCCCCTGGTTACCAGAACCTACAAGGCCAGCGAAGGGGTGAAGGCCTTCGAATATGCCGCCACTCTCCCCGACGAGGAGATAAAAATCATGATTGATGTGGATTTTTAATCCCCCTCAAGGGAGAGATCGGGATAGAGCTCTTTCACGCATCGGGGACAGAGGCTGTGGGAGAAATCCGTATTGCTGTTGTCCCTGATGTAATCTTCCAGGATCGTCCAGGGTTTTGTTGATGATTCCCACGAGCTCGGGCCAGTCGTCTCTCACCGCCATTGCCTGGTCATGGGAGCCGAAGGGAGTAGGCGCGGCTACTTAGACGTTTGTGAATTCATGGTTGATGATGATATAACTGCCCACAGTCAGATTGCCGATGTGGGCATCCACCATACCTTCGGCGACTTCCCGCAGGTATTTTTCTGAAGCGGAAGGGCCTTCAATGACTTTGAGAGTGATTTCGGGATAGTTCTCCTTGATGAGATCGGCGATGACGTAGTCTTCGGGCACGCGGATTGTCTTTCCCCTCAGGTCCTCCACTCCGCGGATGAAGGGATAATCGGTCCGGGTGTATATGACCCAGGGAAGAAAAAGGTACTCCTTCGTAAAAAGCATGTCCCTCTTTCTGTCTTCCGTAATTTTCGCTGTGGGGAGAAGATCAATGACTTCATGGTCACGGATTTTTTCCAGAGCCTGTCCCCAGGGGAATCTCATCGTCTAATTCGCCCCACAGGGGCAGGAGGATAAGGCATGCAAGGGTAAGGGAAAGAAACAGCCTTTTCGCCAGCATGTTTCTCCGTCCCCCCCAATCCTGCTCACCACCCGGTTCTTGCCGGCTCTCTTGCCCTCATAGAGGCACTGGTCCGCCTCGGCAATGATATCCTCCCAGGAGCGGATATTCCCCCTTCCCCGGGCGACTCCCATGGTGGCTGTCACCGTAATGGTCCGGTTTTCCGTAATTTCGAAGGGTTCGTCCGCTATGATCTCCCTGAGCCTCCCGATTATTTCGATGCCTTTCTGTTCGGAGCAGCACTTGCGAAGGACAATCAGGAACTCCTCCCCGCCCCAGCGTCCGATGTAATCGTCTTCCCTGAGGTTCCGGCTGAGTCGGTCCACCAGTGATTTGAGAATAATGTCCCCGTTGTTATGACCGTAGGTGTCATTAATGGATTTGAAGTTGTCGATATCCAGAAGGGCGATGATTACGGGGCAGCTCAGCCCGGACGACTCCATCAGGCAGGAGATGAAATGCTCTTCGATAAACCGCCGGTTATAGATTCCCGTCAGGGCATCCGTATTGGCCATTCCTTCCATGATGTCATGGGCCTGGACCATCTCCTTTTCCGACCTGAGGAAGGTTCTGCCGTAGACATAGAAACTCAGGGTGATTACCCCTATGGCGACTACCTGATTAATCAGATTCATCAGAGAATCCATGGGTGCGGGCAGAGCGATGAGAGGGGGATGATTCCTGAGGAGAAACCAGAGAATCAGGTTTAGCAGAAGAAGGAGGGGAATCAGTACTCTTTTTAAGTGATCGGGCAGATTCTCCGAAGTAGCCACAAGAGGCAGAAGGGCCAGGATAAATATCTGAGTACCCGATTCCCAGCCGAAGAGCCAGCAGAAGTGGATGCTCGTGAATATTATGGTGGAAATCCCCAGTGTTATGGATGCGGCGGCAATCTTTTTTTTAGAAAAGACATGGCAAAGGATAAAGGAAAGTGATATGCCAATTTCCTCAATGAAAAGAGAGATGAATCCCATCGAAAACGCCCAGAAGCCATAGATAAGCGCTCCGCCAGCTCCGTAGAGGTAGATACTTTTTGAGAAAATGGCATTGCGGTCATCCAGCGGCGGGCGGCTCTTCATAAAATGAGTTATGAGCGATAGGATTTGCGTTTTCAAGTTTCCCTTAGTATATTAGAGTTATGAAATACAGAAAGTTAGGTAAGACAGGTTTTGAGGTATCGGAAATTTCACTGGGCACATGGCAGCTGGGCGGCGGTTGGGGCAAACCCTTCGATGAGGAGGAAGCCTACCGCACTTTGAATCTGGCCATCGATGAGGGGATTAATTTTCTGGACACCGCCGATGTGTACTCCGGCGGCCTGAGCGAAAAGGCCGTGGGAAAGATCATCCGGGAAAGAAAAGAGGATATCGTCCTGGCCACGAAGGCGGGGCGGCGGCTGAATCCCCATGCTCCGGAGGGATATACCCCGGCCAATATCGAGGGATTTATCGACGACAGTCTGAAAAACACCGGCTGCGACTCCCTGGATCTGGTCCAGCTGCACTGTCCCCCCACGGACGTTTATTACAAGCCCGAGCTTTTTGACGCCCTGGACCGTATGAGAGAAGCCGGCAAGATCCGTCATTACGGGGTCAGCGTGGAACGGGTGGAAGAGGCTCTGAAAGCTATAGAGTATCCCGGTGTGGAGACGGTTCAGATCATATTCAACATGTTCCGGCAGAGACCGGCGGAGCTGTTCTTCTCCCAGGCGGCGATAAAGGATGTGGGCATCATCGTGCGCGTTCCCCTGGCCAGCGGCCTGTTGACCGGAAAATTCAGCCGGGACACCCGGTTTGAGAAGCAGGACCACCGTACCTTCAACAGGAATGGCGAAGCCTTCGATAAGGGGGAAACCTTCGCGGGGATTCCCTACGAGAAAGGTCTTGACGCGGTGGAAGAACTCAGGGAGATTTTTCCCGGAGAGGAGCTCCTGGTCATGCCCGCTTTGAAATGGATTCTCATGCATGAACAGGTGAGCTGCATCATTCCCGGCGCCAGCCGCTCCTCACAGGTTACCTCCAATGTACAGGCCAGCGGCTATCCCGATCTGACCGGTGAACAGATGGAAAGGGTCAGGGATGTCTACGACAGGGCCATCGGTCCCTACGTTCACCACCTCTGGTAAGTACTAGAAGGAGCCCCGTCTGATAAGGCGGGGCATCAGGGTAATGCGGGTCTCCTGGTTTTCCCGGATGAAACGGGAGGCCAGAATCCCCATTTCGGAGAAATCCACCGAAATAGAGGAAACACCCCCTCCTATGAACTCCAGAATGGGGGATTCGTTATAGACGATAAAGCCTCCATCCCGTCCCGGTTTCCAGCCCTTATTTTTGAATATCTGAAGAATCCGGACCATGTCCTCGTCGGAGTTGAGAATATACATACGGTTCTTTTGGATCTCCCCCTTGCCGCAGCAGGGAAGAATTTCCCCGGGGATCCTCTCTTCCTTCAGGAAGTCCCCGAAAGCGTCAAAGGTCGCCTGGGGATGGGGATTGCTCCGGGAACGGATGAGATAGAGCCCCTCGTAACGGAGGATCTCCTCTTTAACCTCCCCCAGTATTCCGGAGAATCCCCTGCTGAAATCCTGACAGACAAAGTGACGGACCAGATCCCTGTACTCGTCCCTGTCCAGAAGCAGAAGATTGCTCTTCTCCAGCTTCCCCAGCAGAGCGGGAACGGCCCGGTGCTCCGGCGGTTTGACGATATGGTGGGTATAACGGCCGCTGTAGGAGTCTATGAGGTTTTTTAGGACATCTATATTGTTGTTGTGAAAATAGATATCCGTTCTGATGTCAGAGGGGGTCTGATCCATATAAGCCTGATACAGGGTCTGCATGTTGCTGTTAAAGGAGTTGAGGATCATCATGACCCGGGGACTGTCGGTTATCCGGTCAGAAATGAGAAAAAACCCCTTGCCGGGAACCGAGTCGATCAGACCGGCCTGCTTCAGGGAGCGGTAAGCCTTGACTCCCGTCTCCTTTGCTACCCGGTAATGATCGCTTATCTCATTGATTGAGGGGAGAAGATTCCCCGGGCGTATCTCCTTCCGGGCAATCTTCTCCTTCATATCGGCGATGATGATCTGGTATTTCGTTCGGTTCTGCAGAATTAACCCCTGTTTGTGTTTCCTTACCATTTTACAGGGAAAGAATCACTTACGCCACCATTAATTTTCGAAAGCCCCTTTCAGAACCGAATCGGACCGGAGGGTGGCGTACTCTACTCCCCGTACTTCCGCCAGACCGCGAAGCCGGCCGATTGCCGTATAGCCAGGGTTATCAACGGGAGGTTTCGAGAGGTCGTCCAGCATGGTATGACCGTGATCGGGCCGGTAGGTCAGCCTCCAGTCGGAACGACCCGTCTTTTTGCGGGCGGCCATCTCTTCTAGCAGGGCTTTGACAACTTCGTACATATCCACCGATCCGTTCAGATGGTCCGCTTCGAAAAATCCCCCGTTGGCGAGACGTTTCGTGCTTCTCAGATGAGCCACCTGTATACGGCTGCCGAACTCCCTTATCATGGCGGGCAGATCGTTGTCCTCCCGGGCGCTGTAGCTGCCCGTGCAGAAACAGAGGCCGTTGGCCGGATCGTCTACCATGGCCAGCAGGTCACGGATATCATCGGCGCAGCTGACGATGCGGGGGAGGCCCATGATGTTCCAGGGGGGATCGTCGGGATGAACCGCCATTCTCACGCCTGCTTTCGCTGCCACGGGAATGACCTCTTCCAGGAAAAGGCGGTAGTGTTTTTTCAGGGTGTCCCGGTCGATATTCTCGTACTTGGCCAGCATGGCGCGCACATCATCGATGGTGAAGCCCAGTTTCATGCCGGGAAAGACATCGATCAGATCCCTCTCGAAGGATTTCCTGCCCACTTCGGAGAGGCTGTCGAAGAAGGCTTTCGCCTTTTCCTGCTGCTCCGGGGTGTAGTCCTTTTCGGCGCCCTCCCGCTTCAGAAGGTACATATCGAAGGCGGCGAACTGATAGGGATCGAAGTAGAGGCACTCGGTTCCGTCTTCCAGTTTGTAGGCCAGATCGGTTCTGACCCAGTCCAGCACGGGCATGAAGTTGTAAATGACCACATCCACACCGGCCTTTCCCAGATTGATCAGGCTCGTCTTGTAATTTTCTATATACTCCTCGTATCGTCCGGAACGGGTTTTGATATCCTCGTGAACGGGAACCGATTCCACAGCCGCCCAACGAAGGCCCTCCGCCTCTATGATCCGCTTCCGTTGCATAATAGCCTCGTAGGGCCAGGCGTCCCCGTAGGCGATCTCATGAAGACTGTTGATAACCGATGTGGCCCCAGCCTGCTTTATATAGGCCAGACTAACCGTATCATTCGGTCCGTACCAGCGGAAAGACTCTTCCATTACTGACATGTGTGCTCCTCTTTCTTTTTGTCTATACCGTACTATACTGTACCAATAATTTGTGGTCAAGATACTCCCCGTCTGATAATAAAAAAGGGATGGGTTTATGCTTCCCATCCCTTTCTGTTCAGATATTCCTTATTCTAGCTGGCGGTGACCACGGGAACGAAACCGATCGGATTCGTCACGGGAATCGTCTGCTCCGTGGTTTTCTCAATGGCTTTAAGCTGCTTCGCATCCTCCGATGTAATGAAGGTGATCGCCTGGCCTGATTCTCCGGCCCGGCCCGTCCGGCCGATGCGGTGGACGTAATCCTCGGGAACCTGGGGGAGGTCATAATTCACCACGTAGCTCAGTCCCTGAAGATCCAGTCCCCGGGCGGCCACGTTGGTGGCGATCAGAGCCTGCAGGTCTCCGGACTTGAACTCGCTCAGCGCCCGGGTTCGGGCTCCCTGGCTTTTGTCGCCGTGAATGGCCGATGCGGAAATTCCCGCCTTGACCAGCTGCTTCGCCAGCCGGTTGGCCCCGTGCTTGGTCCTGACGAAGACAAGCACCTGATACCAGGAGTCCTTCTTAATCAGCCAGGCCAGAAGATGGCGCTTCTGGGCGTGTTCAATCTTATAGGCTATCTGATTCACCTTGTCCGCCGTTTTGTTACCCTCACGAACTTCCGCCAGGACCGGATTGTGAAGAAGGCTGTTGCACAGCTTTTTAATCTCCTTGTCATAGGTGGCGGAGAACATCAGGTTCTGCCTCTTACCGGGAAGCAGAGCGATGATTCTCTTGATGTCGTGAATGAATCCCATATCCAGCATGCGGTCCGCTTCGTCCAGAACCAGGTACTCCACCCGGCTCAGGTTAAGGGTTTTCTGCTGAACGTGATCGAGAAGACGTCCTGGAGTAGCCACGAGTATATCGCAGCCCGTCCTGAGGCTCTGAATCTGGGGATTGATTTTCACGCCCCCGAAGATGATCTGCGTGCGGTAGGGCAGGTGCTTCCCGTAGAGGGAGAAGTTTTCCCCCACCTGGGCGGCCAGTTCCCGGGTAGGGGTCAGGACCAGGACCCGGGGATCCTTGCGGACTTCTCCCCGGCGGTTCAATATTTCAAGCAGGGGGAGGGCGAAGGCGGCCGTTTTTCCCGTGCCCGTCTGGGCCCCGGCCAGTATGTCCCGCCCTTCGAGAACGGGGGGGATCGCTTTTTTCTGTATCGGTGTGGGCTCTGTGTATCCCTTTTCCTTCAGGGCTTTTAGCAGTTCGGAACAGAGCGAAAAATCATTAAATGTCATTATTTCTCCTGTGAACGGGTAGAATAGCAGGAAAGGAGGCTCCCGGATAGTCCCGGACTGGGTGAAAAGAGGATTTTTCTCTGGTTTTTTCCCAGAGAATTAAATATATTGAATAGTATATATAGATATAAGGAGCAAACCATGAAAAATGTGGGAAAAACTGATAAATCGATACGGATCACTGCGGGCGTTCTACTCATAGCCGCGGGAATCATTCTCCAGCTCACTGCGGGCCGTCTCTGGTGGCTGGCCCTTCCCGGAATCGTATTCGCCGGTACCGGCCTGATCTCCTTCTGCCCTCTCTACCTTCCCTTCAAAATCAATACGGGAAAGAAGTAATCAGCCCAGAACAGACCATATCAGAGGAGCCAGGAGAACCGTGACCAGTCCCGCCAGGGCGATGGTCAGGCCGCTCATGGCTCCCTCCGTTTCTCCGATCTCCATCGCCTTCGCTGTTCCCATGGCGTGGGAACAGCAACCCATGGCCACGCCCATGGCCACCCGGTCGTTCAACCTTACCGCCCTGTTAAGGACCGGTCCGATGATGGATCCGGTAATCCCGGTAATAATAATAGCCGCCACGGTGATGGGGGGATAACCGCCCATTTTGCCGGAGATGACCATTCCGATGGGGGTGGTCACCGATTTGGGAATGAGGGATTTGGTCAGCTCTTCGGTGAGGCAGAACAGCTTTGCCAGCAGAATTACCGAAACAATCCCCGCCAGGGAGCCGCAGAGTATGCCCAGCAGGATGGGAAGGGCGTTCTTTTTGAGCAGGTGGAACATGCGGTACAGGGGAACAGCCAGAG
>JAFGPQ010000302.1 GCA_016936115.1 Spirochaetales bacterium | reverse complement strand
ATCACAACCACCACTTCGAGTTCCGCAAAGCGGGAAAGGACAAGCTCTGGCTGGAACGTCTCTACGACGAGACGAGCCGGGACACCTTTTACGCCGAAATCGACGTGCACTGGATTCAGAGAGGGGGCCACAATCCGGTGGACTGGATCAGAAAAGTGGAGGGCCGCATGCCCGTCTGCCACTTCAAGGATTACGCGGTCCGGGGAAAAATGTGGGACTTCACCATCGAGTTCTGCGAAGTGGGCGAAGGGAACCTGAACTGGCCGGACATCATCAAGGCCTGCGAGGAGACCGGCGTGCGATGGGTCGTGGTGGAGCAGGATCAGCCCTTCGAGGGCAAGAGCATCTTCGAGTCGATCAAGATATCCTACGACAATCTGATCAAAATGGGAGTGAAATAATGTACTATACCGGATTTGCGGACGAAGCTTCCAAGGGCCTGGACGGCCAGATAAAAGCGACGAAGGAACTGGGCTGGGAGTATATCGAATCCCGGAATATCGACGGGGTCAATATTCACGATCTGAGCGAAGAGGCCTTTGAGGAGGCCGCGGGGAAGCTGGCGGACAGCGGCATCGGTATTAACTGCTTCGGCAGCACCGTGGCCAACTGGGCTCTGGATCCCCGTTCCGACGAGGACTGGGAAAAGACCCGCAGTGATCTGAAAAGGGCTCTGGTGCGCATGGAGAAGCTGGGCACGAAAATGATCCGGGGCATGAGCTTTACCCGCATCAGGGATGCGAAGGTGTATACGCCGGAGCTGGAGAAGACCATCTTCTCCCGGGTGGAGATTATGGCGAAGATGTGCGAGGACGCCGGCGTTCTCTACATGCACGAGAACTGCGCCAATTACGGGGGCATGTCCTCTGACCACGCCCTGAAGCTCATCGACAATATCAAATCTCCGGCTTTCAAATTCCTCTTCGATACGGGGAACCCGGTCAACTCGGTGGATTACCGCTTCGCCGATATGTCGAAGATGCAGGACGCCTGGCAGTTCTACAGGGCCGTGAAGGAGCATATCGCCTATGTGCACATCAAGGACGGGGTCTTCAATAGACTGACCCCGGGGCAGACCTTCAACGACTCCCGCTGGACCTTTCCCGGCGAGGGGGACGGCAGAGTGAAGGAGATCGTGGCGGACCTTCTGAAAAGCGGCTACGACGGGGGATTCTCTATCGAACCCCACATGACCATCGTCTTTCACGAGGAGGATTCCACGAACCGGGACGAGGTGATGTACAACAATTATGTTGAGTACGGACGCCGCTTTATGAAGCTGGTTGAGGAAGCGGAAAAATAGAACTGAACCATTCTGAAAATTGAAGCCGTTTCCTTCGGGGAACGGTTTTTTTTTCTATTTGCGGAATAACTTTCCGTGCATTAAACTTATAATAATATCCCCGAGAAAAAGGAACAGGGAAGATGGATTCACAAAGAGAATTGATCCGCAGAACCCTCATGATTTACCTGACATGCAGGGAAAGGGCGTCGGGAAGGGAGATGGGAAAGGTTGTCAACATCAGCCATCGGGGGATGCTTATGATCACGGACAGAACCTTCTCCCTCCATGATCTGGCCGACTGCCGGCTCGAGCTCCCCGCTCTGGAAGGACTTCCCCGGGAGCCCCTTGATCTTAAAGCGGAATGCCGCTGGACGGGACCGGCGGAAGCTGAGGGCTACCGGTACTACGGGTACCTTTTCCCGGGGGAACACTCCCCTTCCCCCGACGTAATCGACAAACTGATCGCCAAAATCGGATTCAGCGACGGGCAGAAGAAACTCTCCCTGAATCAGGCTGATTTCGACTTTCTATAAAAGAGGACCGCTCCCATGAAAGAGAATAAGAAGATCGATGATAACAAAGCCCTGCTCAGGAAGATGGAGAACCGCCACTCCGGAGTAAGCGACAAGGACGGGGAAGTCACCATCCGCTATGACAAGTATATGATCGTCAGCATCAAGGAGAAGAAATACGCCCTCTATGCCGAAGAGGTCCGTGAGATCATAGGGGGGATTCCCATCTTTTACGTTCCCTTCACCCCCCCCTATGTCAGGGGATTCATCAACAGGCACGGCGAACCCTACACGGTGCTGGACCTGACCGTGCTCTTTGAAAGGGAAAACCTGGATTCCCGGAATTTTCTTATTCTCAAGAAGGAGGACGACCAGCTGGCCCTGCTTATCTCCGATGTGGTGGAGATCATCAATCTTCCCGAATCGGACCTACACCGGATCAGCTCCGCCGTCAAGGAGGACGACTACTTCATAGGATCCATCTCTCCCCGGGACCAGGAGGAGATCTTCGTCCTGAACCTGCCCAACGTACTGGCCAAGCTGGAGGCGGATATCAGTGGTATTTGAGAAAGCCTCTCCCCGACAGGATTTTCTCCTCATCAGCTACAGGGATATGGGATTTCTCATCAACCGGAGCCAGTTCTCCGCCAGCACCACCCTGGACGAAGTGACCCCGATCAAAAACGCCCCTCCCTACCTGACGGGAGTTTTCCCCTACAACAAGGAGAAGATCCTCCTCTTTGATTACGACGCCTACCTGCAGGATACCTTTCACTGCCGCAGGCTTGCCGACTCCCGTCTCTGCATTCTCATGGGGAGGGAGGATTTTTCCCCGGAGCGCCGTCCCCTCATTGAGAAGCTCCTGAAGCACCCCAGCCTGAGCCGGGATTACCTGGGCCTGATCATATCGGCTCAGGCGGAAATTATCGATATCCCCCTGGACGAACTGTTTCTGGCCCCCCGGAATCTGCGGTCCTATCTGGGACGGCGGGGAGTCTACGGATGCCGGTTTCCCCGGGAAGACATGATCCAGCATTTTATAGATTTTGAAATAACCCTGATTAACGCCCTGAGAGGAGGGGGAAAATGAAAGTACTGATTGTGGATGACTCTATCCTCGTGCGGAATATGATTGGAAAACTGATCGAATCCTTCCCCGGCTATTCCGTAGCCGGAGAGGCTTCGAACGGAAAGAAAGCGGTGGAACTGGTTCCCGAACTGCAACCGGACCTTGTCGTGATGGACGTGAACATGCCCGAAATGGACGGGATCGAGGCCACCGGTAAGATTATGAAATCCCATCCGGTCCCCATTATCATTTTCACAAGCGAGGATGTGGCCGAAGTGGGCTATAAGGCCCTGGATGCGGGGGCTCTGGAAATCCTGCCTAAACCGGGCATCGGCAAAATGAACGACCCGGAGTTCGCCGCCCAGCTCAGCTCCCTCTTTTCCCATGTGATCCAGTTCGGCAAGGTGAAGCTGGGCCTGCAGGATAAACGGGAACCCCAGGCGGTAAAAACGGCTCAGGCGGCCCGGGTGGGCCCCTTCTCCCTGGTTCTCATCGGAGCCTCCACGGGCGGTCCGGGAGCGGTCCGCAAGGTACTCTCCTCTCTTCCCGCGGATTTTCCCCTGCCCCTCATGCTCAGTCAGCATATCCAGGAAGGTTTCGACAGGGGCTATGCGGACTGGCTGAATGAGTCCACCCCCCTGAAAGTGCGCATCGCCGAACCGAGCGACCGGCTTACCAGGGGAACGGTCCTCGTGGCTCCGGCCACCCACCATCTGGTCTGTCTGGGCGACCGGATTCTCTGGGACGACGGGCCCCGGGTGGGAAATCAGAAACCCTCCATCGACAAGATGTTCCAGAGCGCGGTAAGGACCTACGGAAACCAGTGCCTCGCCGTTCTTCTTACGGGAATGGGTCGGGACGGAGCCCAGGGCTGCCGGGACATCGTGGTGAAGGGGGGCCATACCCTTGTGCAGAACAAAGAAAGCTCGGTCATTTTCGGTATGCCCAAGGCTGCCATCGAGCTGCAGGGTGCCTCGGAGATCCTCCATCTCGATGACATAGGTCCGACTCTCGTGGAAAGGACCGCCCGGTGAATGAGCAGGATTTCCTCGCCATAGCCCGGTTCGTCAAGGAATCCACCGGGATTACCCTTCCCGAGGCGCAGGAGCCGGCGGTCAGGGAATACCTGGAGAAATCACTCCAACGGAAGGGGCTCAACGGGGAGGGATACTGCGTCCATCTGCAGCAGGACCGGGCCGAATTCGATGAATTGATGCAGATCGTCACCATCAACGAAACCTATTTCTTCCGGGAGGAGAAACAGTTCCGCTTTCTGGCGGATATCCTGATTCCCGAACTGAAGAGCCGGTCCCCCGGAGAGGAGATAAACATCTGGAGCGCCTCCTGTTCTTCCGGAGAGGAGCCCCTTTCCCTCTACGCCCTCTTTCTGGCCCTGATGCCCCCGGAGAGCTTTCGGGTCTTCGGTTCCGATATCAGCCGGGTTGTGCTGGACAAATTCGAGAGAGGCCTCTACCGCCATTCCGCCTTTCGGGAGGACGGGAAATCCTTTCACTCCTATATCAAGGGTCTGGCCGATTGCGCCGCCCCCCCCCACTGCACCATTCCCCCCGCCCATATCAGGGCTATTCAGAAGAGCAAGATCAATCTCTTCAGGGACAGCCTGGACGGTCTTCCCCCTATGGATCTTATCTTTCTTCGCAATACCCTTATCTACATGAGCCCGGATAACAAAACCGTGGCCATCGACCGGATTGCGGGCAAGCTCAAAGAGGGGGGGATTCTCATGCTGTCCGCCTCGGAAATCCCGGTCATATCCCACCCGGCCCTCTCCGTGGTATCCCGGGGAAATATCTACTATTTCCAGAAACAGAATCCCCTTACCCTCACTCCGGAAGGTTTGAAGGAGAACGTGCGCCAGGCGGTTCTTCAGAAAGCTCAGGCCCGGTCCGCCGTTCCGCCAGTTCCGAAAAAGGCCGCCCCCGTTCAGAAACGGGAGAGGGAGAATCCCTTTTCGGTTCATCTCACCGAAGAACAGGTTTGCCGGAGCATCGCCATGATGCTGAACAACAAGCTCTACAAACCCGTCCTGTCCGAAGAGGAGCGGCTGGCCCGTTTCATACTGACCCTGATGGGGGAACTGGAGGAGAACAGAACGGACCGGGCCCTGGAGCTGATAGAGAAGGAAAAGAAGATCCCCCCCAGCCTGGAGTTTTATCTGAGGGGCTACTCCTACTATCAGCGGGAGGAGAAGGAAACCGCCCGGAAGAATTTCCAGAGGGCGCTCAACTTCAACGACCGCCTCTGGCCGGCCCGTTACTATCTGATTAAAACCCTGGACGGGGACAGCCCGGACAGGGGAGACCTTCTCCGGGATCTGGAGGAGCAGATCGAGGAGTATATCCGAAGCCACCGTTACGATTACCAGTTTCTCCTGGACGGATTCAACGCCCAGTATTTTCTCCTCATCGTGCGGGATATGCAAAAGAGCCGGACCATGGAAAGGAGGGCGTTCAATGGCACTTGATAAAAAGGAATTCATCGATAACTACCTGAATGAGACCGGAGAGAACCTGCAGACCCTGGGAGAGATCACCATTCATCTGAGAAAACATCCCGACGACGGGGATAAGCTGGCCGAATTTCTCCGCCTCCTCCATTCCATAAAGGGGACATCCCGCATGATGGAGTACGGGACCGTGGAATCCATCGCCCACGGTCTTGAGGATATCTTCAAGGGGGTAAGGGACCGGAAGTACTCCCTGGGGAAAATCCATATCCAGCTGGTGCTCAGTTCCATAAGCTACATGGAAAGGGCCCTGGATCAGATCAAGGCCACGGGAAACGGGGATATCTCCATCAAGGCTCTCCAGGCCGTTCTGGAACAGGCCGTGGCGGGGCTGCCCATCAACCTTGATCTGCTGGACGGGGACAAACCGGCCGAGAAGGAGATCGTACAGAAGGACCGGCAGGAGAAGAAGGCGGTTAAGGAGAACCGGGAATACGATACGGTCCGCATTAAGATCAGTATGGTGGACGAGATCATCAGAAAACTGAATTCCCTGATTATCCAGCAGTTCCAGTTCAAAAGGGAGAACGAGAGCATACAGAAACTGGATGAGACCCTGAGGAAAATCCGCACCGATGTCTCCCACCTGTCCGATACGGATCCCCGCCTGAAATCCCTGGCCGAAGAGATAGGAGAGAGCCAGAAGCTGGTCCATAAAATTTCAAAGAACTACTCCGAAGAGATGGTCCAGCTGGAACACTCCAGCTTCGAACTGCAGGAACAGATACTGGGACTGCGAATGCTTCCCATGGGTCTCGTCCTGAATCCCCTCAAGAAGATGGTGGAGGAAACCACCCTGGCCATGGGCAAGGAGATAGAGTTCGAAACCACCGGGACCGATCTGCTCCTGGACAAAACCATACTGGAACAGATCAACGACCCCATCATCCATATCGTCAGAAACGCCATAGACCACGGCATCGAATCCATGGAGGAGAGAGCCGCCGCGGGCAAGCCGCCCCAGGGGAGCGTGGCCATCCGCTGTACCTCTGAAAGCGGCCGGCTTAACCTTAAGATAATCGACGACGGGCGGGGTCTGGACTTTAAGAAAATACGGGCCAAGGCCCTCTCCCTCTACCCGGATCAGGAGGAGGAGATAAAGGAGATGGCCGACAATCAGCTGACCTCCTTTCTCTTCCGGTCCGGCTTCTCCACCAAACAAAAGATAACCAGCCTCTCCGGCCGGGGGGTGGGCCTGGATATCGTCCAGACGAACATCGAGAACGTGAAGGGAAAGATCATCATGTCCAGCGAGTTCGGCAAGGGAACCACCATCACCCTCTCCCTGCCCCTGAGCCTGGCCACGGTGGACGGCTTCTTCGTCTCCTCCCAGGAGGAGCGCTTTCTCATTCCCGCCGCCTTTGTCCGGGAGATTCTGATTATAGAGAAAACGGACATCATGGCCATTCTGAACCGCAACGTCATCCGGGTCAGGGATCAGATCATCCCGGTCTATCCCCTGGCTGCTCTTCTGGACAAGGACGTCTCCGTCCCCCGGGAGAAACTCTCCATCGTGGTGGTGGAGTCCCTGGGAGACATCATCGGGGTCATCGTGGATTCGGTGATACAGTTCGCCTCCCTTATCTACAAACCCCTGCCCAACAATCTGATCAAGCTCAAAGTCATCCAGGGGGTCGTCTTCGATGAGAACTTCGATATCATCAACATCCTCTACATCCCGGACCTGATCAACCGGTTCAAGGGGATCCGTTCCATCGAGTTCCGCAAACGCTTCTCAAGCCAGGAGAAAGAGTATAAACAGATTCTTGTGGTGGACGACTCCCTCTCCACCCGGGAAATAGAGAAATCCATCCTGGAACTGGACGGGTACAACGTGGTGCAGGCCGTGGACGGCATAGACGCTCTTGAGAAGATGAGGGATCAGTATTTCCACCTGATTCTCACCGACGTGCAGATGCCCCGCATGGACGGGTACACCCTCATAGAAAATATCAGGAGACAGGAGAAATTCGCCGAAACCCCCATTATCGTGGTCAGCTCCGAATCGGAAGGGGACAGCCGCCGGCGCCTGGAGAAGAGCGGGGCCGATACCATTTTCAGTAAAAAGGATTTCAACCGGGGCAGCCTTCTGCAGAAGGTCAGGGAACTCATAGGCTAGGAGAGCGAAGTGGATTCCACGATTCTGTTCGTTCCTGCTCCCGAACCTCTCCCCGGGGAGGCGCTCCCCCCCTCGATGCAGATCATCACCGGGCTGTCGAAGAAGAGGGAGGAGCTCTCCAAACAGCTGAACAGCCTGATTCTGGTGATAGTGGACCTGGACAGGGAAAAGAATCTCACCCGGACCATGATGGGCATCCGGGAGAGCATTAACTACCGGGAGATCCCCTTCTGGGGTCTTACCGAATCGGGAAACGCCCGCAGTATTATCCTTTTCCGGGCCCTGGGGGGAACCCGGGTTCTGCGGAACGGGGAATGGCCCCGGGAACTGGCGAATTTCACCCCCCACGAGGTGAGCTCCCGGGAAGAGCCGGGCCGTTTCAGTCCCTCCGAACCGGACAGGCTGACCCTGAACCACCTGAATCTGACAGTCACCGCGGGAAGGATGATAGAGGAGAGCCAGAAGACGGTGAACCTCTCCCTTCTCATAGAGGCCATTTTAAGGTGGATCATGAATCTGATTCAGCCGGATATGGCGGTCATTTTCACGAACGGCAACCAGTACGTGGAGAATTACGTCCTTCCCAACGGGAGCATCTTTCGGGAGGACTACCGGGATTTCGGGAATTTCTGCCTGAACGATGTGTTCAATCACTTTCCCGGTGTCAATCTGGAAAGCATCGGGGAGCACTTCTTCCTCGGGGGGCGCACCGATTTTGACAAGATCCGCATCGATCCCCGGAAAATCAGCTCCTATTTCTACATGCCCCTGGTCAACAGCAACGGGGTGACGGAGGCGACTCTCCATCTGGGGCATCTGCAGAACAATTATTTCTCCGAAAGGATGATAGGGGATTTAAGAACCCTGGTCCATTCCTTCACGGGCCGCTTCTATTACGCCTTTCACCTGCACCTGCAGACCCTGCGCCAGGAGAAGCTCTACAATATTTTCCAGCGCTTCGTCCCCCAGGAGATTATACCGGAACTGATCATGAGGGAGTCGCAAAAGGATGTGGCCGATGTAGAGGAGAAGGAGGTGGCCGTGCTCTTCTCGGACATCCGCTCCTTTACCACGATAACCGAGAAAAACGGCGCCCAGGACGTGGTGGATTTCCTGAACCGCCACTTCAATGTGATGGTGGGCATCATCAAGAAGCACGGGGGCAGCATAGACAAGTTCATAGGGGACGCCATCGTGGCCATTTTCGGAATACCCTCCTCCTTTCCGGACAACGCCCTCCGGGCGGTTAAGGCGGCCCGGGAAATGATAGCCGCCCTTCCCCGGGTGGACTGCAGCGGTGTCATCCTGCAGGACAACCGGTATGCCATAGGGATCGGTGTTCATGAGGGCCGGGCGATCGTGGGAAACGTGGGAACCCCGGACAAGCTGGACTATACGGCCATCGGCAACGTCATCGCCGTGGCGGAGGAGCTGGAAGGCCTGACGAAGCAGTACAAAGTACCCATTCTCCTGTCTGAAGAGGCTGCGGGGAAAACGGGAAAGGGGATTCCCCTGAGGGAGGTAGACAAGGGCCTCTTCACCCCCCGGGAGGACAGCCATGGAACTTGACGTCCTCTACTTCGAATCCTCCCGTCTTCTGGGTGAGAAGCTCATCGGCCGCCTGGGGGACTTGAAGATCCTTCTTGTGACCGGGGAGAGGGAATTCTACAAACGGCTGGTCATCTCCCCGCCCCGGCTGATTCTCATAGGCGACACGGGCCCCCTGAATCCCCCGGTTTTTCTCTACAATCTGCGGGCTCTGGAAGGTTTCGGTCGGCTCCCCCTTATCTACTACGGAACGGGAGACTTTTCCCGGATTCTCCCGGCGGAGGGTATTTTTTCCCGGGAGGAGTCCCAGTTCAACGATCTCAAGCTGACACTTCTCAGGCTCATCCACCGCAGCCGGCAGAAGTGGGACAGGGAAAAGGACTCCTGGCCCCGCAAAATCAGGCTCCCCTCCCCCTCCCTTCTGAACGCCCGGTCCCGGGTTCAAGTGGACAGGCGGATTGTGGACAGCTTCCTGACAAGCGAAATCGGGGGTATTAATTTCACGGGCAGCACCTTCGACGCCTCCATCGAGAAGATACTGGAGAAACTGCAGGACCTCTTCCTGTGCGATTTCTGCCAGCTCTTTCTGAATAACCGGCACCATACCTTCTATCACCTTCACTTCATCTCCCGTCCCGAAGCGGAGCAGGAAGAGGAGGTGCGCCTGCTGTGCGAAGAGGTTTATCCCCCGCCGGAAGGGGAAGAGGTGGTCATGACCTTTTCTCCGGAACCCCTCACCCGGGACACGGGGGACAAGCCCCGCATCATTCTCGCCCGGGAGCTCCCCTTCACCGAGGGGCAGTCGGGATTTCTCATACTGGGGGCCCGGAGCAGCAGAGCCCCCTCCCTGTCGGGAACCCTGTCCGGGAAAATCCTGAAACTGACCGCGGAAGTACTGGAAGCGGCGGACCTGTTCTACCGCAAAGAGGTGGAGACCGCTATGATGTACAAAGCCTTCACCCAGTTTCTCCCCTCACCCATCATCGACGATCTGCTGCTCAAGCAGTCGGAAAGGGCCCTCATGACCGGGGAGAAGCGGCGGATCGTGGTGCTTTTCTCCCACGTGCGCCATTTCGACGAGATGGTGGAGCATAATTCCCCGGAGAAGGTGGTCCGTTTTCTCAACGCCCACTTCAGCAATATGGTCAAAATTATAACCTCCCGGGGAGGGATAATCGATAAATTCATAGGGGACGCCATTTTCGCTATTTTCGGGGCTCCCATCAGCTATATGGACAATGCCCTGCGGGCGGCTCAGGCGGCGGTGGAGATGTCCCTCTCCTATGGAAATATCTCCCTGACCGACATCACTCTGCCCGAAGGGGGATTCTCCATAGGGATCGGGCTGAACGAGGGGGAGGCTATCATTGGAAATATCGGCTGCAGCGACAAATTCGACTATACCGCCATTGGGGACACAATCAATCTGGCCGCCCGCCTGGAGAGTCTTTGCAAACACTACGACCAGAAGATCCTCCTGTCCCGGGTGGTGAAGGAGCATATCGCCGCCCAATACTACTGCCGTCTGATCGACAGGGCGAAGGTGAAGGGAAAGGACGAGGCCACGGAGATCTATACCCTCCTTAACGACGGGGAGGCCTATACGGAAAAATGGCGGGAACTCTACGGGAGGGGCTTTCTCATGTACACCCTGGGGAACTGGCATCTGGCCACGGACTATTTCAGGGCGGCCCGGAATATTCTGCCCGGGGATTTCGTCGTTTCCCTGCTTCTGGAACGATGTGAGGCATTCCAGGCCGAACCTCCCGAAGGGTGGGACGGCTCGGTGGCCCTGAACTTCAAATAATATCGCCCTGCCGCCGGCACTGCTCCAGTTCATTGATCTTGAAAATCTCGAGAAAACTGCCCATGCTGTCCGCCATATCCTTGAGCTTCTGGGAGATTTCCGTGGTGGATTTGGTAGAGAGAACGAAGTTGTTGATTCCCTCGGAAATCTGCTTAAGCGTCTGGAGGATCTGCTCAAAGGCCAGAACCTGCTGCTGTATGGACCGGGAGATCTCCCCGGCGGAATCGGCGGAGACTTCCGTGGTCTTGAGAATCTCCTCGAAGGTGGCGTGCAGGGTCTCCGAGAGGCGGCCCCCCTCTTCGATCTTGTTCGTCCCGTCTTCGGACGCGGTAATGAGCCGGTCGGAAGAGTGCTGAATCTCATTGATTTTCGTTTTGATCTCCGTGGTGGAACTGACCGTGCTGTTGGCGAGACGGCGTATCTCCGAAGCGACGATCTGGAAGTTCTTGCCCGCTTCACCGGCTGCGGAGGCTTCCAGCTCCGCGTTGAAGGCGATGATTTTGGTCTGGTCGGCAATGCTGTTGATGATGTTCACGATCTCCCAGATAGCCTCGATCTTCTCTCCCAATGACCGGATACCCTTAATCGTATCGTCATTGGAAACCTTGATCTCATTCATCTTGATAAGGCTCTGTTCCACATTGCCAACACCCTCGTTGACGATTTCCCGGGAGTGGGCCGAAATCTGGGCTACCTCGTCGATCCGCTGGGCCACGCTCTTGGAAAGGGCGTCCGAATCCTCCATGGTGGAAACGATCTCCTTGACCGCAGAGGCCTGTTCGTTGGAGGTGGTGGAGATCTCGCTGGAGGAGCTGGTCAGGTCCTGTATGGAACTGTCCAGAACGGCCACATCCTTCTGCATCCGGCAGAAAAAGTCGGAGAACCGGCCTATGACCGAGTTCATCTCCCCGGCTATTTTGGCGATCTCGTCATGGGTTTTCACATGGATCTTCTGGGAAAGGTCCCCTTCGGCGAAGAGGGACATGATGCGGCTAACTTCGTTCAGGGGAGCCAGCATCCGCCGGAAGACGACTAGAATCAGAAAATTCATGAGAATAAAGGCTATGATGCAGCCAATGACCAGAATCATCCGAATCGTGTAGAGAACACCATAGACCTCTTTAATGGGCAGACTGGAGATGATAAACCAGTCCATGGACTCGATATACCGGACGGCTCCCAGTTTCATATCTCCGGAAAGGCCGTCCCGGTACAGGCCGCTGAATACCTTCATAGGGTCCGCCTTGCTCTGGTTCATCATCAGCTCAAGCTCCGGATTCAGGGTGGCTCCCTTCTCGCCGCGGAGCAGATTGGCATCGGTCAGCTCGGGGTGATAAACCGTCTCCCCCTTGGAATTCAGAATCATGGGATAGCCCTTATCCCCGATCACCAGATTGTCCAGGGTGCCCTTCAGATCATTAATATCCAACAGCTCCAGAAACTCACTGGAGTAGCTGGAAGCCCATACGATAAAATCCCAGGGTTCGAAAAAGCTCATATATCCCGCTTTTTTACGCTCCACATCCTCGCCCTTATTGGCCCACATATACTCAATATATCCGTTCTTCATGGATATGGCCTTTTGTATAAACTCAAAGCCCGAAGCATCCACTCCCTGCGAAGCGGGATGAATCTCCAGAATGCCCGTGCTGCTCACCGCCGCCAGGTATCCGGTTTTTCCGATCTTACCGAAATTAGGGTCCAGAATGAACCGGGCGGAGGCATCGTAGGCCTCTTTCTCGGTCATGAGACCCTTTTTGAACCGGGTGTAGTAGTAAATGCAGATATCCCGGGTTTTCTCCGAGATAGTCCGCAGGTGAATCTTTACCGTATTGTTTACAAACAGCTCCACCTCGCTGTGAAGCAGGGTGGTCGTGTTCTCCAACTCTGCGGTCCGGCTCTGCAACAGAGCCGATTTGAGGGTAATGAAGATAGTCAGGGACAGGGGTAGCATGAATCCGAGAAACAGAAGATTCATGGCGATTTGCATTTTTAAGGAAAGACTCTTGATTTTCATAACCTAACACTCCCTAGGGCATATAGTTATAATTTTAAGCTATGAAAATACCAATGGCAAATCGAGGGGGATTTTTTTTCCTTTTATATGAAAAAAAACGATTAATCATCGGGCAGTAGAATGGGATAGATCTGGATTCCCATCTTCTTTGCCGCATCGAATACCATATCCTCGGTGATTTTTCCCTTGGGATAGGTGTGGGGCATGGCGTCTCCCACCTGAATGATCAGACGGTTCGCCGCCTGCCAGTCGTAGTTGATGATCGCGTCGTACAGACCTTCGTAGACCGCTTCCTGCTTGTCCCCGCCCCCGTCCACGGTGATCATGTTCAGGCGGGACTGAATCGCGTCCAGATCATATTCGAAGGGAAAGTCATGGGTCAGATAGGCATCCTTGTAGTCCCGGTAAAGCACCATGCCTATTCGAAAGTGGCTGTAGCTCATGATCTGCTCCTCCACCATGGGCAGCAGGTTCTGCCTTAAGAAGGCCACGTCGTTTTTCATGCTGATGGTAGTGTCGATGACCAATACCACGTCCACGTCATCACCCCGGGTGATCAGCTCGGCGATGCGCCGGGCTGCGGCTTCCGTGTCGTTCACGGGAGTGAATACCCCTTCGGTCTCATCGGCCACGGTGGTGAGAATCTTCTGCTCCTTCTCCACCTCTATGGCGGGCGGCGTGGGCGGGGGCAGCTCCTCCATCTCCAGGATGAAGGGATTGTCGTGGTAGGCGCCGGTGTAGTCCGCATAGGGCAGCTCGAAGGTGCGGATATTCAGCCAGGTGCCCTTTCGTATCTCGATCTGTCCCTCCCGGCTGCCGGGATAGCTGTAGCCGTAGGTCACGTTCAGGGGTACGAACACATGGTAGGCGTCCCCCTTGAAGACATCGTTGTATTCGGGGGTGGAGTCCATGAGAAAATAGAGGGGCGAGGAGGACTCCATGAACTTCCCGTTGAGAATCCGCTTTTCATCCCCGTTGATCTCGTTGTACTCGTAGGCCCGCAGGGTAAAGGAGTCGGCCCTCATGTCCGGGTCGGCACTGGATTCGGACAACAGAACCGATCCCAGTTCCGGCTTGTCCTTGATCCATAGATCAAAGCCCTCGCTGTCCCGGGAGATTTCGATATAGATATCCCCCTTGTTGATCACAAGATCATCGGCGGAGAGGGAGAATCCGGCAAACAGAACAAAAATCACGATAAGGGCATTACGTCTCATACTGTTCATTATCGGCGCCTCCCTCCGTTAAGATAACCATATCCTTGTCACGAAAGACCGCCCTCCTCCCCAGGCTTGCGGCCAGCCAGAGGAAACTGCGCCGGGAGAAAAAGCATATATGGGTCTCATCATCCTTGTAGAACCAGCGTGAAAAATCGCAGCCATCCTCAAGAAACCGTGTCATGAGAGCCAGAATCCCTTCCCGGTTCAGAAGCCTCAGCAGTCCGGCCGCCGTTTCCCCGGGACGGGCCAGATGCTCGAACACTTCGGTCCCCGTGATAAAATCGTAGTTTTTGCCCCCCTCCAGCAGTTCCCCCCGGTTCCGGTAGTAGAGGTCGTAGGCTTCCATCCCATACCCCTGATCCGCGAACATTCCCGCCAGGACCGGGGCGGGGCCGCAGCCGAAGTCCAGACCGGAAACAGCCCCGGAGGCCAGATTTTCCTGAACAAAGGGGATGATCCGGCCCAGAAAATCCCGGTAGCCCCGGTCCTCCCCGTCGTTCCGGTGATAGTCATAGCGGGCCTTTTCATCCTCCGGGCTCACCTGCCAGGGGGGTGGGACAAAGGTCAGATCGCACCGTCCGCACCGATAGTAGGGGCGGCGCCGGTCCCGATAGAAGAGGGGATGTTCCTCCTCCCGGCCGCACAGGGGACAGGGTCCCCGCCAGGTCACGCCCGGGGTATCTTGAGCCATCGCGGTTCGAATCCTTTCAAAGTCAGGTGCAGCTCCCCTTCGCTAAGAGTGAAAGTCTCCCCGGTCAGAAAATCCTCCAGCAGGGGTACGGAGGTGCTGATACCTTCCAGTTCCTCCACGGGCAGAAGGATCTCCGACGGTTCGGAAGAGATATTTCCCAGGATAAAGCTGTGATCATCCCCGGCAAAGGCATGGTTCAGGAAAACCGTGTTTCCCGGTGAGAGGAACTCGAAATTCCTGTCCCCCGGGTAGAAGGCCCCATCCTCTTTACGCAGGCCGATCATTTTGTTCATGAGGGGCACGTAGACCCGTCTGAAGGGATCGGTTTCGAAATCGAGTTCCCTGACATGGGACTTATGCCGGTTCAGATCCCGGGGCCTTCCGCTCAGGGCGTAACCCTCCCCATCATTCTCCAGCCCCCACAGGTCGTTCATATAAACCGCGGGCACCACCTGCCCCATGGTCAGTACGAAGAGCTGGGCCAGGGCCAGGCGGCGGGCTTCCTCTTCCTCGGAGCCGATCCCCTCCATGGTAAAGGCGGACCGGGAGGTGGCGCACA
The DNA here is from genome assembly GCA_016936115.1 of Spirochaetales bacterium. GTDB lineage: Bacteria > Spirochaetota > Spirochaetia > DSM-2461 > DSM-2461 > SZUA-368. The sequence continues at coordinate 11,324 of JAFGPQ010000302.1, read as the reverse complement.
GTTCGTAGGGGGTCTTCCCGTCCACGGACCAGTTGAGCCAGAACTCCACCGGGGGCAGGAGAAGCAGCTCCTCCCTCTCCGTTCCGGTAATGCCGGACAGGACCTGAAGCAGGCTTTCCCGGTCGTGCTTCTCCTTCAGGATCATCACATCCCCGTCCAAGGTGAAAAGGCCTTCCAGAGCGTCCCGGTACTCCTCCCACAGAAGTTCCCCGCAGATCTTCTCAAGGGTGTCCCGGGGCAGGGTTCCTGCGGGGACGGACCGGTATTTCGGCTTGCCCCCCCGGGCTTCGACGGTTTTCTGAAAATCGGCGAAATCGGTGATGGAGATGTGCCCGTCGGTGCGGTCCACCCCCAGCCCCTGAACGGAGCGCCCGTCGTGGGTGCTGAGCATGACAAAGAGAACCAGATCGGGGGAGCAAAGCTCCTCTCTCATCTCCTGCAGATGCTCCAGAGGGGCCAGGCTTCTCTTGTTAAAGGCAGCTGCCACGGAATTCACCTGTCCGAAAAGGTAGTAGAAGCCCCCATCACGGCCCATGCTGTAGACCACCGGATCGGGGCTGTTCACCTCGTCCAGAGCCCGGATGCGGGGAGCGGTCAGTTCCAGGACCTTGCGTATCACTTCAATGAGAAGGTTCCCCTCCTCCATATCAAAGTTCTTTTTGCCGATCTCTTTCCACAGGTACTTGATGGCATCCATGCGCATCATGGCCAGATCCCCGTCTCCCATGAGGGAGAACATGTCGTCGAAAATCATGCGGAATCCCTCATCGGAGAGGGGATTCAGATCGGCCTGGGATTCGGAAAAGGTGGTATAAACATAGAAAACCCCGCCGAAAATCTCCTCCTGGGCCTGGGCGAATACGGCCCCGTAGGTCTCTTCCAGCCCCAGAGCGGCGGCAAATCCTTCCAGGCTCTCCGCGGCGGGCCCGACCAGAACTCTCTGCAGGCTCTGGATCTGTGACTCCCGGGAGAAATCCTCCTGGCTCAGGCCCCGTCTCTGCGCCCACCGGGCGAAACGGTCGTAAATCCGCCTGTCCCGTGCGGTAAGTCCCTGATCGTTGACCAGTTTGAACCACAGGGACAGAATCAGAACCACCTCCTCTTCCAGGGGTTCCAGATCCGCCGCAACAAAGCGTTCATTCATGCGGGCGGCGCACTCCCTCGGGTCGGGCCGTTTTCCCCCGGGGTATTTTCGCATACCCGTGAACAGGGGAAAGGGGCGGGGGCGGAAGGTGGCCGCCAGGGTGCCCTCCCGTTTGTACCGGTCATACTCCTCCGGGGTAATGATCAGAAAGGCCTCCCCCGTTCCTTCCCCACGGCGGTACGCTTCCAGGGCGGTGCTGTCCGAATCCAGATGGTTCACCACGTAATCCAGCATGAGCCTATAGTCATCGGCCAGGCGGGCGATGTCCTCTCCCGAGCCGAAGCGGGGATCCACCCGGTCCCGGGACTTCTGGGAAAAGCCCCCGTCGTTGAAATGGGAATCGTAGACCTGCCGGAATTTCTCCGCCAGGGCGGGCACTTCGAAGGGCTCCAGGGCGCGGGGATCCTCCTGCCACAGTGGGGTGACCCGGTTGTGTTCATCCAGATAGCCCTTCTCCTTCAGCTCCTGCACCAGAGCCAGGGCCTTGTCCGGAGCGAGAACATCAAAAAGATCCTGGGGAAAAAGATCTCCGTGGCTGATAGGCCTTTCGGGTAGAATATGAAGCCCCCCTATGTCGGGGAATTTCTCTTTGAGCACTTCATGCAGGGTCTGCAGGGTGGGACGGCTGTCATCGTAAACGTTGTCCGGGTAGGCTATGGCGAAGACCGTTCCCGCCAGATGGTCGTAGGGTCGGCTCCTGTCGAAACCGGCCTGAGAAGCGATCCGCTCCTCGGACAGGGAGTTCAAATACTCCTCCATTCGTCCTTTCAGCCAGTGATACCGGGCGACGCCCGTCTCCTTACCATAGATCTGGACGAGCAGATCCTCTACTCTCTGCAGCTTGGCATTCCTGTCTACATCGGGCAGGATTCGTTCCGGATTTCCCATAAAACGGTCCCCTTTGGAATATAGTATTCCGGCTTCCCCTGTTCACTTTCGGGAAACGCCTCTCCTAAGCATAGAATATTTTCCCCGGTTTTTCTGCGTTTTCTAGTGAAAAATCCCCCATTAGCCCTTATACTGACGGAATGATACGTTCCTTGTCCTCCGGAGGGATCATAACCAATTACCACTGCAGCGCCTCCTGCCGCCACTGCCTGTACCGCTCCGGTCCGTCACGGGACAAGTCCTACATGACCGAAGAGACTCTCCGTGGGTTACTCCGCAAGGGAGCCGAACCGGGATGCCGCTCCTACCATATCGGCGGGGGGGAACCCCTGTTGAACCGTCAGGGGCTCTACCGGACCCTGGAGATCATGGCCGAAGAGGAAGTCACGGTGGACTACCTGGAGACAAACGCCTCCTGGTATAAGGATCAGGAGAGTGCCGAAAAGGTCATCGACGAACTGGCTGCACGGGGATGCACCACGGTGATGATCTCTGTCTGCCCCTTTCACAACGAGTTTATCCCCCTTGCGAAGATGGAAGGGGTCATTGAGGCCTGTCAGAAGCGGGATATGCCCTTTTTCATCTGGCAGGAGCAGTACTACCGCCATCTGGCCGCCTTGGACAGGAACCGGACACATAGCTTTGAGGAGATGAGCCGTACCTGGGGAAAGAACTATCTTCTGAATACGGGAAAGCGTTTCGGCCTGCGGATGAACGGCCGGGCCCTGGAGACCTACCGCCCTTTTATGCCCCACTTCCGGGCACAGGAGATCATCGGCGATAATCCCGGTCCCTGCACCGAGACAGAGGAAACCGATCACTTTCACTTCGATCTCTACGGCAATTTCATCCCACCGGACTGCGTGGGGCTGCAGGTTCATTACAGCGATCTGGGAAAGGAGCTGCCCGCCGAAACCTATCCCCATTACACCCTTCTACGTGACAGGGGAATCGGTGCCTATTACGATTACGCCCAGACCCGGGGATACGCCGATGAGGAGAAGGGTTACGTCTCCAAATGCGACCTCTGCGGCCGAATTAGCCGCTTCATACTGGAAAACAGTCCGTCCCCCTCCTTTAGGGATCTGGGGCCGGCCGAATACTATACGGAGAGATAAAATGGCCTTCAACCCCATGGAGCAGCAGACGCAGAATTTTCTGAAAAGCCTGGGATTTCCCGCCCTGACCGTTCACGATGCGCAGGAGCACTTTGACTTTACCCGCTCCGGACGCCGCATCCTGGTCATCGGTCCCATGGGATCGGGCAAGACGGAATTCTCCTCCCGGGTCTGGCGGGACTCCCGGGTGGCTCTGACCAAGTCGGACAGGGTCGCAAAGATGACAACCACGGGGGAAGCGGATCGGCGCCGGGTCTTCTTCATACGCTCCATGCTGGACAAGGGCCGCTTCCCCGATTATCCCGAGGACGCCCTGGCCTTCCGGGGCGGGTATGAACGGCTCGGGGATTCCATCGCCCACATATCCAACTCCTTCGAACTGGAAGAGATCCTGGACCGGGCCACCGGGGCGGGCACCTGGATCATAGACGAATCCTCCTTCTACGACGAGAGAATAGCCTACGTGGTCACCAACGCCTCCAAGATGCGGGGGCTGAACTTTATTTTTCCCACCCTGATCCTGAACTTCCGAAAGGATATCTTCAACCATACGGCCCGTCTCCTGCTGGAGACAGCCACGGAGATCATCCCCCTCACCGCCTACTGCGAACATCCGGACTGTATTCTGGACTCCTTCTACACCTACCGCTACTACTCCATAGACGGGGAGGAGTGCCCCGCCCTGTACTTCGATCCCCTGATCATCGTGGGAGGGGACACCCACAAGGACAGCCCCCTGGAACCGAACTACTGCACCCGCTGCGACGAGCACCACTACCTGCCGGGCAAGGAGTACACCTATCTGATTCTCAAGCCCCTGGGAGAGAAAGCCGCCGCCGGGGAGATGCAGCCCCTGACAGAGGAACTGTTCAATATCAAAAACGATCTTCCCGCCTCTGAACTGTATAAAAAGCTCCATTCCCAGTATGACAACGAAGGGGACCAGCGGGTGAACCTGAACGCGCTCAAAGTTCCCCTGATCGCGGAAAGGGCTCTGATCTTTCTTTACGGGGAACAGAATCTCCTGACAGAGGACCAGCTGATACGGCTCGTGGAACGGCTGGAACTGAACCGTGATTACCTGACCCAGACCCTGGCTAACAACAGAAGACCGGTAAATCTGGATCAGAAGGTGATGTGGGATTTGTGTGATAATTAGGAATTAATAAAAAAACCCCTCAAGCTTACCGTGGCACATCGATCGGTCGCTGAGGGCTGCTTCCTTCCGGATCTGACCCGGTTGGGCGATAATCAATTGCACGGGGCCTGAAGGGAAAAATTCGGAGAGGGGGGGATTCGAACCCCCGGTACCTTGCGATACACACGCTTTCCAAGCGTGCTCCTTCGGCCACTCGGACACCTCTCCATAATAAAACGAAACTGTAAACTCGGGAGAGAAAGCAGTAAAGTGCTCTCAAACCATCGGGAAAAGCAAAACTTTTCCCTACGGAGAGAGAGGGATTCGAACCCTCGGTACAGTAAACTGTACAACGGATTTCGAGTCCGTCCGATTCAACCGCTCTCGCATCTCTCCATCGCTCATATGCCCAAGAGGATTCGAACCTCCGACCTTTAGATCCGCAATCTAATGCTCTATCCAGCTGAGCTATGGGCACTCATTGTAGAAAGAGAAAGGCACTAAGTCAAGTCCCATTCCCTATCCACTAAACAAAGAAATCTTTGTCCTATCGGAGAGGGAGGGATTTGAACCCTCGGTGCGGTTACCCGCACAACACCTTAGCAGGGTGCCACCTTCGGCCGCTCGGTCACCTCTCCATATTATTCAACGCCGCATAAACGGCGGGGAATACAATTTTCATACCGACCGCAGTCGATTCCGGGAAATCTCAGGGGTCGATTATATCGGAGGAGGTGGGATTCGAACCCACGGTAGGTTTCCCTACGCTGGTTTTCAAGACCAGTTCCTTCAACCGCTCGGACACCCCTCCATTACCATGGGTATTCCCGGTAGGCTAAGATATACTAAGAGGGGAAAATTGTCAACCCATGGGAATAAGATCGCAAAAGGGGTTATATTGTAACCGGTGGAATCTATCTTTTACATCTATTTCGATCTCAGGAAATATTCTCACATAGACAGGATGTACTCCCCTGAAGAGCAGTTCGAATTTCTTTCGGAAATGCATCGGATTATCGAATCGGGCATTTTTTCGATAGGAGGGAATCTCTACCGGCTGCACCTGGATACGGCGACCTATTACGTTCCCGGCAGAAAAAGGATCACCTCTTCAAGAGGCTACTTGCCATCAAGGAGAGGGTCGATGCTCTCTTTCGGGAAAAGGATATACCCTCAACGCTGAGCATTGCCTGCTCTTTCGGCAGATCGATGAGGGGAGAAATCAAACTGAAGAACAGAGCTGTTCCCAATATCTTGGGTGAGGTGAACAATTATCTGCAGCAGACCATCTATGCCATGGAGTCGGAGGAGGGCCGAATCCTGTTTGACAGGATGTGCTTCCATGAATCGGCAGCCGGCGAGCTGGGAGTCATCCCCGGGGCGGAAGCCCTTTCCCTGTCCGGCCGGATGTTTTATTATGTCTGAAAAGGATCGGGGGATTTCATGATCAGGAACATCATTTGGGATTTTGACGGAACGCTCTTTGATACCTACACGGCCCAGAGTCATCTGATATCGAAAATCATGTCCCGTGAATACGCCGTTACCATGCCCGTCAGTTCCATTCGCAGACTCACCGCCATCAGCCTCGGCTACGCCTTTCAGGAGTTGGCCCGGATAGCCCGGGCTGATGAAGATGGGATCAGAAACCATTTCGTCAGATCCTACACTCTCGTGACTCCCGAAGAGGAGTTCCCCTTTGCCCATGCCGTAGATATCTGTTCCGCCGTTTCCCTAACGGGCGGGAAAAATATGATCAATACCCACCGGGGGCGGGAACGGCTCATTCTCCTGCTGAAACACTATGATATGCAGGATCTCTTTACCGATTTCATCACCGCGGATGACGATTTTCCCCGCAAACCGGATCCTGCCTCCTTCTACGCTCTTCTGGAGCGAAACCGTATACCCGCGAAGGAGACCCTTGTCATAGGGGATCGGGAGTTGGATATTCTGGGAGGGAAGAATGCCCGTATCCCCACCTTTTTCTTCAACTCGAATAGTATTGATGCCGCAAGGATTGAAAGCGATTATTCCGGGGATACTCTCAAAGGGGTTTTTCCGTTGATCAGCAGAAGGAGGGGCAAAGATGGCAGAAACCTTTTCAGAAGTAAAACTGTTCCAGGTCAAGCCTGATAAACTGAAGGAGTTCGAAGAATTGGCCGTGACCATGAAAAGGGAGCAGGAGAAGAGACCCGGCTCTCTGTCGGTCGGATATATGAAACGATTCTATACCATGGACGGACGAATAGAAGAAGGACTCCCACCCCGTGAATTAACGAGAATTGTAAAATGCGTGAAGTATTTCTCCTTCTGGGAATTTGATTCAAAGGAGAATTATGGAAAAGCGACCCGCTGGTTTTTCCGGGAATACGGAAAATCCGTAACAAAACTTCTCATCATGCCCTTCGATATTAATTGCGGAGATTCCATATGAATAGAACAATATATCCCCTCTAAACGGACCACCTGCTGCTTGTGCCCTATAAACGGGAATTTGCCGATGATATGGAAATAAAGATCATCTGAAGAAGGGACACGAATGAAATATCTATCAATAGCATCAATACTTATTTTTTACTTATTCTTTTTCGCAAGGGCTTTTCTCCTGCGGAAAAAGATCGGTACATCAATAAAAGCCCGGGACAGGGTGCTTAATATATCGATTCTATGCGCCGGCCTCTCAAGCGTTCTCTTTATCCTGCAGAAATCATATACTCCCGCTGAAAATTTTTTTTTGATCCTGTGGGATTCGCCGACGTTTGAGATTGCGGGCACCCTGTTGATTCTTTTCGGATTAATCACAAGTTCGGCCGCATCTCTTGGGCTGGGCAATTCCTGGCGGGTCGGTGTCAATGAAAATGAGAAAACTTCTCTTGTCGTAAAGGGTATCTACGGTATATCACGGAATCCCTATTTCCTTTCCTACGATCTAGTTCTGTCTGGTCTGATGCTATCGTCCTTGTCGGTAATCATAACTCTTACATCCCTGTCCACAATGCTCCTGTTTCATCTCCTGATTCTGAAAGAGGAGAAATATCTTGAAGGAAAACATGGAGACACATACAAAAAATATAAAGAGCAGGTGAGAAGGTATCTCTAAACAGGACAAGAATGATCATGAAAACGATGGCATAACCCCTTAGAATACCGGTCAGAGGATAAGAAATGGAAAATCTGGTGCGGATTTTAAGATCCGTCGATTACATTGAAGAGAATCTGAAAGAGTCTCTGTGTCTTAAAGAGATTGCGGAGAAAGCCTTTCTTTCGGAGTTTTATTTTCACCGGCTGTTTCATCTGCTCATAGGCGATTCCCCCGGCGAATATATCAAGAAGAGACGGCTGTACGAAGCCGCCCTTGTTCTGAAAGAGCAGGAAGCGAAGGTTATCGATGTGGCCCTTGATTACGGTTATCAGTCGCCGGAAGCATTTTCCCGCGCCTTCTCGAAACTTTTCGGGTTCAGCCCCGTAGAAATGAAACAAAACAGATCTCGTCTGATCCGATTTCCCAAACCGGCCCTTACCCTCACAGACCTAAACCATATTCACGAAGGAGTTACCATGGAACCGGAAATTATTGAAAGGGAAGAAATGAAGTTTGTCGGCCCCGTCTATTACGGGGATAATCAAAACGGCGAAATCGGGAAGTTCTGGCAGAGGCATTTCGGGAAGGTGGCCGATTTGCCGGCAAAAAGGGAGAGCGGATGTTACGGAGTCTGTTTCCACACGTCCGATTATGTGCAGAAGGGGTTGTTTCATTACATGCCCGCCGTGGAAGTGGACAATTTTGATACAATACCTATCGAAGCCGTGGGAAAAACCATCCCCAAGCATAAATACGCCGTTTTCACCCACAAAGGAAGTGTGGAGAAACTGGGGGAAACCTACAAATATATCCACGGGACCTGGTTTCCTCACAAAGGTTACCGGATCAATGAGGATTTCGATTTTGAACATTACACAACAGATTGCGAAGGCAATGATATCATCAGAATCCATATTCCCGTCATTGAGGAATAATATGGTATAATCTCCCTAAAAGGAGTTGATTCCATGTCATATTATCACCAGAAGGCACCCTTTGTGGTTCCCACCGATGACGGTAAGCTGATCGAAGAGCATTTCGGCTTGGCCAGTACGGGAGAAGGCCAGGCCAGCCTGGCCCATATGGTCGCCCCGCCCCACTGGAGCGAACCCTTTCAGCTTCCCGAATTTGATGAGTATACTTTTTTATATCGGGGAAGAAAGAAAATCGAAGCGGACGGTATCGAGATTATCCTGAATCCCGGGGAATCCCTGCTTATCAAGGCGGGGACCCGGGTCCGCTACTCCAATCCCTTTGAGGAAGAGGCGGAGTACGTCTCCTTCTGCCTTCCCGCCTTCAGTCCCGACGGGGTTCACCGGGAAGAGTAAACCGGGGACAAACCCCTTGATTAAAATAATCATGCGTATATAATTGATACTTGTGAAGATAATGATGAAAGAGAAAACGACGAATGCCGTTCCCCTGTGGATTAAAACCGTTACCACCCTTTTCATAATCATTTCTCTGGTCTCCCTCTCGGCAATACCCCTGTCCTTTTTCAGGCCGGTCTACCTGGAATTGTACGGGATCTCCTGTTTCGCCCAAGGGATTTCGCCGGAAATCATTTCCATCGCTCTCATCAGCGTGGTCATAACTATCGGTCTCATGGGAATTGTAAGAGAGAAGAAATGGGGCCCCGCCTACACCCTGGTAACGGGATTCTGCCTTTTGGTCTACTTTCTGGTAAGGTTCATTGATTCGGCAGCAAACGGCCCCCTGGAGTTGAGGCTGGAACCCTTTCTCATACTCCTTTTTCTCGGGAAGCTTATCCCCCTTTACCGCAATAAAAAATAGGGAAACAGAAATTTTCAGCTCTGCTGTCGGCTCTGAGAATGGGAAATGAGATTCTCTAGATGATCACCGAGGAAGGCCTGGAATGGTTGCGGAATAGCGATAATCCGTCTATCCGCTACCGATTCATAGGGGAAAGAGTGGAGAAGCTACAGGAGGATGTCCGGTGGGACGACGGCTATCTGTGCCGGCGCAGGAGTTTCACCGATTCTACGAAATGCTGCTTGAGGGGGACCGTGAGGCATTAATGGCCTATGCCGAGATACCGGATATCCGAAACGGGGAAAACTGCCGAAGAATCGTGCGCTATTTTCTGAAGCGCCAGGTCTATTTCAAGTCCGATGATCCGCAAAAAAAAATCCGCGGCGGGATGGGGGAGGTCAAAGAGTGGGCAACCCTCTATGCCTATCTGGCAATAAAGCAGAGAGATAATCCGGACTTATGACCGGCTAGATGATCCTCAGATAGACCAGGGTCTGGTTCAGCAGCTGATAGGCCACTTCGCCGAAGGTGGCGGGACCGGTTAGATAACCGGCCCGCTTTCCCTCCAGTTCGCCGTACAGAAAATTCAGGACACAGTTGCAGGAATAGAAAATATTCTCACCCTTCTCAATACTGTCAAGCTTCTGTTGGAAAACCCCGATGAAATCCTCAACGGGCTTCGCCAGATGGTAGGTAACCCCCTTAAATACGGGGGCATAGAAATCCACCCTGCCCTGGGCATCATCGACAGTCTGAATGCTGATATTGATCATGGTGCCGTTGTAGTCAGCAACAAGGGGTAATTTCGTATCCACTCCCCTGTCCTTTAAAAAAGCCGCCAGATTGATGTCCTTCCCGTCTATGAGGCAGTTCCCTGCGGAAAAGCCGTCCCCGTAAAACTGCAGGGAGGGCCCGGAGGTATCCGGCTCAAAACTGTTGATAATATCCAGATCCGCCATTGTTCCCGTGGGCAGGGAGCAGTGCATAACGAGCGCCCGGTCGGTATAGCTCTCTTTCGTAGGACCGTAGAACACCCGGGGGGCGATCTGGCCCAGATCATCCATATGGACTCCCGCAATCCAACCCATAAGGGGTACTTTGAGAAAGTCCCTGAACCGGGGAGCCTTCAGGGCGAAATCCATATGTACCTGAGAACCGGAAGGCATGAGGATAATGGAAAATCCCCTGGGGATGGCATCGGAATAGACCTGATCGATCTCCTCTTCGGAATAGGTCTTAATGGTTATATCAGCCACGAGGGGAGACATTTCGGTGGCAAAAACTTTCTCCTTGCTGATGATTCCTCCCTGATCGGTCATGAAATAGGGAATCGTACCGCCGATCCAGTAGCCGGAGGGAAGCTGTTTCAGCAGCCCCTCTTCTCCCGCAAGGAGAAGCCTTTTCCCCTCAGCTATCAGCCCGGAAATCTCCGGTATGGTATACAGCTTATTCATGCACCACTCCTTTAGATTAATTCCGATATTTTACTGATGGCACTCTGTATTTTGGGGAGACTCTGATTGTCCTGAAGAAAGCTCAGCAGTTTCTGAGTAGAGGGGATCAGTAGTCCCTCGTTAAAGGACACCCTGGTTTTCAAATTGAAGACAAGAAGATTAAGCCCTATATTTTCAAATTCCAGAGTTTCTGAACCGATTAATAGCTTTTCACATGCCGCTTGAAGATTTGATGGCATTTGCATTATCAACTCCTCTGACGAATACATTATAAGATCTGCCCCGGGAATATGCAAAGAAATCATAGTGTAGTTTTTATGGTTTATCCCTTGACGAAATCAATGAATCGAACTATTTTTACACAAAATGGACATACTTTGTGTAACACCAAGGAGAACGCCATGACCCCCATCCTTAAGAAAAAGCTTCCCTATGCCGTAACGGTACTTCTTTTCCTTGTGCTGATTGCCCTGTGGCTGCTGCCGGGGAGATCGGATCCTTCGGAAAATGCGCCGATTATCTCCCCGGTCAGGATTCAGAAAGCCCTCACGGGAACCATGGTCAGAACGGTTCAGGTTACCGGAACCGTCCAGTCGGACAATCAGATTACCCTGGTGCCCCGGGTACCGGGGCGGATCGATGACATTCTGGTCACCACGGGGGACCGGGTGGAACAGGGGCAGGAGGTGGCTCTGATTGATCCGGAAGGGTACCGGCTCTCCCT
>JAFGPQ010000301.1 GCA_016936115.1 Spirochaetales bacterium | reverse complement strand
GAAGTGGCCGGTTACGGCATGACCTGCGATGCGGGCCATCTGACCGCTCCGGACCCGGAGGGCAAGGGGGGAGCCGCCAGCATGAAGATCGCTGTGAAAGACGCGGGCCTCAAGCCGGAAGACATCGATTATATCAATGCTCACGGAACGTCCACCCCCATCAACGATCCCTGCGAGACAAAGGCCATTAAACTAGCCTTCGGGGAACACGCCAAAAAAGTTAAAGTCAGCTCCACCAAGGCCATGCACGGCCATATGCTGGGAGCCACCGGCGGAGTGGAAGCTATCGTCTGTATCAAAGCGATCAACGACAGCTATGTGCCGGGCACGATGAACCTCTTCGAAGCGGATGAAAAGTGCGATCTGGACTATGTTCCCAACAAGGGCATAAATATGGAAGTGAATGCGGCCCTTTCGGACAACCTGGGTTTCGGCGGACACAACGGTTCCATCGTTTTCAAGAAATACAAAGACTGAGTCAAAGGATTAAAACATGAGAGACAAAGAAATAGAACAGCTTCTTCCCCACAGGGATCCCTTTCTTTTTGTAGACCGTATTGAAAAGTGCGACGAAAAGAACATAATTGGTTATAGAAAGTATACGGATGCGGATTTTTTCTTTAAGGGACACTTTCCCGGACATCCCGTGGTTCCCGGCGTTCTGCTTATCGAGGCTATGGCCCAGGTAGGCGGCGCGGGTCTCAAGAAGAGCGGCGCCGCCGCGGCGAGCGCTCTCTTCTTCCTGGCCACCGTGGAAAAGGCCAAGTTCCGGCGTCAGGTTGTTCCCGGAGACGAAGTCCGTTTTGAAATTGAAAACGAGATGGTATCCGGCCGGATGATCAAACAGAAGGGACAGGCCTTCGTGGGCGATGAAATGGCTGCCTCCGCCAGCTGGATGTGCATTGCAGGAGAAGCATAATGGTTATTGAACCGAAGATTATGAACAATGTCTGTCTTACCTCCCACCCGGTGGGATGCGAGGCAATCGTGAAAAGGGATATCGCCTGGGCCAAGGCTCAGCCGAAAGTCACCATGCCCAAGAGGGTTCTGGTACTGGGCTGTTCCACCGGTTTCGGTCTGGCCACCAGAATTTCGGCGGCCTTCTCCGGCGGTGCGGATACTCTGGGCGTCTCCTTTGAAAAAGAGGGCAGCGCCAAAAGACCGGGAACCCCCGGCTTTTACAACAACCGCACCTTCGATGCGGCTGCTCAGGCCCAGGGTCTGAAGGCGGAGAGCATCAATGCGGATGCCTTCTCCCACGATACCAGAAAAACCGTTATTGAGAAGATCAAGACCTTCTTCGACGGGGGTCAGATTGACATGATTGTCTACAGCCTTGCTTCCCCGGTGCGCACCGATCCTGATACGGGCGTGATGTACCGGTCGGTCCTGAAGACCATCAAAGAGCCCTATACCTCTGCGGCTCTGGACCTGAGCGGCAAGCTCAAAAGCATGACCCTGGAACCGGCCGGTCAGGAAGAGATCGACGCCACGGTAAAAGTCATGGGCGGCGAGGACTGGTCCCTGTGGGTGAAGGCCCTGAAGGAAGCCGGTGTCCTGGCACAGGGCATCAAAACCGTAGCCTACACCTATATCGGCTCAGCCATGACCTTCCCCATCTACCGGGAGGGAACCATCGGCCAGGCGAAGCTCCATCTGGAAGCTACCGCCAATGATCTTCAGAAAGAACTGAGCGATCTTGGGGGGGAAGCGTTCATCTCGGTGAACAAGGCACTGGTGACCCGTTCCAGCGCGGTTATTCCCGGTGTTTCCGTCTATATTGCCCTGCTATTCAAAATCATGAAGGAGAAGGGAACCCACGAAGGATGCCGCGAGCAGATGCAGCGCATGCTTGCCGATAAGATTTACGGTTCCGCGGGAACGGTGAAAGACGATCAGGGATTTGTCCGGATGGACGACTGGGAAATGGACGAGGATGTCCAGAACGCCGTAGCCGCCCTCTGGGATCACGTGGATGAGGATCTTCTGGTGCAGAAAGGCGATCTGGAAGGCTTCAAGCAGGACTACATGGAACTTCACGGATTTGACGTTGAGGGAGTGGACTACTCCGCCGACGTGAATACCCTTTAATCAGGCCTTACCCCTCCTTCTTCGGAAGGAGGGTAAAGTAATATATACCGACCGCCGGCGTTGCCGGTAAACAAAAACCTCTGTAGATTCTACAGTGTTTAGGGACGAGCAATCGTCCCTTTTTTTATTCTCCCGTGACGATGCAGGTATACCGTTTGCCTAATCCCAGAAAAAGGATTTCCGTTTCGAAATCCACCGTGGAGATCTCCCTGATGCCCCCGTTGCGGCAGGCTTCCTTAATACTGGCGTCGGCCTTGCCGAAAACGCCCAGCCAGACGGTTCCCGTGGAGGTTCCCACCAGACGGCCCAAATCGTTGGAGGTGGCCGATACGGGGACGGTAAGGGTGGCGCAGGATATAAGAAGAAGGAGAAGAAGAATCGGGAGAGCGGCTGTTTTAACGGCACTTTTCATATTTTTCCTCGATTTCTGATATTTTCTCCCTTTATTCTAATCAGGGGTTCACAATTTTTCCACTACTTTTTTCAGGGGACCGATATAAAAAGTTATCCCCAGCCGAAAAATGATCTTACCCCTTTGGTAAGAATTCTATATATTTGATTCATGGATAAAAATGAAAAGCTGTTATTAATTTCCTCTCTGGAATCGTCAGCGGAGGAATTCGCCGAATCGGTGAAGCCCTATCTGAATAATCCGGAGATTCTCGACGGGCGTCCTGAAAAGGATATGTGGACGGTCAGGGAACACATCGTTCATGTCGCAGAAAGTGAAATCGCCGCCTTTCACCGCTACCGCAAGGCTATCGCCGAACCGGGCATGCCGGTACTCGGTTACAATGAAGAAGTATGGACGCCCTGCCCGGAACTGGGATACAAAGAGGAGGATCCTGCGCCCTGGATAGATTTCCTGCTCATGATGAGGAAGCTGGAAGTCTCCCATCTTCGACGGATAGCGGATCTCTCCTGGGATGCCTACGCCTACGAGCACTCTTCCTTCGGAACCGTGTCCCTCGAGCGATGGGTCGCCGATTATATTGAGCATATTGCGGTACACCGGGAATATATGGAACGGAATATCCGATTGTTATGATCGGCGGACACCCGATGCGCCTGTCTGCGAGGGGTTCACTTTTTTTTCTGTCCCTGCTGCTCCTCTCCTGTGTCTCATCGGACGAATCGGTACGGCTTGACGGTTTTGAGACCCCCCGCATCGACCGGAAGCTCTGGTCATCTACCTGGTGGGTCTCCCGCTCAAGCGGCACGGATGAGGGAAAGCTCCGGGTCACGGTCAGCGAAGGGGACCGCAGGCTTTACGGCAAAAGCGGGCAGAGCACGGAGCGGTGCGAGCTTGTGGAAAGGCACCGCCATGAACTGGGAAGGGTACTGACCTACCGGTTCCGCCTTCACGTGCCCCGGGAATTCCCTGTGGCCGATATACGTCTGGTGGCGGGCCAGTGGAAGCAGACCAGCTGGAGACTCTGGGAGAAACACTCCCCCCTACTGGCTCAGCTTTACCGGAAAGGGGTCTTCTCCCTGACCCTGAATAACGACGGGGGTCGAACGATCCTGTATGAGACCGGCACTCCCGAAGAGCCGGCCCTGTACGGAGGGTGGACCGACTTTGTCTACAAGATTAGGATGTCCCGGGATAATTCGGGCAGGATAGAGGTCTGGATAGACGGAGAAAAAACGGTGGAATTCACCGGACAGGTCGGCTACGGGGGAGACGGGAGGACCGGATACTTCCGCCTGGGCCTCTACCGGGACACCATGGTCGAGCCCATGACAGTTTATTTTGATGATTTTTCGGTTGAGGAGCGGGAAGAATGGTAACACTTAATCCCGCCTCGGCTGTTACAAAAGAGTAAAAGAATTGGAGGAAAAATGAAAAAGAACGTGAAAATCCTGATTCTGCTGGGGTTGGCTCTGTTGATGCTCGCATCCTGTATTCCCGGGGACGGCAGGGCCACCTCAGAGGATCCGGCCAACCTGCTCTGGGGAATCTGGCACGGCTGGGTAGCCCCGATTTCCCTGATCATCAGCCTGTTCAAAGATCACATCGGCATTTACGAAGTGAACAATACGGGCTTCTGGTATAACCTGGGCTTCTATGCGGCCATAGTGGGCGGTTTCGGCAGTCTGAATTTCACCCGCAAGAAGCGCAAGGAGAAGGACTGACCCCTTACAGCGGGTTCTCTTTTCTGCTAAGATGATTCTCTATGGAGAATCTCTGGATAATAATCCTGTCTTCCCTCACCATCGGGTTTTCCGGAGCCATGATGCCCGGGCCCATGCTCAGCGCCACCATCGGTGAGAGCGGGAAACGGGGCTGGCAGGTGGGCCCCCTCTTTATCGTGGGCCACGGGGTTCTGGAACTGATTCTTCTGGCCGGTCTTTTTCTGGGACTGGCTCCCCTGCTGACAAGCGGCACCGCTTTTCTCGTGATCGCCCTGGGAGGGGGAATTTTCATGGCATGGATGGCCTGGGGGATGTTCCGGTCCCTGCCCGGGCTGACCCTTGAGACGGAGGGTGAAGCGAAGGGGGGATTTCTTCCCCTGACCGGAGCCCTTATGAGCCTGGCCAATCCCTACTGGATTATCTGGTGGTCCACCATCGGGCTCGGCTATGTGCTGGGAGCCCGGGAGAGGGGATTCTCCGGAGTGGCCGCTTTCTTCGCGGGGCATATCCTGGCCGATCTGATCTGGTACACCTTTGTCTCCGTAGGAATTCACCGGGGCAAGAAACTGTTGCCCCTCTCTCTCTACCGGGGCCTGATCGCCCTGTGCGCCCTCTTCCTGACCGGATACGCCCTCTATCTACTCGCGTCGGGTCTCAGAACATGGGCTCCTGTCTCTTGATCAGCTGAACGCAGACGCCGTAGGGATCCCGCAGCATGATCATCCTGTCCCCCACATCGGTGACTTTGTAATCT
>JAFGPQ010000300.1 GCA_016936115.1 Spirochaetales bacterium | reverse complement strand
TTCACAAGGGAGAGCCCCCCCTTAAGGTGGAACGGATTTTCTCCGAGGAGGCGGCCCGGCGCATCCGGGAAGGGCAGACCGGGGAAGATCTCTACTATCTGGACTGCGGCCTGGCCTACGACCCCGCCCGGAACCTCTTCGACCATCATCACGACCGGGAGCTTCCCAGCACGGCTTTTCTCGTACTGGAGGAGTTCTTTCCCGGGCTCAAGGGAACAGAACTCCACGATTATATAAAGCTGGTCTCCAAGGTGGATAACGAGGGCCCCAAAAGCCTGAACGATTTCGAAGCCCTGGACGAGAGCCGGTTCTACTTTACCATGAGCAATAAGCTGATGCTCAAGGCCTTCGAGTCCCAGCCCGCCGCGCTGATTGAGCTTTTCGCCGCGTCCCTGGAGGACAATATGGCCTTTGAGAAACAGAAGGCCCTGGCCCGGGAGTGGATCGAAGAGGAGGAGAATGTCTCCCTGCGCATGGTCCACGGCTGTCTGGTCCTTCGCTTCAACAAACGCCCCCCGGAGGAGCTGATCGTTCCCATCCGGGCGGTGGACGACGAGATCGTGGATACCCATAAGGTGGAAGTGGTCTACTCCTTTGACGACCGGGACGAGAAAGCCCGCACCCTCTTCCGCACCTTCCACGGCCATGAGAAGGTTGATTTCACCCGCTGTCGTCCCGAAAATCCCCAGTTCTGCCACCAGAACGGCTTTCTCATGAAATTCGTCCCCGCGTCGGAGGGGGAGTGGAAGGATCTGGTGGAACAGTCGGCAGGGACCGGGGAATGAAAAGGGATCCCTCCCTCCGATCCCCCCTGGTGGAAGGCCTTTTCTATCCGGCCGATCCGGAACAGCTCAGTAGCGACCTGGGGGGATACCTTACCGGCGAAAGGGGAAGCGCCCCCGCCTTGATTCTCCCCCACGCCTCCTACTCTCTCATCGGCCTCTGCTCGGGGGAAGCCTGGATGCGCAGCGCCGACCGGAGCGTAAAGCGGGTGCTTGTGTTGGCCCCGGCCCATCGGGAACCACAAACGGGACTCTTCCTGCCCCCCTATGAGCGGTTCGCCTCCCCCCTGGGAGATATTTCACTGGATCGGGAACTGCTGGACAGCCTTGAAGCGGCCTCCCCTCACTGCCGCAGGGAGCTCATGCCCTTTGAGGAAGAGCACAGCCTGGAACTGACGGTTCCCTTCATTAAAACCCTCTTTCCGGAGGCGCTCCTGATCCCCCTGCTGGTGGGGACAATTCGGCGAAGGGAGAGAAAAGAACTGGCAAAGGGGCTCAGGGAGTTGCTTATGCCTCTGCGGGAAAATCTCCTCACGGTGATCTCCACCAACTACAGCCGGTTCACAACTCCCGACGTGTCCCGACGGGAAGCGGATAATTTCGCCGCCTATCTGGATGGTGATCCGGAACCGGGAGATATTTCCGCCTGCGGCCGAAGCGCTCTGGATCTATTCCGGGAAACCGGTCTCTACGAAGGCCGTTTCCGGGAATTGACTCGCTTCGAAGAGATGCGCAGGGAGAACAGAAAGCCCGCTTCCGTGCATTACGGAACGGGGTATTTTGAGGAAACCCCAGAATAACGGTTAAATAAGACGCTGGTTTTTCAGGCCGAAAAGTCCGTTTCGGCCGTTGTGTTTAGCCATGAACGCCCTACCGTCGGCGGCGTTGAAAAGGGAAGCCACCGATCGGAGCCGGTCCTCCCCGGAGTGGGCAACTCCCGCGCTGATGCGGATCTGCAGGGGGCGGTGAAGCTCCCTCTTCCCCAGTTTTCTGATGATTTCAGAACGGATGCGGTCGGTGGTCAGGTTTCCGATCTGTAGATCAAGGAACAGCTTGATCACCTGGGCCAGCTCCTCGTCGATATCCGGGAAGATCCGGTTCCTCAGCACCTTTTCCCGGATCTCTTCGCAGAAAAAGGCTACCACCTCGTCCGTGTCCACGCTGTCCCGGTCCATACTGTTACCGTTGATATCCTTCTGATAGTAAAGGTAGAGCCGAATCAGCCGTTCCCGGGGAGAAATCCCCTTCTCTTCGGCGAAATCGGAACCGGCCCCCCTCACACCGCCCACGTCGGGCCGTAATAGACGGTGGAGAAAGGAGATGAGATTCACGTCGAAGTCGCTGCCCTCGGCCCGGTCGTCCAGATAGAAGCGGGTTTCCAGTTTCTCCTCGGTAATGGCGGAGAAAAGACGGCAGGCCAGATCCTGGAATTCATCCTGGTCCTCTTCCCGGATGGCAAAGCAGAATTCATCCCCCCCGAACCGTCCCGCCAGAGAGCGGCCCCGGCTCCGGGATTTCTCCTCCAGCATCTGGTTGGAGAGCTTGATAAGCAGTTTATCCCCGAAGCTGTGGCTGACCGCATCGTTATAGATTTTGAAGGTATCCATATCGATGAACATCAGTCCGAAGATCTCGTCCCTGTTGAACATATCCGACAAAAGAGCGGTAAAGGACTGACGGTTGTAGAGGCCGGTCAGGCGGTCACGGGTCCCGCGCAGTGCGGTGATTCCCGCTTCCAGGTTCATATTCAGGGAAGAGATCAGATCGAAAAACAGGGAGAAGGATTTCACGATCCGGCTCGCCAGCTGCATGGCCGATGTCCGTTCCAGCCGCTGGTCCTCCCGGGTCAGCCAGTCAGAGATCTGAGTGGTGACAACCCCGGAGTTGCTGGAGAGTTTCCATTCCGCCATCATGTCCAACCCCCGCAGGGGCCATCCCAGGCCGTACTGGATACAGACGGATCGGACGATACGTTCCACCGCCGTGCCTCCCAGGTAGCCCTCGTCCTCTCTTTCCATGGGGATTTTGAAGTAGAAGCTCAGGTCCTCCCCGATCTGATCGAGGATCTTCACCTCGAGCAGGTTTCCCTCTTTCTTCTCCTCCGCCGAGAGGGGGGTGTCCCTCAGGAGATAGGCGGCCCGGTCCCGGTCCTGCGCCTGGAAGATCTTAATCATTTTGAGAAAGTCCGCATCCCTGGAGTAGACATAGACCTCCCGCACGGCGAAGGCCCAGCCTATGACGCCCACGGACTGATTGATGATCCGGTTGATGTTCTCCCCGCAGGAACGGTTCCGGATCCGCAGGGACTCCATGAAGAGATGCCGCTTCAGGGTTTTGTTCGTCTCCTCCATCTGCAGAATGGGGATGACCGTTTCGATGATCCGGGTGATGGACTCCTTGAGCAGCTTGATGAAGCTGTGCAGCAGAACGCTGGTGCGGGGATCGATATTGTTCACGCTCCGGCTGCGCATATAGATGTCCATGGTGATGGGATCCCCGGTCACCTGGCTGTAGGCGAGCTGGATGTTCCGGGCCAGGAACTCCCGGGACAGATCGAAGATGGCGGGAAGCTCTTCGGTGCGGGAGTGGTAGTTCCAGGACATCTCCCCTTCCTCGTTCAGATAACAGCTGAAAGAACCCTTGGCAAACCGGTATTCCCCTTCCCAGCTGTGAATCTGCAGGGAGAAGAAATCCACATCGAAGAGGGTCCAGGCATCGCTGAAGAAACGTTCCAGCACTTCCTTGAAGCGCTGGCTCCTGTCCCTTCCCTTCTGCCAGGCCTCTCTCTCCAGGGCAAAGGAGGAAATGATCTGGAAGAAGTTCTCCATCTGTTCCTGAAAAACCAGGGTCAGCCGAAGCTGAATCAGTTCGAGCAACTCCTGGGAGGGAATATAGAAGAAGTCCACATAGAGAAAGCGGTTGCCTATGCGAAAGATGTAATCCTTGGAAGACCGGCTGATGCGGGGAATGGGGGTCGCCCTCTTGTCATAGAGCAGATAGGCTTCCTGGGTCGTCCAGTTCCCCTCCCCGTCCTTTTTGACCTCTACCTCCCTTTTGAGGAGATTTACAAGACCGGCGAAAACGATCCGCTCGAACTCCCGGCTGCGCCCCAGAAAAAAGTCATCGAAGGTGGCCACCAGGAGTTTGGTCTTGAAGCGGATGCCCCGGTCCTTCGATTCGGCGTATCCGTACTCCTTCAGAAGCCGGAAGACCTCGTCCGCCCGGTTCCCGAAAAGACGGGCGAATTGGGCGGGGGCGAAGACATTGTCCCTCTTTCTCTTATTGAAATCCAGGGAGTACCTTTTCACTTCCCTCATTTCAAGGCATGAGTCGTAATGGATGACCGTATACTCCCGGATAACATCTATCTGGGGTATCGCCCGGAGGAGCTGTTCTATGGTGTAGCTTCTCTCTCCGTTGAGAGAAAGCACCTCAACCGGTTTCTCCTGATCGTCGTTGTATAAATATTCCTGATCCGCCACCGCACCAGTATAAGGTATACCGGTTTTTTTTTCGATAAGTTTCCCATTTTTTATTACGATTATGGGCAAAAACCGGTATTATGTGCTCTGAGAGGTAGAAATGGCTGAAATCATCATTGAAGAGAAACAGAATACGCTCTGGAATATCACCGTTGACGGAGAAAAGAAGACCGCCCTGGCCACGGGCATTCCCAACCGGGTCTTCCAGGGAACCGATATGAGCCGCCTGAGAAGCCTGCCCGGATACATCTGGAACGGCGGGGTAAGGGAATGGGCCATAGAAGGGATGGGAGAGCAGGAAGGTCAGATCATTTTCTGGGGGGAGAGACTGGAACTGGTACCCATTGACCCGTCGGCCCCCTTCTCTGCACGGGAGCTGTCCGGCCTGGGGAAACTCTTTATGATGCTCCGGGACAAAAGCGAGAAGCCCGCCTTCAGCGGGGACAGTTTTTTCCGCCTGAGAGAGGGGGGGCTCTTCTGCTTCCCCATCTACCTCATGGAATTCATTCACAGCCGCCAGTCCCGGGAACTTCTCATGAGCCGGGAAATCTACAACCACCCGGACCTCTCCGGGGAGCAGCGCCTCTCCCACACCCTGGCCATACTGGCCTTTCAGGGTCTGACCGGCAGGCTGCCCTATACCAGAACCGATGGGTACGAGTGGATTCACGAGGAGATGAGAAAGAAAAAACTCCCCTCCCTCACAACAGCCGGACCGGGAGCGGATGACCTTCGTAAGGCGGCGGACAAGGCCCTGAACCGGGAATCCTTTCCCTCTCTGGAAGAGTGGAGAGCCCTTCTCGATGGGGATCCCGAATTGCCCGGAACCATGACCGAACCCTTTGCCCTCCAGCTGGAGAAGAGGGATAACGGTTTTGTGAAAAGCTTCGGCAGGCGAAAGAATCAGGTAAAGATCACCCTGGCCGTGGTGGGGGCGGCGGTTATCCTGTGGATAGGGGCGGCTCTGTTGAAAAACTATAGGGAACCGCCCTATACCTGGGAAATGGCCCCCCGGGAAGTGGTGACAGCCTTCTATGACGGGATCAACGCCCTGGATACGACGGCGGTGGACGGCACGGTGGAAAAAGCAGCGGGTAAGGAGATCTCCAATCAGGTGGCAACCATGTTCGTCATGAGTAAAAACAGACAGGCCTACGGACAGGCTCTGACCATATCTCCGGAAACATGGAAAGAACAGGGTTACGAAGAACTGGCTGCGGGAACCGCCGTATTCGGAATAGGAGACCTGACGATTAAGGATCTGGGGGGTAATCGATTCGAAGCCTCCTACCTGGCCTGGTACCCCGCCACGGGGGATCCTGAGCAGATAGGGGCCTCCTTCGATCCCTATGAGATCTACGCGCGAAAGGAAATACTTACCGTGATTAGAGACAAAAGAGACCGGGCCTGGATCATAGGGAATATTGACAGGGTGAAGGATGACCCGGTTCCCAGCAGCAGGATACTGGGAAAATAAACCTACTCCCCGGCACCGGTTTCCGGGCTGGTCAGATAAGAGTATCCATAAACCCCTGTCCCCACGGCCAGGTTGAACAGACCGAAACCGGCCAGGGCATTTCCCGCCGTCCCCTGACCGAGCATGTAGGTGAGGGAAGCTCCCGTCATGGACAGAGCTCCCAATACAAAGGCGGCCTGTCCCGTTTTGAGGAGGTACTCCCTGTCTACGGTAGAGGTATTCTCTTTCACATCAATCCTGTCCTTCACCTCTTCTGTAATGCGGGTAACGGGCTGCTCATCGGTCTGAGTGACGAGAGGCAGGGAGGGAGCCATACCGGAAAAGGGATGCAGCGCCCAGTAGCCGGCGTAATCGGAATCGAAGAATGAGGGGAGCAGAGGGAGATCCTTCTCCCAGTTCGAGGCGATCACCATTTCGCCCTGTTCAATAAGCACGGGATCCTTGTATTGTACCCTCTTATCCCCGGAAAGGCTGTCGTCGGCGAGGCGCTGCCTTATTTCGGCCTGTCCGTCCATAGAGTAGACCCGGGTCAGGATTTCCGGCTGGTCCATGGTCATATCGTAATCCACCAGGAAACCGAATTCTCCCCGGGACAGGCGGCAAACCGTATCGGAACCGGCAATCCACACATCGCCGGCGGGGGTCTGCTTGAGAAGAGCATGAACATGACCGTAGGAGAGGGTCAGCAGACTGCCCTGCTTCAGATTCAGAGAGTCCACCGTAAGGGCGCTGTTTTCTCCCACCATAAGCAGGAAATCCCGGCTGCTCAGTTCCAGAAAGGTACCCTCCCCGGTCAGCAGATAATCCCCTTCCCCGATGAGAATGGAGCGGGACTCCTCCCCGGCGACCTTGAAATTCTGCTTTACCCCGTTCCTCACCAGGCTGAACGATTCTCCTTCCCCGGAGAGGATTTGAAAGTAATCCTGGCCGAAAAGGGAGAAAGTCAGAAGAAGAAACAGGAAGGGAATAGGCAATACGTACTTTTTCATGGACACCTCTCTCCTATTGTAGCCCGAAAAAACAGCTCTTGCAAAGATCATCTTTTTTTTTTATTCTCATTCCATACCCGGGGGAAGGCTATGGATAAACACTGGTACGAGAAGAAAAAGGTTACCGTTATGGGATTGGGACTCCACGGAGGCGGTCTGGAAGTCTGCCGTTACCTGAGCCGATTAGGCGCCCGGGTCACCGCCACGGACCTGCGCTCGGCGCAAGAACTGGCCCCCTCTCTTGAAAAGCTGAAGGGCTATCCGATACGCTATATTCTGGGCGAACACAGAACCGAAGATTTTCGGGAGGCGGACGTGGTCATCAAAAATCCCGCCGTCCCCGTGGATTCACCCTATCTTAAGGGAGTGAAAAGGATTGAAACGGACCTCTCCCTTTTTCTTCAGTTCACCGAAAATCCTATTATCGCCGTGACGGGAAGCAAGGGTAAATCCACCACGGTCACCGCCCTTCACCATATACTTAAAGGTGACTATCCCGACTGTCGGCTGGGTGGGAATATCACCGTCTCCCCCCTCTCCTTCATGGATGAACTGAAGGGAACGGAACCGGTGATACTGGAGCTCTCCTCCTGGCAGCTGGCCGATCTGCGGGACAGGGACCTTTTGAAGCCTCAGATCTCTCTGATCACCAATATCATGCACGACCATCAGAACCGCTACAGCAGCATGGAAGAGTACGTACGGGACAAGGAGGAGATTTTCCTGCACCAGCAGGAGGATCAGAATGCCCTGTTCCCCCTGAACAGCTGGGGAAGAAGCTGGGCCCGGAAAACCCGGGCCCGGGTCAATTTTTTCTCCCTGGAGGGAGAGGAAGAGGACCCCCGGCTGCGCTTTTTTCTGAAAAAGGAGAAGGGATACGTCCGGACCGAGAACGAGGATGTGGAGATACTCCCCCCCGTTCTGGCCGTGCCGGGCCGTCATTTCCGGGGCAATATGCTCCTGGCCGGGGCGGCGGCGGTTCTATACGGGGTCTCCCCGGAAAGGGTCCGTTCTCGGCTCGCCTCCTTCGAAGGGGTTCCCCACCGCCTGGAGAATCTGGGCATCTACCGGGGCATCTCTTTTGTGAATGATTCGGCGGCCACCATACCGGACGCCATGATTGCAGCTCTGGAAAGCTATGAAAAACCGCCTCTGCTCATCTGCGGGGGAACCGACAAGGAACTGGACATGTCCCCCCTTGAGGGTCTCGATGGGAAAAGCGCCGGAATATTTCTTCTGGCGGGGAGTGCTTCGGAACGGATGATTCCCTACTTCAAGAAGAGCGGTATTTCCTGGCAGGGCCCCTTCGGCAGTCTGGAAGAAGCCTTTGAAAAGGCTGTCGCCGCCGCATCGGAGGGGGATATGGTGATTCTGAGCCCCGGAGCCACCTCATTCGGAATGTTCCAGAATGAGTTCGACCGGGGACGTCAGTTCATCGATCTTGTCAGAAAGTTAAGCTAGGGGCCGGTTCACCCATTCGCCGCCCAGCAGGAGCCGCACCTGATCATAACCGGCTTCGGCCATGATCTCCCGGGCTTCGGCATAGGCGAAATCCAGATTTTCAGGAGCGTGGGCATCCCCGTTCAGCTGGGTGGGGATATTCCTCTGACAAGCTTCGGCCAGAATCCAGGGAGAGGGATAGACCGTCTCCGTATAGCCCCGGCTCAATCCGCCCGTATTCACTTCCAGAATAATGCCCGTTCCTTCCAGGCAGTCCAGAGTCTTCTGAATCTCGTCCCTGTACCAGGAGGCGTCTTCCGTAAAGTAGACCTCCCCCTTGTTATGCTTCTTAATCAGGTCCAGGTGGCCCAGAATTTCAAAGCGGCCGACCTTGATCATATCCCGGATATGGCCGTAGTACTGGCGTACGAAATTCTCCATAATACCGCCGCACATATCATTGAGGATATGCTTGTACTCCTCCTCGGGTCCGTCCACGGCGTACCACTTCTTCTCGCTCTCGTCGTAGAGGGAGTGGAGGGAACCGATGCGGTAATCCAGGGGAAGGGTGTCGTAGTACTCGTCGGCGGCGGAGGAGAATCCCGGGAAATACTCGATTTCGAGCCCCAGATAGATCTCCAGCCGTCCCTCGTAGGTCTTCCTGAGGCCTTCTATCTCTTTAATGTATTTGGGAACCTGCTTCTCCTTGATCCCGCAAACCGAATCGGGCCAGGGGGAGTGGGAGGAGAAGCCCAGAGCGGTCAGTCCCTTTTCCAGGGCCGCCTCTGCGTAGGCTTTCGGTTTCCCTTTCCCATCACAATAGATTGTGTGGGTATGGTAATTTGTCAAAATCATGCTCTCACCAATAATCCATGCCTGAAGGCAATATCATTTTCCGGAGCGGCAGTATGTCTCCGGGATCCATCCGGATAGACGGACCTCAGTTTCTCCACGAGCCGATGAAGAAGCTCCACGTTGTCCTTGAATATATGGGACATCATCTTACGGTAGAGCAGCTCTTCCTCTGCCATGGAATGCCTTCCGTTATGAAAGGGAGATATCATCAGGGCTTCGTCGATCCAGGGCAGGACCTTCTTTCTCACCTGTTCCTTGAAACTGACGAGCTCCGCCACCCCGTCTTCCATAAAGGGTTTGTCGTCCAGATAGGTCTGGGCGTCATGCAAAAAATACCGGATATCACGGGCATTGTCCACCCCGTACCGCTCCATTGCCGTGGAAATCACCGGTTTGAAAAAGAAATCCTCGAGCAGTTTGTTTACGTCGTTAACCGTTTCCGATACCAGTTTACTATCCATGTATGTCTCCCTTTCTTCCATGATCGGCAATTAGTGATTCCCCATTTAGGGTTACTCCTGCCCACAGGCTCCCTTCTGTTGCAAAATCCCCTTAAAAACGGTATAAAAAAGGGAGTCCCAACCCATCCGGATGAATTCCATGCCGGATCTATAAGGAGAGGCAAGCCGTGAGCGACACTGTTATGATATGTTCCGATCTGGGAAAGATCGGCGAAAGGGTTCTGGAAAAGGGAATAGAACTGGCCGGAAAACTCAACGCCCCCATCCATCTTGTTCATGTGATTACCGGGGAAAAAGCAACTCCCCATGCAACACCGAATAAATCGGGATCCGCTGCGAAAGAGATGATTCAGATGCAGAACAGGCTCGAACGGGCCAAGGAGCGTCTGCGCGATTCGGGTTGCTCCTTCACCGCCGCCACGCCCACCGGGGATATCATCGAGGAACTGAAGAAACAGATTGAAAAGATCGATCCCTATATCCTGGTAATGGGAGCCCTGAACAATACGGCTCTCCACCATGTCGTCTCCGGCAGTGTGGCCGGTACTATTCTCAATAGTACGGAATGCCAGGTCCTCCTGGTGCCGGAAGTGAAATAAGCGGGGCCATGGAAAAAAGAATTGTCTGCAAGTTCGGGGGATCCAACTTCAAATCCCGGGAAAGCGTACGGGCTATCGTAGAAGCGGTAGAGCTCTATGATCAGCCTCTCATACTCGTCGTTTCCGCCTTCTACGGCATAACCAATTACCTGACCGAGGGGATTGAGACGGTTCAGCACAGCGAATCCCATGTGGAGGAGCTGATAGGGACGATAAAGGAAAAAAAGATGGAGAGCATCGATTTTTCCATTGAGGAGGAATCCTGCCGCCGGGAGACCTATGCCCTGGTGGATCAGCGTCTGGATGAGCTGAAGCGCTACCTTCTGGGGGTTCATTACATCGGCGAACTGCCCCATTCGGTCAAGGATAAGATCCTCAGCTACGGGGAGAGACTCAGCTCTCTGATACTGACGAAGACCCTGGAGGCCCGGGGATTCGACGTGGAAGAAGCCCTTCCCGAGGACCTGGGCCTCATCACCGACGGGGAGTACAGTTCCGCTTCGGTGGATTTCAAGGAGTCGGAAAAACGGATTCCCCGGAACCTGGGCGACCGGCGCATCTACGTGGTCCCCGGCTTTTACGGCATCTCCCCGGAAGGGCAGATCACCCTGCTGGGCCGAGGGGGCAGTGACTACTCCGCCGCGGCCATCGCCCGGGCGGCGGGAGCTTCCTCCCTTGATATATGGAAAGACGTGGACGGCTATATGACAGCCAATCCCAAAATTATTCCCCAGGCCCGCCCCGTGCCGGCCCTCTCCTACCGGGAAGCGGCGGAACTCTCCTACTTCGGGGCGAACATCCTTCACCCGCGAACTGTGGAGCCCCTGCTGGACAGGAATATTCCCATCCGCATTCTGAACATAGAGGGAGACCGCACCCGCCTTCTTCCCCTCACCATAATAGATGACAGCAGCCCCGAGGATAACCACTCCGCCCGGAGCGTCACCTACAGCGACGACATTGCCATTCTGCGCATAACCGGCCCGGGGGTGGGGATCAAAGGGGGCATCCTGGGGCGGATCACCACCGGCCTGGACGATAGGGATATCAACATCAAATCGGTGGTCACCTCCCAGACATCCATCAATGTCTACCTGAGTTCCGCCGACCTGGCCCCTTCGGTCAGAGCCCTGGAGGAGCTGAATCTTCCCACCGTCACCCGGCTCACCCCCATGGACAGTATCTCCATCATCGCCCTGGTGGGTGAAAACCTCCTTGACCACCCGGAACAGGCGGGCCGCATCGTGGCGCCCCTGGTGCGGGTGGGAATCAAAATGCCTATTGTCTCTCTGGGTGCTTCGGAGGGAACGGCCTATTTTGTGGTATCCCATAAGGATAGGGACAGGGCGCTTCAGATTATTCACAGAAACTTTTTCGAAGAGCAGGGCCAGTCTTCATGAAGTACGAACTGGAAACCATTCCCGTCTGGGACGCGGTCAGAGAGGAAACGGAGTGCCCCTTCTGCCTGCTCGAGGAACAATCCCGCAGCCGCTACCTGGATTTCTACCTGGGGAGTTCGGTCATGAATCCGGAGACCCGGCAGCGGGTGAACCGCAGCGGTTTCTGCCCCTCCCACTATGCCGACCTGGTGGCCCGCCGCAAGGCCCACGGGCTGGGTCTGATGACCCATACCTACCTGATGGAAAGGCAGAAGGAACTCTTCCCCCTCATGGAGACGCTCCAAAAAAAGAGCCGCGCCGCCGGTTCAAAGAAAGTAATGCCCCTGGTACCCGGAGATATCAAAAAAGCCCAGGAGGAGCTGATTTCCTCTATAGAGGATCAGGAAACCTCCTGCCTGATATGCGATGATATTTCCCGCAGCATGAAACGCTACTACTATACCCTGGCCTATCTCTGGCGCCGGGACGAGGATTTTCAAAAGGCCCTGGGAGAGTCCAAAGGACTCTGCCTTCATCACATGGCGGGCCTACTGCCTCTGGCGTCGGAGGCGCTCAAACCCTCCGAACTGGCTCGATTCCTGGATGAGCTTATGAACCTGCAGAAGAAGAACCTGGAGCGGATGGAGGGCGAACTGCACTGGTTTACCCAGAAATTCGATTCCCAGAACAACGATAAGCCCTGGGGGGACTCGGTGAACGCCCACAAAAGAACGGTTCAGAAATTGACCGGAAGGCTTTTCAACCTGGACTAGGCGCAGCCTCTGTGGCTACACATCCATCGCTTCCGACTCGGTCACGGGCAGGGAGTTGATCGTTTCGACTCGGTTCCGCCCCCGGTTCTTTGCCAGGTAGAGAGCCGTGTCGGCCCGCTGTATCAGATCGTCCGAGGGGGATTCCTCCCCCGCATCCAGATATTCGATTCCCACGCTGATGGTGACATAGGAGCTCACATCCGAATCGGGGTGGGGAATTTTCATATCCTCCACGGCTTTGCGCAGATGCTCCCCGATGTTGAACAGGGAAAAGAGGGAATCCACCCCCTGTATGATCACAATGAATTCCTCTCCCCCGTAGCGGGCGATGAAGTCCTGGTTCCTTTTGAGATTGTTGCTCAGGGCTTCCGCTACCATGACCAGGCAGGCGTCTCCCTTCTTGTGCCCCAGGGAGTCGTTATACCGTTTGAAAAAATCGATATCAATCATGATCACCCCCAGGCCCTGGCTGAAAAAGGAACCCAGATCCCAACTCTTTTTAATAAAACTGTCCAGGGAACGGCGGTTTTTGACCCTGGTCAGATGATCCATGAGGGCCTGGTTTTCATACTGATTCTTCTGGGCGTTCAGAGTCCGGTTCCTTTCGCTCAGGACTTTGACCATAAGGGAATTCTTACCTGCGAAGCGGGCCTGCAGGATAGTCTGGAAGAAACAGAAACAGAAAAAGTAGACCGCCAGCCCCGTATTGGAGAGGGAGAAGGAATTGTCCAGGACACTGAAGAGGACGGCCAGGAAGAGAAGAAGATCCCCGGCCAGAGCCAGGACGGCTTCCAGCGTCCGCAGCCGAAAGAAGTCCCGGACCAGAACGAAGACCACATAAAGGGAAAGCACCAGGGCATGGCCGACGAAAAGCAGCTCGAAACGCGTGAAAAACCCCTTGGGCGTCAGCAGAACTATGAGCGTCAGGGGCACAACGAGGATCAGGTCTATCCTGCCGATCATCCGGTTAATCTTAAGGTTTTTCTGTACCTTGTACTGGCGATAGGTGAAATAGGGATAGAGGAGAAGGACCAGATAGATGACCTTTGACCGGAGTTCTCCCCCGGCCGCGGGAAAGAGATCCATGAGAATCAGAGGCCCTTTGACGGAAGCGTAAAGGGCGGCGGAAAGGATGACGAAGCCGAGCCAGAGCTTAGCGCCCTCTTCCCGGTTGTACAGGTATGAGAAGAAGAGATAGAGACTCAACAGGAGCATGGCTCCGATAAACAGGGATTCCCGGGTCTTCTCCTTCATCAGCACTTTCACCGCCGTCTCATACTCCCCCAGAAGGGGAAGGCGGAAGAACCCCGGAATATTGGTATGCCAGTTGGACATGACGAAAATAAGATCGATCCGTCCCTCTTCCGGCACAAGGGGCAGAACGAGGGAGACATTCGCCGCCCGGGACTGGGCAGGATCAATACTGGGATTGCCGCAGGTATAAATCTTTTTCCCGTTGGCGTAAAGAATGAAATTCGGATTGAGGTTTTTCAGCTCAATACCCAGAATAGACTGATCCTCCCGGGTAAGAACAGTGAGCGTATAGAGGGCCTTTCCGAAAACCGGATAGGGATCGTCCCCTTCGTTCCAGGCTTGGGGAACGGGGATATATTTCGGTGCCGAAGCAGAATCATATCGTCCCGCCGTGGCGGTGGTGGCGAAACTGTCCCAGAAGAAGCCCCACTCCCCTGCCAGGGGAATCATCCAGTCCTCCTCCAGATCCCGGTCCCTCAGATTCAGAACACCTCTTTCCACAGGGGGGTAAACAGGGGGAGAGGAAGCAAGGGGGGAAATCAGGATAAGGAAAAGGGATATTAGAAAGGAGGCCTTTCTCATAAAGGCCTAACGTTTGCCGGTAACTTTAATGACATGCCACCCGAACTGGGTGTTGACCGGATCGGAAACGGATCCGACTCCCAGCCGTTTCACGGCGTTTTCGAAGGCGGGGACCATCTTTCCCGGGCCGAACCAGCCCAGATCGCCGCCGGAAGACTTGCTGGGACAGGTGGAATGGCGCCGCGCCAGTTCTTCGAACCGGGCGCCCTGTTTGATCTCCCGACTCAGACGAAGGGCCAGTTCCCGGTCCTTCACCAGTATATGGCTGGCTTTCCACTCCATAACATCCTCCCCGATGAAGCTTATTATAAACCCCAATCCCGAAATTTTCAAGATTGGGGAGTATGTTTCAGATACGGGTCAGAGCTTAAATCTGAATGCGGGCGTTAAGGGTAGCACCCAGATTTCCGCTGAAGACATTATACATAGCATTCAGATCCAGTTTCAGAACAAAAAGATTCACACTGCAGCCGGCCCAGGCACGGAGTGTACCGCCTTTTACTTCGGAAAGAATACGTAGGGACTGGTCGTCAAGGGTCATGCCCGTGGCCGATTCTATAGTACTGATCTCTGAAGGCGTGGGAGTATGACCATCAACAAGAATATTTGCATCCATACCGCCTCCGGCCTGGCTGAAGCCGTAGGAATAACCAAGTCCCACAGAAGGTGTCAGAATGAAAAGATTTTTGCTTATCTGCGCCTTCACGTCGATAACATTGGCGCTCCACTCGTAAACCATATCCGCGGAACTCATGGAAACCGTATGTCCGGCAACGCTTGTCAAGGTAGTGGCCCCGACAATATTCTTCATGAGGAGTCCACCCTTCATATAGTTGTATCCCGCGCCGATGGAAACTGCGGGAAGAATCCCCTTGTCCTTGACAAGCCCCCACCGGACATCACCGCCCAAGAGAAGATAGTCTACTCCCGCCGCACCGCCGGTCAGACCCTCAGACCATGAGGGATCGAGGAAACCCACTTTCACGCCCAAATCCAAGGGCAGAACCGGTAAGGCCAGGCGGCCATCAACCGTATAAGCGGGAAGGGGAACACCGATACCCAGACCAAAGAACTCGCTGGGAAGAGATACTCCAAGCTGAGAGGCTACGGACTCGAAATTATCTGCAGGAAGGGTGACGAATCCTGTGGTGAGCCCCACCCCGAAATGGGGAAAGTTCCCCAGATAGGCATTACTCCAGTTCATCCCTACCGTCGATGCGAAGGGAAGCGCCTTCGCCATATCGTCGGAAAAGCCTTTGAAATCGTCTTCGAGAGCGCTATACGTCATCGAATCCGCTGCTGCGAAACTAACAGCCGTCATAAAAATCAAAAGAATAAGAAGTAGTTTTTTCATCGTTCTTACCTCCGTTTGTACAAAATATAACGCTTTCGCTATGTATTTGCTAGGATTTTTCCCTATTTTTTTATGGGGATTCCCTAGAGATGGGGAGGAATATGTCTTCACAGAACGGCGGAAAAGCCTAGCGGAACGCCAGAATCAGCAGCCCTGCGCCGGACAGAATAGATGTCAGATCATAGGTGAGAACCCGCCCGTCGTCCATGATATTGCCGAACCCGTTAAGCAGCAGCAGTACCCCTATGACGATAAGGGCGATAGTGAGAATTCTCTTTTTCAAAACGACCTCCTTCGTATCAGCCGAAGGACGCGATGGCCTCCACCCCGTTTTCACCCAGGATCTTCAGTCCCAGGTCGATGTCCTCCACCCGGAAGATCACCACGGCCTGCCCCTGGTCGCACATGAGAGTGGAGTAGCAGTATTCGATGTTCACCCCGTTCTTCTCAAAAAGCTCCATAATGTCCGCCAGTCCGCCCGGCTCATCGGTGAGCTTCACCCCGATCACTTCGGTAACCCGGGCGGTGAAGCCCGCTTCCTTCAGGGCAAGAAGAGCCTCCTGGGGCTGCTCGCAGATAATGCGCAGGATCCCGAAGTCCGCCGTGTCGGCGATGGTGGCGGCCCGCATGTTGACTCCGGCGTTTCCCATGACCCGGGTAACCTGGGCCAGGCGTCCATTGGTATTCTCTATAAAAACTGACAGCTGTTTGACTTTCATTCTCTTCTCCTGTGTATCCCTAAAGGTTTCTCTTGTCGATGACCCGCTTGGCCTTGCCCATGCTCCGTTCGATGGACTTGGGCTCCACCAGCTTGATGTTCACATTGATCTGAAGCTCCTGCTTCATGGCCAGGGCTATCTTGGCTCGGATTCTTTCCAGCTCCTTGGTCTCGTCGCTGAAGAAGGATTCCTCCACTTCCACCTGAAGCTCCACATCGTCCAGCTGGGAACGGTCCCTGTCGATAACGATCTGGTAATGGGGCTGGGTCTCTTCAATCTGCATGAGCACGTTTTCGATCTGGCTGGGGAAGACGTTCACCCCGCGCAGGATGAGCATGTCGTCGGTCCGGCCGAGAAGACGGTGCATCTTGACCAGGCTGCGCCCGCAGGAGCACTGGTCGTGCCACAGATAGGTGATGTCCCGGGTGCGGTAGCGCAGGATGGGGGTACCCTGCCGGGTGAGGGTGGTGAAGACCAGCTCCCCCTTCTCCCCTTCGGGAAGGACCTCTCCCGTTTCGGGATTGATGATTTCCGGATAAAAATGATCTTCATTGACGTGCAGACCATTGTGGGCTTCGCACTCGTTGGAGACACCCGGGCCGATGATCTCGGTGAGTCCGTAGATATCGAAGGCCTGGAGATTGAGCTTCTCCTCTATCTCCTTGCGCATGTTGTCGCTCCAGGGCTCGGCGCCGAAGACACCCGCCTTGAGGTGAAGCTCCCTGAAGTCGATACCCATCTCCTTGGCCACTTCCGCCATGTACAGGGCATAGGAAGGGGTGCAGGTCAGAATGGTGCTCTTGAAATCACGCATGAGCATGAGCTGGCGCTTGGTGTTGCCCGAGGCGGCGGGGATGGTGTTGCAGCCCATTTTCTGGGCCCCGTGATGGACACCCAGGCCTCCGGTGAACATGCCGTAGCCGTAGGCATTCTGCACCACGTCGGAGGGGGTCCCCCCGGACATGCCGATGCACCGTGCCATGACTTCGCCCCACATATTCAGGTCATCCCGGGTGTAACCACCCAGGACGGGAGTTCCGGTCGTACCGGATGAGGTATGGATCTCGACCAGTTCCTCTTCGGCGCAGGCAAGAAGTCCGTAGGGATAGGTTTCCCGCAGTTCGTCCTTGGTGGTGAAGGGAAGCTTGCCTATGTCTTCAATGGAGTTGATATCACCGGGTCCCACGCCCAGATCATCCATTTTTTTGCGGTAGAAGGGGACCTTCTCGTAAAGGTGCGTCACCTGTTTCTTCAACTGATATCCCTGAAGAAGTCTTCTCTGCTCCGCCGATTCGCACTCGGCATCCCTGTTCCAAATCATTCCGGTACCCCCTGAAAATGTGTAAAAATATTGTAACCCGTGATATCCCGTTTGGCAAGGCGAAAGGAAAAGGGGAAAAAAGAAAAAAAGTGTTTTACTTTATGATTCAAAATGACCATAATGATAGAAGGAAGAAAGATGGATAACACGAAGCGATTAAAAATGACCCTTGTAACGATTCTCATATTCCTCATGATGGCGGGGGTTACTTTTCTCTTTATAAGGAGACAGCTCAATACCATTCCCCGGTTTCATCACTACGCTTCTTCCCTGGCAGGGGACGCTCTCGTCTCAGGGGGAACTCCTGCGGTAGAATCCGTTCCGGCGGAAACCGTAGAGCCTGCCGCTTCAGCAAACGAATCCAACCTTCCCGAGGCTATCTCCCGTTTTGTAGTA
The DNA here is from genome assembly GCA_016936115.1 of Spirochaetales bacterium. Classification (GTDB taxonomy): domain Bacteria; phylum Spirochaetota; class Spirochaetia; order DSM-2461; family DSM-2461; genus SZUA-368. The sequence continues at coordinate 15,076 of JAFGPQ010000300.1, read as the reverse complement.
GACAGGCACACCGTGGAGTGGGGGGAGTGCTTCTCCCTTATTACGGGGGATTACTGGGGGGATATGTTCCTCTGGCCCGATCTTTATCTTTTGAACGACATGAAGAGCGGCGACCCGGATCTGATCTACCCGAACGAGGTGGTGGAGATATTCAACCGCCTGGGCGAAGGGGACACCTATTCACGCATCGAACGGGAGGCGATTCTGGACGCCTACATAGATGTATACGACATCTATAAGGGACTGGGCGACAAAAAGAACAACTCCGCCTGGAGCCTCCTCTGGTGCGCCGCCAAATACGACCGGAATTTTCTGGATACCTACGCCGACCGCATCGACCCGGAAGACCGGGCCATGGCCCAGAAGTATATCGACGAAAAAGGCATTATCGAGTAATTCAATTCAAGAAATCCATGGGATTCTCCCGGGCCACATAATCCATTTCTTTCCCGAAATAGTTGCAGAAACGGTCGAAGTAGAGGGTCAGCTCCTTCTCCAGCAGGTAGAGCATGTAGAAATCGGAACCGTAGAGAACCCGTCTTTTCGCCGAACGGGGCAGCTTATCATAGATATTCTCCCTGAATCCCTGAAGCATGTCCGCCCCTTTCAGGGTATTGTTGAAATTGCTCATGTCTATTCTCACCTGGGGATAGTCGCTCAGGAAGGACAGGGCCCCCCGCGTCCAGAATCCCCGGGGATCGCCCTTCAGATAGAGGGGCACCTGCCTGTATCCCCCGGCATGGGCAAAATTGATCCTGAGCCTGGGATAGGTTTCCAGTACCTTTCTCCACAGGAGGGGATGGTTCAGCTTAATCTGCCTCTCCTCCACAAGATCGGCAAAGGGATGGCGCCAGAATTTCTTATGAAACTTCATGATCCCCCCCTTGTATAATTCCTCACCGGGTACGATTTCCCCGGCATCGGGGTAATAAACGTCACCGCGGATACGGATGCTATCGTTGATGTGGGCGAATCCGGTGGGAGAGAAATGAACGGTCAGGGGAATGCGGTTCCTCTGGCACCACCAGTAAAGGGTCTTCTCCTTCCTGTCGTCGCTGTAAAGGAAGGGATGGGTGGGGGAGTATCCCAGGGCCGTATACAGTTTGATTCCGGAAAAGGTTTTCCCCGCTCCCACCCTGTCTCTGATAAGATCCATCAGGATTCCTTTCAGATCGTCATCGTTTCTTCGGGGATCAATCCCCAGAAAGGGAAAGAGGTTGTGGGGATAGGCTTTCTTCAGTCTCTTGAGTTCGTTCACCTGGGTCGTGAAATTGCGGGCGAACAGGTCTTTCCTGCCGTGGGCGATGTTTGGCTCGGAAACCCTGCCCCTTATGTGGGCGAGGGGCGCCCTGATCTGTTCCCCGATGCGGTTGAGCGGGGAAGTCTTCTCAAAATCCTCCCCTGCGCGGTGAGTGACGTAGGTGCCGTCCATCATCAGGGGGACCGCGGCATAATCCTCCCCGTAGGTTTCCCGCATTTTCAGAAAGAGATGCTCCGCGCTGTAGTTGAGCATATGGTCCATGAAGCGCAGGATTTTTTCAGACCCGGCGCCCTTGTCGGGCAGGGGCATATCCTGAAACCGCTTAACCAGGCGGCTGGCGGTCCGGTAATCCTGGGTCAGGTCGTTTTTGGAAAAGATATGGCAATGGCTGTCTACAATCATCCCTGCTTCCTCCCAAACCACGGGGTAATCACGATAAAAACATTCTTTACTTTACACCCTGATCCTCCGAAAGAAAACCTATGAAGCAAAAAACCCTTACAAAACTTACCTACCTGGGAGGCCTCCTCCTGTTGGCGGCGGCCCTCATTCCGGCGAACCTGCCCTTTCTCTTTTATCTGAAAAAACTGGCCGCCGCCGGGGAAAGAGCCGCTCTGGCCTCATTCAGCGGCAGCAGAAATATATCGGCCCTGCCCCTTTCCCTGGGGGGGCGTTTCTTTTATACCTTCTTTCCCTTCCTGCTTCTGCTTGCTGTCCTTCTGATTATCTGGCGGACTCTTCATAGAAAAAAAACAGGGCAACTCATTACCGGGACAAAGGGATTCCGCTGGTCCCTCATGGGAAGGGGACTGGCTTCTTGGACTATTCTCTCGGCACTGGCCGATCTGATACAGTTTCTCTTTCACCGGGAGAGCTACCGGTTCACTCCCCAGGGGGCTCCGTGGTTTGGTCTTCTCCTTCTGGGAGTGCTGTTCATCGTCCCCCAGGTCGCCTTCGAGGAGATTTTCTTCCGGGGATACCTCATCAAAGGGGGAACCCTTCTCACGGGAAAGCCGGTATACCCTCTGGTATTCTTTTCCCTGCTTTTCGGGCTTCTCCACTCATCCAATCCGGAGGTTTCCCAATACGGCTACCTCCTCATGATGCCCCAGTACATAGGGATGGGGCTGTTTCTCTCTTTCCTGTGCTGGAAGACGGGGGGTCTTGAGATGGCTCTGGGTGTACATCTCGCCAATAACGGCTGGGGACTGCTGATTGTCAACAGCGGGGGCACTGCCTTTGATACGCCGGCTCTGTTTCACTTGAGCGACTGGGACCCCCGGTTCAGCCTGGCCGCCCTGACGGGGGGAATGGTCCTTTTTCTTATTATGAACCGGTCCTCCCTTTTTTCCCGGGACGAAGAGAACCAATCCTACTATTTTAATTATTAAACGGAATTTCACATAGTTTTTTCATAAAAAAAAAGGAAGTTCTTGTATTCTACGGGAAATCATTTAGAATAGAGTTAGTTATGGCAAAAACAATCTTAGTGGCAGAAGACGAAAGAATCATTAGAAACCTTGCGGAAATCACCTTGAAGAAGGCGGGATACCAGGTCATCACGGCGAATGACGGCCAGGAAGCGGTAGACATCTTTAAGGCAAACGCCGGATCCATAGACCTCCTCCTGATGGACATTATGATGCCTAACAAGAACGGTTGGGAAGCCTATATGGAGATCAGAAAAGAGGACGAGGGGATTCCCGTGGTATTCTGCAGCGGTTATTCCGACGATGTGCTGATGGAAGAGTATCTTCACGAAACTCCGGCGGACATCATTCAGAAACCCTACCATCTCAACACGCTATTGGAAAAAATCGAATCGGTCCTCTCCGGGTCCGCCTGAGAAACGGGTCATCTCACAGGGTTCTGAGGAATTCTCCCAGTTCCCGGTTCAGAGGATTTTTCCGGTAGAGGGCTTCTCCCCACTCCCGCAGCCATGAGGTAAAGCTCCTCACATCCTTTTCCCGCTCCCTTTCCATTATCTCAAGAGCCTCTCCGCTGCCGGACAGGAAAAGACCGGTCTCGTCAAAGCTTCTGTCAATGATGCTCCCGGAACCGCTCCCTTCCCTCGGGGGATAGCTCAGGAAAGTACCGTCACCAATGGAGAGATAGAGGCGCCCCCCGTCGTCGGCGGCGGAAAGCAGGGCCGGCTCTTTCAGGGTATAGCGGGCCGTCACAGCCCCCTGCCGGTCATAGCAGAAGAAGACCGTACCGTTTCCCAGCCAGAAGAAATCCCCTCCCGTGACGAAAAAGAGCAGAACGCCCCCTTCGGGCAGACTCTCCGGAATAAGATCCTCCTTCCGCTCCCCTATCCAGGTAAGCCTGTTCGGCCGCAGAGGAGAAAAAACCAGGCTCCCCCCCCGGTAGGGACAGGTGAATTCGCTTCCCCGGGACAGGGAGGATTCTTCGGGGATAGGGCCGGAAGAATTCCGGTCGTCATAGAGCTGTATCAGAGTGCGCCCGGAAGGGAGGAACCCCTTCTCAAGGAGGAGACGGTTCTCCACGTAATCAAGCTGGATTCTATCATCCCCCCTTATGGATCGGAGGACATCCCCTCCCAGGGTCAGGACTTCCGACTCGGGGGGACGGTAGAGAAAAACGTCTCCGGCCCAGAGGCCCGCTCCCCCGAAGAGGAGCAGCAGGACCGGCGGGAGGTATCTCAATAACCCCTCTCCCTCAGGAGTTCCGTAAGGACCTCCTCCTCGTTCCAGGGGTGGGGGCCGTCGGAATAGATGATAGTCGATTCATGGCCCTTACCCAGAGCGACCACCATGTCCCCCTCTTCGGCCAGGTCGAGAGCCTTTTTCAGGGCCTTTCGCCTGTCCGGAATAAGAAACAGGGTCTCTTCCCGGGTCTTATCGTTAATGCCGAAGGCAATGTCTTCCAGTATGGCCATGGGATCTTCCAGCCGGGGATCTTCGTCGGTCAGGATAATGATCTCTCCGTAATCGGAGGCGATCTCCCCCTGATCGGCCCGTTTCTCCACATCACGCTCGCCGGCGGAACCGAAGACAATGATCATCTTGCCCCGGACCAGGGATTTGAGCGCAGGAAGCACCTTCTCAAAGGAACCGGGGGAGTGGGCGTAATCCACGACCACGTCGTAGGGCTGACTTCCCTTGATCCGGGTCATCCGCCCTTTGACGCCCTTGAGATTGGGAACATGATCGGCCAGATCCAGAGCGTCCAGCCCCAGGATTTCGGCGGTTACCATCATGGCGGCCATCAGATTCTCTATATTGACCAGGGAGGGAATATTAAGGGTGAGTCTCTTCTTGTCCCCCGGCGTATGAAGGGTGAATTCCGTTCCGTCCACTCCCGCATCGAATTCGTCGGAGAAAAGGTCCGCCTCCTTGTTCTTCATGCTGTAGAGATAGATGGGGACTTCCCCGGCGGCCTTGATAAAGAAATCCGCCGAGGGATCGTCCCGGTTCACCACGCCGAAGGTCAGGGACTCCTCGTTGAAATTACGGGCCAGCATGCGGAACAGGGTGCACTTATCCTCCCGGTACTGCTCGAAGGTCCCGTGGAACTCCAGATGCTCATGGGTCAGGTTGGTGAAGACAGCGGCGTCGAAATCCACATCCCCCAGACGGTTGTTCTTCGGGGACAGGCCGTGGCTGGTGGCTTCGATCACGGCGTATTCCATTCCGTTGTCCACCATGTCCCGCATGATCCGGTGGATCTCGGGAGCCTCAGGGGTGGACTGGCGAAAGGGATTCGCCGCTATGCCGTCCCCCGACTTATAGCTGACCGTGGAAAGAAAGCCGCAGGATTCCCCCTCCCCTTCCAGAAGCTGCTGTATCAGGGAAACGGTGGTGCTTTTCCCGTCGGTTCCCGTCACGCCGATCACGGTCATTTCCCGTGAGGGATGATCGTAGAATGCAGCAGAAAAGGGGGACAGGGCCGTTCTGGTATCCCTGACCCGCACGTAGTAGGGGCCGGGCTTTCTCTCCAGGGATGTATCGGAATAGACCACCACCGAGGCGCCCAGCTCAATCGCTTCGTCCAGATAATCATGACCATCCGTATGGACCCCTTTCAGGGCGAAAAAGGCGAAGTCCTTATCCACATGGCGGCTGTCGTAAACGATCCCCTTTATATCAGGATCGCCCGTTCCCAGAATCTCGATAACTTCGATGCTGTCCAGGAGCTGGGAAATCTTTTTTATTCTCTCACTCATAACCCCTATTTTTATCATGGAATCGGCCAAAACACAAGAAGAGCCTTCGCACAGCCCCGGAATTTCCACAGTTCCACCCCGATTCGGGCAAAATCATTCCCCCCGTTTTCATAATGGAAAAATCACAAAAACGGGGATAAACTAATATGTAAGCAACAAACGAATATGAAGATACTCAAACCCGGCGTCTACCTTTTCCTTGCTCTCCTGATCGGCTCGGCCGCTCTTCTCATGATTCATGCGGCAATGCAGCCGGGCAACCCTTCTCTTGACATGGGAACCATCCTCGTCTGGACCGTGGTCGCCGTTCTGAGTGAATCCTTCTCGGTGTATTATGTGAACGGTAGATTTTTCGTTTCCCCGGTTGAGGCCGTCTTCTACGCGGCTTACCTGGCCGGTGGCCCGCTCAATGCGGGGGCTTCCATTTTTCTCACTTTCCTGCTGATTATAACACGGGAAGAGGATCGGTACCGCCACCTGTTCAACACCCCCCCGCGGTTCCTCCTGTTCAACATATCCCACCTCATGATCATCATGCTTGTTCTGGACAGCCTCCTCGGACTCTTCCGATCTCTTCTGCCCTCTCTCAGGATTCTGCCCGTATTGGCCATGGCGCCCCTCTTCTTCACCTTCTCCTGTCTTATCAATGCGGTTTACTACAAGGTGGAGGAGGGCTCACCTTTCAGGATCTCCTTTAAAAAGATGTTCTCCCCCTTCTATCAGACCACCTATCCCGCCAGCCTGGCCGCCGTCATCATAGGTTACGCCTATCCCCGGTACGGCCTGCTATCCCTTTTCATGATGCTGACACCCCTTTTCGTATCCCTGATAACAATGAAAGCCCAGGCCCGGAACGAACGATGATACTGCTCCTCATTCTCTACACATCCCTGCCCGCCCTTCTGATAACCCTCTACGCCGGTCTTGAAGGGCCGGGCTTCTATGCGGGGCTAGCTCTTTTCCTTATACAAGGGACGGGGGAGTTCCTGCTTATACGGTCAAGAAACCGGGAACGCCTCGTATCGGGGGGGATCCTGCTCTTTGTCGCTCTGTCCGCTTACGCCCTTTACACGGGTTTACGGCTTCAGGAATTCTACCTGCCCCTGTTTATCCACCTTTATCCCGGGCCTGTTCTTACCATGGCCTATGTCGTCATCTATAAGATTTCCCGTCCCCGGGACTTCGAAAAGCTCTCTCCCGGCTTCAGCCGCATCATCATTCTGCTCTTCTCCTACGCAGTCCTTCTTTTCATGCTGGCCCTTCGGCAAATGGGGGAGGCGGGATTTCCCGGGCCGGGAAAGGATATGTTCTACTCCCTCTACGGGGCATTGAACTTTCTCCCCCCCATCTACTTTCTGAATCTCCTCAGGAACAACTCCCAGAAAAGGGTATTTCTTGACAAGGGGCGAATCTGGCTGAGAAACGAAGAGATTACCCCCCTGTTCAGCCGAACGGAACTTGCCCTCCTGGACAGGGCCTTCGCGGGTGACGGCAGGATTCGCTGCAGCGATGCGGCCGATTCCCTGAACAGGGAAGAGCCGGGATCTCCCTTCCTCTGCCGCCCGGGAGAGTGCAAAGCATCCCTCTGCCTGGCCTATTCGGCGATCTACCGCCATATCAAAAGCCTGGACAGGAAGATGGAGAACCTGGGACTGGGCATGCTGATGCCCCCGGAGAACAAAAGGGACATCACCATCGAGGGATGGCTCTTTATCAGGGACAAGGAAATGCGGATCATGAAGAAAAAGGTTTTCCCTCTGAGAATACCCGCCGTCTCTCTCCCCGGAACCGGCGACAAGGGAGCCCCCGCCGGATCGGGGAAGCGGTTCGATGAGTACGTCTTTTCCCTCTCCATCGCCCTGGCCGGTTCATCGGCACTCCTGTCGGAAGGATTCGCCCTCGCCGGGAAGCCCCTCTCCCTCCCTAGCTTGATAACCCTGACCCTGGCCGCGGCGGCGCTGCTTCTCCTCCCCCTGGAAAAACCGAAAAAGAAGAAGCTTATGGTCTTGCCAGTCCTGATTGTCCTTCTGCCCTTCCTCCTTCTCGGTTCAGCCGGAGAAGAGCAGGCCCTGACCCTGTCCCTGAAGAGCCTGGTCCTTTTCATCGCCTGCTTTCTCTCCCGGTTTCCCTATTTCGAGGAGCACTCAGATCCGGAATCCCTTAGGGAGAGGGCTCCCAACGCCCTTTTCTGGCTTATCTGGTTTTATATGATCATCATATCCCTCTTCACGGAGCCGGCCCCCCTTCGGAATTACCCCTTCCTGGGCAACCCGGGGCTTTCCCATGTCACGCAGTTTTCCGATCATCTTCTGCTTTTCCTGCTCTTCTTTCTCTCCGCCCGCTTCTTCAGCCTTTCACGAAAGCCTTTGAAAATGACGGGGGATGCCATCGAATTCAATGGACGGACACTCCCCCTGGGACAGGGAAAGACAGACCGGGAGATACTGCGGGGATTCATACTCCGCCGGGATGAGCCCTACCACTGTTATGAGATTCTGAACATCGTCGAACCAGGAAAAGAGTCCTGCGCCAAGGAGCACTGCAAACCCAGCTCCTGCCCCTCCTATCAGAAGATATACAAAAGAATCCGCACTATCCGCAAATACCTGCAGACCACGGGAATCGGCACGATTGTCAGCCCGGAGCGCAAGGCCGCCTCGCACCGGGAAGGCTGGCGGCTGATTCTCTTTGACGATGTCTACATAACCGATCCGGATTAGGCTTTTCACAACTCGTTTCCGCACGTTTTTCTGCCTCTGCGACTTATATTTCAACGTTTCAGACCCCTCCGGCGGTAAAATAACCGGTATGAAAGTTTATAAAGTGATTATCCCCCTGATTATTATGCTGATTTTAGTATCCTGCCCGGATCCTTCCACCTCCTCCGCAAGTGATCCGCCAACCCCGTCCGGTTTTGTTCCGGGAATCTCCTTCACGGGGGAACTGCCCAACGGGATCGATTACGATCTCTATAGAAGCATATCCGCCACGGGACCGGCGGGTGCGGGAATTTCCGACACGACTTCTGAATACACCACCTATTCCGAAACCGCCTCATCACTGTCGTCCAACATAAGCGGATCCAATGGGGATTTCGCCTACAGCGGACACGCCACTCTTTCAGACAGCGCCATTACCGGAAACATCTATGCCGAAGGGAACGGCCTTTCGGGCTACGATGAATATGGCGCCACCGGCAACCTGCGCTACTATTTCTACTTTACCGCCGAGTCGAGCCTGACGGAAACCGAATACGTAAGGGTGAACCTGCCCTTCAGCGTGTCTGAAACACTGAGCATTGAGCATGGCAGGGACTATGATTATCCCGAATACGATTATCTGAAAGTGTTCGGCACGGGAAGCTTCAAGACCACCCTCTACAGCATGAGAGAGGTAGACGGCTCCAATCCCGAAGGAAGAGCTACGGGGGAGACGTCCTACGCCATCGGCAGCATCCTGCAGGAAGTCCTCCACCGGGGGAAAATCACCTACGACAACGGCACTTGGTCCCAGGCCAGCGCCGGTATTTTCGAAGGGGATATCTCCGCCAATGCCGAATCGGCCAGTCTGAGCGGCTCCGGAAACGCATCCTTTTCCGTGGTGCCCGGAAATATGTACTGCCTAATGCTGACCCTCTACGTCTCATCCCATATCGATTGCTGGGGAGCTCCGGGCTACGAGGTCTGGGGGCGGAGCAATACGCACATACAGGCCCATGTGGACTGGGACAGCCTGGCCCTGGCCGATCCGGACCGTGATTCCGCCCAGATTGCGCTGAAGATTCACTGCCCGGCCTGGCAGGAGTAGGAGATAATATTATGAAAAAACTAATTCTATTTTTGAGCGTCCTTTTCATACTGGCGTCCTGCCCGGATCCTTCCGGTTCCAACCCGGAAACCCCGGGGGGAGTGACGGTTACGGAGGAAATGGTGGCGGAGGCGGTGGAGCTGCTCCTCGAATGCTACGGCGATTCGGACATACGGGCCCTGGACTCGGTGTCCGATTCAGGCGTCGCCTACGATCCGGCAAGCGATACCTGGATCTTCAACGGCTTCGAAATATCCGCCCTGGCCTACAACAGAGCCGGATATCTGAACCTGGACGGCTCCGTCTCCCCCAGCGCGGCGGGGGGAAGCCACGACTTCGACCTCACCCTCACCTCTGCGGAAGACGCATACCGCATAGAATTCACCTATATCCTGCCCGGCGCGGTCGTGATTGTCGTCGGCCCCATGCCGGAAAATCTCACCGTTACGGTAAACGGCGTGGAGTACGCCATCCCCTACCCGGTCCCCTCCGAACCGGAGGGGATACCGGAGGATTGCGGCATAAACAGCGACAGCTCCAGTTCCACCACCATCCATCTCCTACGCTGGCCCGACAACGAAAACCGGCCGGTGGGTCCCTCGGACGGGCAATACGGCACCGCCTCCAAGGATGAGTTATTGAGCGTATCCAGCGTGGAGGACGACTACACCTATCTTGGACATACCTACGAATACGATCTGATTGCGGAAAGCGATGTGAATTCGGGCGGCACGGGAAGCGGGACCCTCACGGTCGAAACCGGGCTTGACGGGGAGGGGGTCAGATTCCCCTCCTGGGACGGGGAGTACCAGGTGTACGCGAATACCTACCATAAAGTATACTTCACCGCCCGGTCGGACAATCCCGATACCACCCGTATAAACGTGAGCTTCCACATGCAGGCCTCGGGGGGCTTAAGCTTCGCCAAAAACGATTATGCCACGGCCTTCGCCTCTCTTACGGCCAAGGGCTGGCTCTCCCGCATGGGATGGGGCATGTCCGAACTGGGAGGCCGGGAATGGAAGATTACGGAAGTGCTTGAAACCTTCGAAGGCTATGGGGTCACCGGCTATACGGACCACCCCGGGTCCCTTTCCACGGGCATATTCGACGGAGACATAGGCAGCGCCTACGATACGGAGGGCAACGTCTCCGGCGATTCGACCCTGAGCTGTTCCGTAACGCCGGAAACGGAAATGATGTGCCTCGAGTTATCCCTCTTCGCCCGGTCCATAGTGGAATTCATCGGGCTGAACCTGGATTTCAAGGGCAGCGGAGAGGCGGAGTGCACCAACGGCAGGATGACCTGCACCTATTCGGCGGAGGACCCGGACCATCCGGAGGCCGATGTGACCGTGGATTTCTACATCCCCGATTTTTAAGGGTCCTTCCTCGCCCCGTTGACCGTTCCGTCGCCGGCGCCGCTCTGGCCGGGCCATTTGACACAAGCCCCCCCCGGGAGCTAGAATAGGCCGATGCCCAAAAGACTGCGGACCCTTCTGCTTTCCCTAGTAATCCTCCTTTCCCTTTTCTCCTGCGGGAAGGACCGTTTTACCACTCTGGTTCGGAAAAACCTCTTCTCCCTTAAACTGGGAGTCATGGAGGACGAACTGGATTATTACTTCCGGGAGAACCTGTATTTGCCGGGAAAAAGCGATCTCTTCATGAGCGACGGACTTTTCTACGTCAGCTCCTCCAACATGAGCAAAATCATGGGATTCAACTCCTACGGGGACCTTCTCTTCCTGCTCATGGATCAGAAGAAGAATCCCCAGCCCCGCATGGCCAAATCGGGGGATTCCGGAAGCGGACGGAGCTCCAATACCCGCTATGCCACCTGGCCCTTCCGGGAGATCGGGCAGATAGCTCTGGACCGGGAGATCCTCCTGGTGGAAGATCAGGTCACCGAGGATAAAAGCGTTTACGACGAATCCCTGGAATCGCTCTGCTCCCGCATTATTCTGCGCTTCGACCGGGACGGCAAGTACCTGGATTTTCTGGGCAAAGAGGGAATCGGGGGAACACCCTTTCCCTACATCACCGATATCAGGGTAAGGGAGAACGGGGAATTTCTCGTCATCTGCCAGGTCAGCCTGGGGGAACAGATCTTCTGGTACTCCCCCAAGGGGGAACTCCTCTACCACGTGATCATCGACAATGACAATCTGCCCCTGCTGGACGAGGGAACCTGGGGATCTCTCGTCTCCCTCTCCTGCCATCCCACTCTTTATAAGCTTTACATCCTGGCCGACTACTATCCCGAAGAGATGGGCTCCGACTGGGCCGGTTCGGAAAGACGGCTCTACACCTTTGACCTGAACACGGGAAAGTACGACGGGGGAACGAAAATCCCCGAGTTTTCCGTTAAATCGGAAGGTAAGGAGATGAGGTATATCTATGACCTTCTGGGAACCACCTCCTCGGGCATCCATCTGCTCCTGTCCCGGACAGGGGGAACGGCCAACTCCCTTATCGCCCTGAATGAGGAGGGTAAGACCCTCTTCAACCGGAGCCTGGAGCTTTTCGATTCCCCGGAGATCTTCAATACATACTATCTGTCCGACGAGGGAATGCTTATGGCACTGACCTATCTGGATACGAAGGCGGAAGTATCCTGGTGGCGAAGCGACAAGCTGCTGGATAAGGAATGAGAAAGAGAAAATCCCCTCACGACCCGGTGGATGACTATCTTCGTTCCGAAGGATTTTACTATAAGGAGAAAGCCCGCCGGGAAAGCGAGACACACCGTTTCTCCGGACCGGTGAAAAGAGTGCGCTACGACCGGACCGAAAAGAACCGGAAGCTCCTCATGTTCGATCTTCTTGTCATTCTTATTATGATGGGGGTCATCGCCCCCTTCGCCAAAAACTTCCTTACCAAACCGCAGGATTATTACGGTTACAAGCTCCACTGGGACTACAGTTTCGGCACGGACCGGGTCTACCATACCCTTACGGTGGAAGCTCCCGGGGATCAGGATATTTCCGTCCTGCCCGAAAATCTGCTCATAGAGGTTCTATTTACCGCCACCGGGGGAGAAGAGGTGGCCCTTTCCGACCTTCCCCCTGCCCCGGGCGGTGTCCGGCTCATTACGGGAGAGATTCCCCTGGAGAAACTGCCCGATTACGTGGGCTGCAGGGTGACCCTGGGGGACCGGGAGAAAGCCTGGAAAGTATACACGGGAAAGGTGCGCTACCTACCCCGGCTCAAGCGTCCCGGCCGGGAATAGACCGGGACACCGGAGAGCCGTTCCGACTCCTAGGATTTATAGTAGGCCTTTTTGCGGGTGTACCCCGTATGCAGGAGCTCGTGGGCCAGATGGCCGTTCGGTTCTCCCAGAAAGTCCTGATAAAGCTGGGCCACGGCGGGATTTTCATGGCTCTTGCGCCACTTCTTCCCCTCGTCTTCCCTGAAAAGGGCGTCCATCCGGGCCAGGCGCACCGAATCATCGGTCATGCGGGGCTGTCCTCCGCCGCCGATACAGCCGCCGGGACAGGTCATTATCTCGATAAAATGAAAGTTCTCCTCCCCCCGGCGGACCGCGTCCAGCAGGCGCGCCGCATTGCCCAGGCCGTGGGCCACGGCGACCCGGACCTGGACCCCTTCCAGAAAGGACCACTCCGGCCGCGCCCCGCCGATCTCCAGGGCGGCGTACTTGACCCCCTCCAGAGTGGTCAGGGGCTTCACATGAAGCCCGTTCATGGGCAGAACCGATCCTGTGACAATCTCCCACACCGTCCGCAGAGCCGCTTCCATAACACCTCCCGTGGCGGCGAAGATATCCGCAGCCCCGGTGGAGATGCCCAGGGGAACATCCATCTCCCCGTCGGGCAGGGCGGTGAAATCCAGACCGGCCTCTTTGATCATCCGGCCCAGTTCCCGGGTGGTCAGAACATAATCCACATCCGCATAACCACTGTCGGACATCTCGTCCCGCTGGGCTTCGAACTTCTTCGCCGTACAGGGCATGACCGAAACCACCACCATATCGGCGGGATCGATGCCGGCGTTCCGGGCGTAGTAGGTTTTCGCCATGGCGCCGAACATCTGCTGGGGGCTCTTGCAGGTGGAGATGTTATCCAGAAAATCGGGCCAGTAGTGCTCGGCGAACTGTATCCACCCGGGGGAGCAGGAGGTGAACATGGGCAGGGGCGCCTCCCCCTTACCGGTCAGGGCGTTCTTAAGGCGTCCCAGAAGCTCGGTGCCCTCCTCCATAATGGTCAGGTCCGCGGTGAAGTTCGTATCGAAGACCCCGTCGAAGCCGAGCCTCCTCAGGGCGGTGACCATCTTCCCGGTCACCAGGGTTCCCGGGGGCAGCCCGAAAACCTCTCCCAGGGCGGCACGAATAGCAGGGGCGGTCTGCACCACCACATGCTTTGAGGGATCGTCCAGGGCGGCCCATACCATATCCCGGTAGCTCATCTCGGTAATCGCTCCGGTGGGACAGACGGCGGCGCACTGGCCGCACTGAACGCAGACCACCTGACTCAGGTTCCGGTCGAAAGCGGGCCCCACGGTTGATTCGAATCCCCGGCCCTGGGGATGGAGGGCCCCCACGGTCTGCACATCGGCACAGGCGGTCACGCAGCGGCGGCATTTGACGCATTTGCCGCTGTCCCTTGTCAGGGCGGGGGTGCTTTCGTCTATCCTTTTGCCTGTCCGCTGACCGGACCAGCTCTCCCGGTCGATTCCCAGGGAGCGGGCCAGCTCCTGCAGCTCGCAGTCATCGCTCCTCTCGCAGCTGGGACAATCCCCGTCGTGCTCGCTCAAAAGGAGCTCCACCACCGCCCTGCGGGCATTCCGCACCCGGGCCGTATGGGTATGGACCGCCAGCCCCTCCCGCACGGGCAGGGAGCAGGAAGCGGCCAGAGCGGGCATCCCCTCCACTTCCACCACACAGACCCGGCAGGCTCCCTGGGCGGAGTGCCCCTCGAGCCAGCAGAGGGTGGGAATCCTTATACCCGCCTCACGACAGGCCTCAAGCACGGACATGCCGTTCCGGACTTCATATTTTTCACCGTCTATCATCATATTAGGCATACTCCGCTCCTTCCCCGCAGCTCTTACCGTAATCGCACCGCAGGCATCTCTTCGCCTGCCGCCCCGCCACGGTGACCGACCAGGCCTTTTCCACTTCGTCGAAATTGTGCTTCCGCCTATCCGGGGGCAGCACATTGTACTTCTCCCGGGGATAGGGAACCGGATCGGCGGCGGGATCATAATCCGTCTCGTAGGATTTGTCCCTTCGCCAGAAGGCCCCCTGAACACCGGTCAGGAACAGGTTGATTCCGGCGGCGGCCCTCTCTCCCGAGGCGATAGCCCGCACCACCGAGGAGGGGCCGTCACTCACATCGCCCCCGGCGAAGACACCGGGGATTCCGGTCTGTCCCGTAACCGGGTCGGCCGCCAGGAACCGGGAGGGGGTTCTTTCCAGATCCGAATGTCCCGGCAGGGCGGTCTCGTCCATACGCTGTCCGATGGCCAGAATGATCTGGTCCGCCTCGATGTCAAAGGGATCTTCTCCCTTCCTTTCGGGCCGGCGTCTACCCGAGCGGTCGAACTCACCCAGCTCCATGCTCAGGCAGCGGACGCCCAGGGCGCGGCCCTTTTTATCGGTACGGATCTCTACGGGCTGTACCAGGGGCAGAAGGGTGATTCCCTCGTGCAGGGCTTCCTCCACCTCCTCCCGGTAGGCGGGCATCTGGTCCTGATCCCGCCGGTAAATGATGGAAACCTCCGAAGCGCCAAGCCGCATGGCTGTCCGGGCCGCATCGATGGCCGCGTTTCCTCCGCCCACCACAATCACTCGGTTCCCCACATGA
>JAFGPQ010000299.1 GCA_016936115.1 Spirochaetales bacterium | reverse complement strand
CGCTGCAGCCCACGGCCAGTACGGAAGGGCTCAGCACCAGCATGTCCCCCCCTTCGATGGCGTCGGGATAGTGATAATCGTACCACAGGGGCGCTTCCCCCCCTCCCATGAAAGGATGGTACCGGTTGATGTAGGAGAGCAGCAGGGACTCCCGGCTCCGGGCGGCCGTTTTCATGGCATTCACCGAAAGGCCCTCCCCTATGACAGCACCCGGATCCCGGGTGAAATACAGATTGGGCAGGGGATTGATATAAAAAGAGTAATCGTCGGTAATATGGGAAGAGAGACTGGGAGGGAAATGGGTTCGGTCCACATCGCTCTTGGAAAGGCCTGCGATAAGAATCCCCGCCAGTTCCGCGGCGGGCCTGTCGTAAAGATGCTCCCTGAGCAGCTCCCCTTCCCGCAGCCGGCTGATGCCGGTGAAGCGGGCGGTCTCGTCAATAATCTCTCGGCGGACAGAGGAATCCTCCAGAACCTGGGTGAGCAGCTCCTCGTAGTAGAAAACCCGGCAGCCGCAGGACCGCAGGGTATCGGCGAACATGTCATGCTCTTCCCGGATGCGTCCGAGCCAGGGGATGTCGTCGAAAAGCAGCTCCTCCAGATACTGGGGAGTCAGCCTTTCCAGTTCCGGGCCCGGGCGGTGAAGAAGAACCGCTTCCAGTTTGCCTATCTCCGAGTTGACCCGATAGAGGGATTCCTTGTTTGTCATGGGCACTATTATGCCCGAAAGAGAGCCCTGCGTAAAGGAGGATTATTCCGGCTTATGCTTTCGGGAATCCCTGGTCGCTTCCCGGATCTTCTCGAGCTGCATGGTAAAGTAGAGACCCGCCAGCACCAGGGAGGGGGTCAGATTTCTTTTCTTTACAGCCACGATGCTCTCCCGCAGATGCTCATGGGGCTCGAGCAGCTTCATGGGGCGGCACCGGTTCCGGCACCAGCTCCACAGGGCGTACCAGGATCGATCCCGGATATGATCCATCAGCTGTTCAAACTCCCCCTCCTCCCAGGAAAGATCGGCCATCTCCTCCATGAGGGTTTCGAATCCCCCCTGCTCGGACTGGTTCAGCTCCAGAAAGAGATCCTCCATGGGGGGCTGATAATTCTGCCGGGTAGAGCCTATGATCATGAGGCTCTGAATAAAACGGTGGCTGCTTTTCTCACAGGCCAGGCGAAAAACCGTGGACCAGTAGCGGCCGTCCTTTTCAATGAGAGACAGGGCGATGACCAGATTCAGGCAGGTACGCACATCCAGCCGGTCCCGTTCGAGAAGCTCCTTTATGATCCCATGGCAGGAGAAGTCTCCTATGCGGGCCATGGATTTAGCCGCCACCGAAGCAATGTAGGGATACTTGTCCCTCACGATTTTTCTCAGGGCGATACGGGACGCCTCCGTGGGATAGGCCCCCAGGGCGAAGACCGCCGACTGGCGCCACCAGGAGTTCCGGTCCAGGGCTTCTTCGATAAGCTCCTTTTCCAGTTCCGGCCGGGGACAGGAGAAGAGAGAGCGGATCACCATCTCCTTATCCCGCAGGGTGGCCTGATTCAGACGCCGGCGGATCTCCTGGGTGGCCAGATGGCTCTGGTCCGACTCCAGTTCGATGAGGATGCTCTCCTTACGGGCCCCGCTGCCCACCTTCTTCAGAAGATCGATGTTCCGGATCGTCCTGAGGCTCCGGGGATTCATCATGGTGGTGAGGAACTGATTGGCCGAGAGGCTGCCCCCCTCCTTAAGGAAAAGGGACAGAAAGAAATTAGCCAGAGCCAGTACCCCCATGAGAGCGAAGGTCAGGGAGTACTCGTGGGGAAGGTTCAAAGAGGGGGCGCTGTCCGCTAGGGCTCCCCCCGCCAGTCCGATGCCCAGGGAAACGAAGGAAAACACCACCGAAATGGCCGAAGTGAAACCGATCCGGTCGTTTTCGGGGATGCGGTTGACGATGAGCCGATCCAGGAGCAGCCGGATCATGCCTATGAAGAAGAGGGAGACGAATCCCAGAATGATAAAGCTCCAGAAGGGGGCGTCCCCCTTTGCCCGGAACCAGAATAGGGAGAGCCCGATGATGACCAGGTTCACCAGAATCAGAATGGGCCGGCTCCCGAAGCGGTCCAGAAAGGGCCGTATGAGCCGGGATGAGATCATAACCCCCAGGAAATTGACCGTGGTGAAGATGAAAATGAGATTGGAGGGAATCAGGGCCGTTTTTCTCAGAAAGGGAATGGAGAAATTGAAAAGGACGATGAGGGACATGCCCCCGCAGTAGAGCAGGATGAAGATCAGATCCTGGGGAGTCCTTAAATACCGGGCGAAGGAGGCCAGAGACTCCCTTAGGTTCCGTCTCTCGATCCGGTCTTCCACGGGAACCCGGCGGACCGCGAAGGAGGCCGCCGTGTTGAGCAGAACCCCCAACCCGATAAGCAGCAGAATCCCCTCCAGCTCGTCCAGGGCGGGAAAACTCAGTACCCCGAAACTCACCAACCGGGACAGGGTCATGGACGCGTAAAGAAAGAAAACCACCCGGGCCGAAAAATGCCCCCTTTCCGAGGGCTTGGTTATGATCCCCTGAATGATCGGATTCAGGGGATAGGCCGTATTGCGCAATAGACAGTAAAGCGTGTAGATGAGAACGATGAGAGCCACCGCCATGTCCTCGGGGACAAAAGGGGTCAGACCGTAGGCCAGACAGATGATTCCCCTGAGCATCCAGGCGGCGAAAAAGAGACCGATGATCCGCACGCCCGGGAAGAGGCGGGGCACGAAAAAGATAACCACCCCGGTCAGATAAACCGCCGAGGAGATATAGCCCAGGGCCATATTCCCGGCGCCGAAATAAAGGGCGAGAAGATAGATAATCGTTTCAGCCATGAAGCTGTAGCCCAACCCGTTGATAAAGGTATAGGTGATGTAATTCTTCTGCCCGGTCAGCTTTTTCGCACGTGAGAGAAACATACCTCATAAATCGGTGACTTGCCCTATAAAAATTATCAATAAATGGGATTCTTTTCCCGGGAAATACCGCCCGGCCCGGCCCGGACCTCACCCGAGGGGGTGAAAAACCCTTTTCATAGAAAAAAAGGTTTGGATATGACCCTTTTAGGGAGTATAGTAAGGGAATGGACAGAATCACTATCTTCTGGCTCATTATGGGAGCCCTGTTACTCCTGGCGGAAGTGGCCGTACCGGGATTCATACTGTTCTTCTTCGGCGTGGGGGCCTTTCTGGTTCTCCTCACCGCGAAGATCCTTCCCTTCCTGGGGGACATTTTCTGGCTGCAGCTCATCATATGGATGGTCTACTCCACCCTGCTGCTCTTCTTTCTGAGAAACCGGTTTTCCGGCACCTTCAAGGGGCGCATTTTCCAGACGGAAAAGGAGAGCTGGATCGGTCAGGAGGCCCTGGTCATCGATACGGTCAAACCGGAGACGCCGGGGCGCATCAAGTTCCGGGGCACCACCTGGACCGCCCACAGCGAGAAAACAATCAAGAAAGGGAAAACTGTCATCATCAAAGGAAAAAGCGACAACGAATCCCTGGGGTTCATAGTCGAGGAAATTCACCAATAGACAAGGAGAGAGATTATGACCGGAACACTTATTCTGATAGCATTAGTTATCATTCTGCTTCTGAAAATGGTCAAAATTGTACCGGAACAGGAAGCGTGGATCATCGAGCAGCTCGGTAAGTACAGGAAAACCCTGGCCGCCGGCCTGCATCTTATCGTGCCAGTCATTCAGCGAGCCGCCTACCGGGTGGACCTGAAGGAGGAGGTCATTGACGTGCCTCCCCAGGTGTGCATCACCAACGACAACGTGCAGGTTACCGTGGACGGGATCCTGTATATCAAAGTCATAGAACCGGAGAAGGCCGTTTACGGCATAGAAAACTACCGCTTCGCCACCAGCCAGCTGGCCCAGACCACCATGAGGTCCGAAGTGGGCCGCATCGAGCTGGACAAGACCTTTTCCGAGAGGGACACCATCAACAACGCCGTGGTCAAAGCGGTGGACGAGGCCAGCGATCCCTGGGGGATCAAGGTTACCCGCTACGAGATCAAGAACCTGGACCCCACCGATTCGGTACGGGAAGCCATGGAGCAGCAGATGCGGGCGGAACGGGAGAAGCGGGCGGACATTCTGGAGTCGGACGGTTTCAAACAGGCCCAGATCAACGAGTCGAAGGGGGCCCGGGAAGAGGCGATCAACTACTCCAAGGGAGAGCGGCAGAAGCGGATTAACGAGGCGGACGGGGAAGCCCGGGCCATAGAGATCCAGGCGGACGCTACGGCGGAGGGGATCAAGCTGATCGCCGAAGCCCTGAACCGGCCCAACGGGGACAAGGCCCGGAAGATCCGGATTCTGAACAAGTACACCGCTCAGCTGGGCAAGATCCTGAACACGGCGGATACCCAGGTGATTCCCCTGGAAGCGGCCCAGGTCAAGTCGCTCCTTCAGACAGTCATACCGGCGGTAACCGGTAAGGGAGGCAAATGATGAATCCTTCGATATTCTATACCATTCTTGCCGCCGCGGCGGCGATCATAGCCATAATTACGTTCTTCAAATGCATCCGTATCGTACCGGCCAAACAGGCCTGGGTTGTGGAGCGGCTGGGTAAATACTCCAGCACCCTGGAAGCGGGATTCCACGTGCTCATCCCCTTCATCGACAAAGTCCGCTATAAGCACAGCCTCAAGGAGAAGGCCCTGGACGTACCGGTCCAGCCCTGCTTTACCGAGGACAACGTGCGCATCTTCGTGGACGGCGTCCTGTACCTGAAGGTGGTGGACCCGGTAAAGGCGAGTTACGGCATCACCAAGGCCCTGAGAACCCCGGGCCTGAAGGATTACGAGTACGCCACTGTGCAGCTGGCCCAGACCATGATGAGATCGGTCATCGGCAAGATGCAGCTGGACACCACCTTCGAAGAACGGGACGCGATCAACAGCGCCATCGTTCAGAGCGTGGACGAGGCCAGCGATCCCTGGGGCATCAAGGTGTCCCGCTACGAGATCCAGAACATCCAGGTGCCCGACACCATCCTGGCCACCATGGAGAAACAGATGCAGGCGGAACGGGAAAGAAGAGCCCGCATCCTGGAATCGGAAGGTTCCATGACCAGCCGGATCAACCGCTCCCAGGGCGAGATGGAACGGATGATCAACGAGTCGGAGGGTGTGAAGGAGAAGCTGATCAACGAGGCCGAAGGTAAGGCCGCCGAGATCCTGGCCGTCTCCCGGGCCACCGCCGCCAGCATTTCCAAGGTGGCCGACGCCATCTCTCTGGGAGGGGGCGAAGAAGCGGCCTCCCTGCAGGTGATAGAGGACTTTATCGATCAGATGAAGAATCTGGCCAAGAAGGAGAGCAAGGTGATCCTGCCCATGGATCTGTCCGATCTTTCTATGGTTGAGGATAAGATCAGGGCGACTTTGAAGTAGGAAAGCCTAAAGCCGAAGAGGGCCAGCGGAAAGGGGACGTGTTTTCTCCCTTTCCGCTGTTTTTTATCGGAGCCGGAAGAACATTTACTGTTCGAGGATATGGATGGAATTGGGATCCATGGAAAAGGAGAGCTCTCCTCCCATATCAACGGTCTCCTTGCGCATGGGATTATTTTCGGAAATTTCGAAAACCCTTCCGAAAAGTTCCACCTCATATTCATGATGGGAACCCATAAAAACACTTTTCGTCACCGGGGCTCTGAAGTCGGTGCCTCCTATGAGAAACGATTCGGGGCGTATCATGAACCTGACCATGTCCCCCGCGCTGTGGCCGGTGGTTTTTTCCGTCTCATAAATCACGCCGTGGATATCAAGGGTAACTTTCCCTCCCCTATCCTCTACAATCTTCCCGTCCAGAATATTCGCCCGCCCGATAAACTGGGCCACGAATTCATTCACCGGTTTCTGATAAATCTCCCGGGGTGACCCCACCTGCTGAATCGCCCCGTCCTTCATGATAACGATTTTGTCGGAAAGGCCCATGGCCTCCTCCTGATCATGGGTGACATAGATAGAGGAAATGCCCACCTGCTTCTGTATTTTACGGATTTCATCACGCATATGGAGACGAAGCTTGGCATCCAGATTTGAAAGGGGTTCGTCAAAGAGAAGCACACCCGATTCCATTATCAGGGCACGGGCCAGGGAAACCCGCTGCTGCTGCCCGCCGGACATCTCCGAGGGGACCCGGGTGGCGAAATCCTCCATTTTCATCAGATTGAGAATCCGGGCGACCCGGGCCCGGATCTCCGCTTTGGGAAGCTTCTGGAGTTTCAGCCCGTAGGCGATATTGTCATACACATTCATATGAGGGAACAGGGCGTAATTCTGAAAGACCATGGCCGTATCCCGTTTGTCCGGCGTCAGACTGGCCACATCCCTGTCCCCGATGTAAATCTCTCCCGAGGTCGGGATCTCGAATCCCGCCAGCATACGCAGGGTCGTCGTTTTACCGCAGCCAGAGGGCCCCAGAAGACAAACGAACTCCCCGGGATTGATAATCAGGTTCACATTATCCACCGCCTTGACCTGTTCGTTCTTATTCGTCACGAAAATCTTGGACAGGTTTTTCAACTCCACTTTAATTTTATCATTCATTGCTCTTGCTCCCTCACCTATTCGGTACTGATATTCTTAACAAAAAATCTAATGATGAGCATGGCCACGCTGACAATGACGATGAGCACGGTGCAGTATGCCGAGGCAACCCCCATTTTACCGACATCGATCTGTGCCATGATGGTAGTGGTCAGCAGTTTATAGCGGGCAGAGATAAGGAAAATGACGGTGCTCACCAGAGTCATGCTTCGGGCGAAAGTGAAAATCAGACCGTTGAGAAAGGCGTTCTTAATCATGGGGATTGTCACGCTGGTAAAAACCTTGCGGCTTGAGGCTCCCAGAACATTGGCCGCTTCCTCTATGGAAGGATCTATCTGCTGTAGCGATGTTATGCCCGAGCGGACCCCCACGGGAAGACTCCTGATGATAAAGGCCATTATGATAATGAAAGCCGTTCCCGTAATGGGGGGGATCAAAGGCAGGCCGAAAAGGGAGTATGTCTTGTTGTAACTGATAACGTATCCCAAACCGATGATCGTCCCGGGAATAGCCAGGGCCATGATGGTCGTGAATTCAATGAAAGATTTGCCGAAGAACTTGCGGCGCACGATAAGAAAGGCGATTATCATAGCCAGAACTCCGGAAACAGGGGTGGCGACAACAGCCAGGGATGTGGTAGTGAGCACCGGCTTGAATAATTTCGGCTTGAGTATGTATTTGTAATGCTCAAGGGTGGGTGTGTAATTGATTCCCCAGAGTTTTACAAAGGAGCCTATGGGGATGAGAATATACATCATGATAACAAACAGGGTGAAAAAGAGAAGAACCGCGGTAGCCGGCGCTATGACGGCGGGTGAGGTAATCAGCTCTCTTTGCCGGGAGACCTTACCGGTAACGGTTACGTATGATTTCTTGCTGACATAATATTTCTGCAGAACGAAGATCGAGATGGAGATAGTCAGAAGAACCATGGCCAGGGCCGTGGCGGTCCCGAACTGATAGTTCCCGATCCCCTCCTGATAGATTTTCACGGCAACGGTTGTGAAATTCCCCCCGATAACAACGGGATTGGCAAAGTCCGCAATGGACTGGATGAAGACGAGAAGGAAGGCATTGGCCAGGCCGGGTACCATGAGCGGCAGGGTCACCGAGGTGAACACCCTGAACCGGGAAGCGCCCAGATCACGGGATGCTTCTTCCACAGAGGGGTCAATCCGCTGGAGCAGTGCGACCAGCATCATATAGGCAATGGGAAAGAAGCTCAGAGTCTGTACGAGAACCAGTCCGTGGAAGCCATAGATTTCCGCGTCTCTGATACCCAGAAGCCCCCGCGTGATAAGGCCGACTCTTCCAAAAAGGAGAATCGCGGAAAGAGCGACCACAAAAGGCGGAGAGATAATGGGAAGTATGGCGATGAAATCAAAGATTTTCTTGAACCGTATCTTCATATAGGTGGTGACATAGGCGAAGATAAATCCCACCACAACGGAAAGGGATGCGGTGACTAATCCCAGAAAAACGGTATTGATCAGTATCTGCGTATTTCCGTACATGGCGAAAACATCCCGGTAATTCTTCAGAGATAGTCCCTTATCAGTGGTCAGGCTCTCTATCATGATGTTGTAGAGTGGAATAATAATAAAGAATACAACCAGAATCAGAGTAAAGAAAATAACGGCCAGCAGGGCCGGGTCGTTTTTGAGATTGGCAAGGATTTTCAATTCACTTTGAAGCTTTAGCTTACGGGAGTTTTTCATCTATTCTCCTTATCAGAAATAGGGGCGTCCCCTCGGAACGCCCCTTGACAATACACTTATTCGGTAGGGGCTGTGGTGCTTGTTTCTACGCTGAAACGTTCGACAAGCCGTTTCTTGTTCTCGCCGGCCCACTGAAAATCATAATCAATGAGCTTCGTATCCTTAATGGGCATGGCTTCTTCGGGGGGCAGGGCGTCCTTATTGGTAAGAAACTGGAAAGATCCGACGGTTTTTCCCATTTCCTGTACATCCTTTGTGAGAACCCAGTCTATGAACTTCTTTCCATTCTCCTGATCGGGCCCGTTCTTGAGGAGAGCCACACCGCCGATTTCGTAACCGGTACCCTCTACGGGAGCGGAAATCACGATATCCTCGTATCCCTCTTTTTTGTATTTTATCGCATCATGAAGAAAGGTAATGCCCACCGTGGTCTCACCCAGACCGGCCATTCTTCCGGGGGCTGTCCCGGATTTGGTATACTGCCTGACCTGGGGGCTGAATTTCTTGAAGTATTCCATAGCCGCGTCTTCGCCCTTCATCTGCACGAGAGTGGCTAGCATGGTATAGGCTGTACCCGATGAACCGGGATGGGCGACCACTATTTCCTGATTATACTCGGGCTTAAGAAAATCGGCCCAGGATGTGGGCATCTTCAGCCCCTTTTCGGCCAGAATCGTCTTGTTACCCACAAATCCCAGATAACCGATGTAAATACCGGTCCATATTCCGTCGGGATCCTTGAATCCTTCTCTGATATTAACAGATTCCGGCGATACATAGGGTTCTATGATTCCCTCCTGGTTCGCGGCGACAATACCGTCGACCGGACCACCGTACCAGACGGAGGCGGTCATATTGTCCTTCTCGGCTTTCAGCCGGGCGAGGATTTCGCCGCTGCTCATACGGACGAACTCCGTTTCGATCCCGAATTCCGCTTCGAATTCTTCCGCGATCATGGCGGCGTGGTCTTCCTGAAGTCCGGCATAAAAAACAAGTTTTCCCTTATCTTCTTTCGTTACATCCTCAGAGCCCGCAGCAAAAAGCCCGGTAGAAGCCAGAACGGCAAGAAGAAGGGTAAGAACGGTCATTTTCCTTAACATTTCATATTCCTCCTATGAGATATAAAAGGATTGTAACCCGGGACTTTCCCGTTGGATAGGGAAAAGGTTCAATTGTAACCGGACTGTAACTTTTTTGTTACCGGATTGTTACTTGTCAGAAAAACTTTTTCATGCATGGTAAGAATTTATTTTTTAAAAAAACCTAGACAGAAGGGGGAATCCCTGTAAAATTAAAGATACCATGTCCGAAGAAGAATCCCGCAGGGATAAACTCAAAACCGCTGTTTATAGAACAAGGCTCGCCAGACTTTCCCTTCAGATACTTCTGGGCACGGTATTTCTCTTTATGGGATCTTCTCTATTGAAAATCCTCTTTCTCATCGCCCTGGCGGTTTTATTCCTCTATACGGTCGGCGTCATCCTTTTACATCTTTTTCATCATAATCATCTCTTTCAAAATCCTCTCTTTATCATTCCCGATGCCCTCTGTACAACGATTATGCTCATAGGGGGAAGTGCTTTCCTCTTCTACCCGTTTGCCCTTGTTCTGACGGCGGAGATTAAACTGGACAGACAGGGTATGTTAACAGAGACCCTGTTTATCACCGCCACGGGCGGGGCTCTTTTGGCAGGGGGGATCCTCACGGGGGACAATTCTCTCTTTCTCTTTCTTCCCGCCGCCCTGATGGCCCAGATCGCCGCAGTCAAACTTCTTGTGATACAGGATGGCATAAACAAAGGAAAATACGAATATATGAAGAAGCTGGTGGACAACAAGAATAAGCTTCTTTCCACATTGACCCATGAGCTTCGTACGCCCCTGGCCGTGATCAAGACGTCCAATGAACTGATAATGGAAGAGCGCCCGGGCCCGCTCAATGAAACACAGAAATCGCTCATCCACTCCTCCCTGGAAAACACGAAGAGGCTTTATGGTCTGATAGAGAACATTCTCTCCCAGGTGAAAGTGGAGTTCGCCTGGTTTACCATGAAGCAGCAGATTCTGGATATCCGCCCCCTTATCAAAAAGACAGCCCTCGATATCAAACCCTACCTCGATACCCGCAAACAGACTCTCAAATACAGCTATCCCTCCCTTCTGTCAAAAACGGTGGGGGACAGACGCTGGCTGGAGCAGGTTCTGCTGAATTTGATCCACAACGGCAGCAAAAACAGTCCGTCCGGGTCTGCCATATCCATAAGAGTACAGGAAAATGAGCAGTTTATCGTGGTGTCCGTCCACGACAGGGGTTCGGGAATAGAGAGCTGGGAGATACCCCACATATTCAATGAGTTTTACCAGTCAACCGACCCGGCGAAGGATTTGACAGAAGGGGCCGGTCTGGGATTAACTATCGTAAAGGATATCATTGAGAAGCATAAGGGGGAGGTCTATATCAGCTCGCAGCCGCAGACGGGAACCACCGTATCATTCACCCTGCCCCTGTACAAAGGAGTTTTTTCTGGAACAAACCATTCTGATCATTGAGGATGATCCCCATCTCGTTACGATTCTTGATTTCCTCATGAAAGACGAGGGGTACAGGGCTTATTCCGCCGGCTCCGGTGAGGAAGGGCTCAGACTTCTGCACAGCGAATCCGTAGATCTGGTGATCCTGGATATTAATCTTCCCGGCATGGATGGCCTGAAAGTGTGCGACAGCATCAAGGAGACCATGCAGATACCGGTCATTTTCCTCTCCGCCCGGGATCAGGACAGCGATGTGATATCCGGTCTTGAGACGGGTGCCGATGATTATATCCGCAAGCCCTTTAATCATCGGGAGCTTATCCTCAGAGTGAAGAAGCTGTTGAGATATACAGGGAACGGCATCCACGAATCAACAATACGCACGGGGAGACTGAGAATCCGCACGGACCGGGAGGAGGTCTATTTTGATAAAGAGGAGATCAAGCTGACTCCCATGGAATACAAACTGCTCGAAGTCCTGGGCCGCAAACTGGACTGGGTCATCTCCTGGCAGATCCTCCTTAAGGAAGCCTGGGGCTACGAAGACTGGGAAGGGGGCCGGGAGATTGTTAAAGTGAACATCCGCCGGCTCAGAGTTAAGATCGAACCCGATCCGTCCCAACCGGTTTATCTTCTGACAGAACGGGGCCGGGGTTACAAACTGGCGACGGTTGAATGAAAGACTATCTGCATCTGTCCGGCATCACACGGATATTCAATCCCGGGAAAAAGAACGAAGTGGTCGCCCTGGATAATCTGGACCTGACCGTCAGGGAGGGAGAGTTCGTCACCCTTCTGGGACCGTCCGGGTGCGGAAAGACCACGGCGCTGAGAATTATCGCCGGATTTGATATGCCGACGGGGGGGGACGTTTTCATAGACGGGGTCAACGTTGACGGATTGACACCGGATAAACGGGATACGGCCATGGTATTCCAGAACTACGCCCTTTTTCCCCACCTGAGCGTTTATGAAAATATCGCCTATGGTCTGAGAGTCAAGAAAAAGTCCAGGGATATCATAAGGAACGATGTGGCCATGGCCTGCCAGGTTGTGAATCTGGCGGGAATGGAGAACCGGTTCCCCGGTTCCCTCTCCGGAGGGCAGCAGCAGCGGGTGGCTCTGGCCCGGACTCTGGTGATGAAGCCGAAGATGATTCTTTTTGACGAACCCCTGTCCAATCTGGATCTTAAACTGCGTATCCAGACCCGTTCTGAAATAAAGCGAGTGCAGCAGCTTATGGGAATGACGGTTCTCTATGTGACCCACGACCAGTCGGAGGCTCTGAGTATGTCCGACAGAATCATGATCATGAATCACGGGAAAATCATTCAAACGGGAACGCCGGAGGAGATCTACAACAATCCGGCCAATGCCTTCGCGGCCGATTTCATCGGCAATGCGAATTTCATTTCCGCCGTCGTAGAAGAGACCGATGAGAGATGGATTACGGTAAAACTCAGCAACCGTATCATTATCGTGGAAGCGGGGCTGCCCCTTGAAGATTTCGAAGAAGGAGAAGAGGTCTATCTGACAATTAAGCCGGAGGCGATTGTCCTGTCCGAAGAGAAGACCGATTTTTCAGGTATTATTGAGGAGAAATCCTTTCTCGGCCCCTATACGGAGTATAAGATCGAGTTCGAAGATTCATTCATCAATGTGCATCAGCCGAATCTGGGAGACCATACAAGAATCCATAAACCGGGAGAACGGGTATTTCTCCGATTCAATCACAATCTGTTCCGCATCTATAAAAAATAACCCGATGAGATGGGTTTGCTTTCTGCTGCCGGTTTAGAGGGCTTTCCCGTCGAACCGTTTCAGATGATGTTCCCCCGGATCGTAGACGCGGTGGATGGCATCGATAATGGCCGGTCCCAGGGCGATCTTCTCCCTCTCGGAAAGATCGAGCACCACATCTTCCAGGTCGTCCGGCCCGAATCGGAAGTACCCGCGAAGCGCCCCTATGAACTCTCCCCGGTACATGATGTATTTGAGGGTCTTGTAATCCCCATGGGAAAATCGTTCCTTAATCAGGGACTCATGGGATTTCACGTAATAGTCATTCAAATCCAGGATAAAGATGCGATCCGACAATTCAGGACTCTCTTCCTGAACAGCACTTATGTCCTCCGCGAGAATATAGCCGGATTGCCCATCGCTTACCTGAGCTGATAGAAGCACGCCCCTCTCGACCATGGAACAGCAGACCCCTTTGACAAGGGCGGCGGGAAAGCGGGTCAGAGAACGGATCATGGCCTGGTCGGCGAAAACGTTCAGATGAAAGAAACGCCGTATCAGTTCCTCCGCCGCCTCGGGACGGGTCGGGGAATCCGGTTCCAGATCCCGGAACTCGTCCTCCACAAGATAGAAGGCCCGGTCGTTCTCCCTGTCCACCTGATCCTCGAAAACAAGAAAAGCCTTCTGCATTTTCTGCAGGGAGGCGGCGATCTGCTTACTCAACAGGCCTGTCAATTCCTTGATCAGGCCGATGTTCATGCCCCCTTCCCGGCGTATCGTATCCCGGACAATCTCATCGGTCTCGGAGAAGCGGGGCATTTCTTTGCAGTAAGCCGCCCGGTGCAGGGAAAACTCATCCCCGAAGATATACCCCACATTGCCCCCCCGGAACCGTCCCTTGATGATGGTTCTCTCCAAGCGGCGCCGGTCGTTCAGGGCCGCATCGTCCATGGCGGTGCGGTATTCGACAGAGGGGGGTGAGCCCGGCTCGATCCAGTAGGTGGTGGGAACGGGGGACATGAGGCGGAATAGATCATCGTAGGGGGTATGATCCGGTTCGGTCAGATTCTGCCGCTTCATCCTCAGAGAGAGGATGAGGGGCTTATCAATAGCGGGCATGGGCTCCGTAACGCCCCTTCCAGCGGGGATTCTTGGAAGAAATATCCTCCACGTAATGGGGCGTGGACAGTCCCTCGGACTCGGGATTAAGATTCAGAAAAAGGTTATGGGCGATCCAGCGGGAGATCTGCAGAACCACGATTTTGTGACGAAGCCGTCCCTGCTCGTCCCGGTTCAGGATGGAGGGGATCGTATTGGTGGTGACGATCTCGTCGATAACCGGATCGTTCAGCAGTCCCCGGCCTTCCCGGGAGGAGTAGAAGTGGGTCACCAGAAAAACGATGCGCCGGGGATTCGCCTGCCGGATGACCTTGCAGGTTTCCAGAATGGTGCGTCCCGTGCGGACCATGTCGTCCACCACGACCACGTCCCGGCCTTCCACATCCTCCAGCTTCAGGGGGGAATCCTCCGCCGGTTCGACAAAGACATCCCGCTCCCCCTTTCGCTCCTTGGACATGCGCAGGTATCCCACGGAGGGACGGTCGATCTGTTTCACCAGGTTGGAGGCGAATTCATGGGCTCCCTTGTCGGGAGCGCAGATGACCAGCTTATCCTGATCCACAATATCGCTGGACAATAGATAGTCCGCATACAGATCATAGGGACGCAGATCGACGAACATGCCGTCGAAATGATCCTGATAGAGCATGCGCAGGGAGAAGGGGCTGTGGTTATGCACGGTAAAGACCTGATTCACCCCCGCTTCCCGCAAAAGGTCTGCGTAGAGTTTCGCCGAGAAGGGCTGGCCGTCGAACTTCTCGTAATCCCCCAGATCCCGGTTGAAGAGGGTTTTGCCGTACTCCGGGCGGGGGCCCCTGTCCTGGGCGCTGTAAAACAGGTCCGGTTCGAGAAGGGAGACCCGCCCGGCACCGTTTTCCCGGGCCGCCCTGGCGACGAGAAAGTTTCTCATGGCCATTTCATTGCGGTTCATGGAAGCGGAAGAGGTACTCACGATGAGCACCTTGTACCCTTCCAGACGGCGTCCGGTCTTTTCCCTGTCGTTCCTGTCCCCCAGAATGAACCGGGGACAGAATTCACTGTTATGAAAATTCTTCAGAGCGATCAGATCCTGATAGTTCTGTTTCTGCCTAAGATGATGGGCAATGTCGGCGACAAAGACATTATCCGCATAGTTTCCCACGACCAGGGTTTTATCCATTATTACTTTTTTTCTCCCGTTCCGGGTGCTACCGGCGGCGGAAAAGTGAATATCCTCCAACCGCCGGAAATCATTAAATAACTAGCAGAAGGCCTTCTCTAAAAGTTCCAGATCAATTTCGGGATAGAGGAGGAACTTGTCCAGGAGGGCCTGGATTCTGGCCCGGGCGGCTTCCACCACCTGGGGATCGATCTTGTACTTGGCCTTGCTCTTCTGGCCGGCGTTCTTCCCCGTGGTCAGAAGGGCGGGCTCGGAAGCCTTCAGAACCGTGGCGATAATGTCGGCGATCTCCACCATCTGCTCCTTGCCCATTCCCAGGGAAGTGACAGCGGCGGTTCCCAGACGCAGGCCGCTGGTGTACCAGGGGCCGTTGGCATCGAAGGGAAGGGAGTTCCGGTTCAGGGTGATGCCGCATTCGCGAACCACACTCTCGGCCTGACGGCCGTTCAGTCCCAGGGGAGTCACGTCAATAAGGAAGAGGTGGTTGTCCGTTCCGCCGGTGGCGATCTTCAGGCCCCGTTCGGCGCAGGCGTCGGCCATGGTCTGGCAGTTCTCCACGATTTTCTTCGCATAAGTTTTGAACTCGGGCTTGGCCGCTTCAGTGAAGGCGACCGCCTTAGCTGCCATGGCGTGGGGAAGAGGTCCGCCCATGGCGATGGGACAGGCCTTGTCCACCGCTTCGGCAAACTCTTCGTCACAAAGGACCATACCGCCCCGGGGACCGCGCAGGGTCTTGTGGGTAGTGGTGGTCACGACCTGGGCGTGGGGAAAGGGATTGAAGTCCCCTTCGAAGACGCCCCCCGCCACCAGACCGGCGAAGTGGGCCATATCCACCATGAAAACGGCTCCCGCCTTATCGGCGATGGCTCTCATGCGCTTGAAATCCACCTTGCGGGGGTAGGCGCTGTAACCGGTGAGCAGAATCAGGGGCTTGATGTCCATGGCCATTTTCTCGATTTCGTCGTAATCGAGAAGGCCGGTTTCCTTGTTAACGGTGTAGGTATAGGCGTCGAAAATCTGGGCGGAAACGTTATGCCGGTATCCGTGAGTCAGGTGACCGCCGGAGTAGTAATCCAGGCCCAGAAGACGCTGGTTGCCCAGTTCGGTCCGGATTTTGTTCCAGTCCTCCCGGCTCAGATGGGAGGGATTCATCTCACCCAGTTTCTCCAGGGCGGGCACTTCCACCCGGGCGTTGATGATGGCCAGGTAGGCGATCAGGTTGGCGTCGGCTCCGGAATGGGGCTGTACGAAGGCATGGTCGCAGCCGAAGAGCTCGCAGGCCTTTTTCGCGGCGTAATCCTCGATGGCGTCCACGTTGTCGCAGCCCGCGTAGAAGCGGTGCCAGGGAAAACCCTCGGCGTACTTGTCGGTCAGCAGGTTGCCCATGGCCAGCTGGCAGGACAGGGAGGAGTAGTTCTCGCTGGCGATCAGCTTGAGATAACTCCTCTGATCGGCGAGCTCCTTCACGGTGGAGGCGGCCACTTCCGGTGCTACTTCGGCGACTTTCGTCAGGGAAGCCAGATAGGCGATAAAACCGGGATCGGGATTATCGGTACTCTTAAGGTAGTCATGAAAAACACTCATCACATCACTCCTGAAAAATAAGATTTCCCGCCTACCCAGACGCACGATAGACAGTTGACATTCCCGATGGTCGATTCCATCCAGGCAGCCCGTTTTCACTTCGAACCACGCTCACGTCAGTTTCTGTAGGGGACATTATACAAAAGGCTTTCCCGATAGGCAAGAGCGAAAGCCTACAGCTGAAGGACGAAATATGAAAGACAAAAGTGTAAAGCGGACAGAATGAAGATTGACGGGGAACGGCCTTTGTGTTATTCAGAAAGAGAAAATTATGGATAAGGAGTTCCCATGAAATTCACCTGGGTTACCATTAATGTCAAGGATATGGAGGAGTCCCTGGACTTCTATACGAAAAGAGCCGGCCTGGCGGTCAACCGCCGTTTCTCCCCCATAGAGGGAACGGAAATCGCCTTTCTAGGTTCGGAAGAGTCCGCCACGGAGGTGGAACTTATCTGTAATCAGAAAAACCGGGAGCCCGTATACGGAAAGGATATTTCCCTGGGATTCGCCCTCCCCTCCCTGGAAAGTATGATAGAAGATCTGAAGAAGGAGGGAATTCCCTTTCAGGGCCCCTTCAGCCCGATTCCCTCGGTAAGCTTCATCTATGTGGATGATCCCAACGGGGTGAAGGTGCAGTTTCTGCAGGACCGGGACTGAGAAAATCCGATGAGAGCCCATTATTTTCAACACGTGTCCTTCGAAGGACTGGGAAGCATAGAGGCCTGGCTGGAGAGTCGGGGTATTATGATATCCCGTACCCTCTTCTCCGAATCGGAAGCCCTCCCCTCCCCTCCCCGGGGGAAGTGGATTTCCTGATAATCATGGGTGGCCCCATGAGCGTCAACGACGGGAAGAGATATCCCTGGCTGACAGCGGAAAAAGAATTTATAACAAAGTTCTCGGCCACGGGGAAACCGGTTCTGGGAATCTGCCTGGGGGCTCAGCTCATCGCCGCTTCCCTGGGGGGAAGGGTCTTCCCCAACGGGGAGAGGGAAATCGGCTGGTTTCCCGTTCGGGGGATACCTTCGGCTGGTTCCGGCAGGTATTCCCTTCCCGGGAAAGCGGAGGTCTTCCACTGGCACGGTGAGACCTTTACTCTGCCCGAGGGGGCGGTGAGAATAGCCGAAAGCCCGGCCTGTGAAAATCAGGCTTTTCAGATAGGGGACAATGTGATAGGTCTCCAGTTCCATCTGGAAACAACGGCCGATTCGGCCCGGACCCTGGTGGAGAACGGCCGGGAGGAGCTGACCGGCAGGGCGTACGTCCAGTCGGAGCAGGAGATTCTCGCTGCTCCGCCCTCCCGCTATGAGGAGATTAACCGGGTCATGGGACAGTTACTGGACTATCTTCTCAAGGGCGCAGAGCCATCCCCGGAACCTTAGATATCTGGAACGTGTCCGGTGATGACATGAGAGAAATCCGCAGGAGGTTACGTCACAAGCGGGAATTTTAAGGGGGACGCCTGGATTGGCAAGGATACGGGGAGTACCACGGTCACGCTGAAATCGGCATCAACCTGGATCAGGATACCGGCGGGACAGCTTCTGGGAACTTTGATTTTACCCTGGTGGATTTTTACGAATAGACAAGTGTGATCCTCCCGGTGCGGAAAGGGCTCTGGCCGGAGCCCGTCAGCCCGGGGAGTTCTGTTTCTTCCACTTCTCGAAGTCGGAAAGGTCATCCTCCAGTACGGAGCTTTCCCTCTCCCGCTTATCCCCGAATTCCGCCTGATCCTGAGTGTACCAGTCTTCCCAGGAGAGCAGATTGAAGCGCCGGGTGCCGATGGTCACCACGGTTTTCTCCTGCCCCTTGCTGTCTATCACCTTCTCCTTGGCTACGGCGGGAATATCCTCCTGCACCGTGTCCTGGGGAGCAGTTTTATCCTCGGGCACATCCGGATTCAGAACGCGCCGGGAAGTGACGTAGCGGTTTTTCCAGTATCTCTCGTCCATGTCCGTAATGACCACACCGGTCTGGGGTCCCTGGGAAAGGGCCTGAATGACCGTATTGCTGCCGATATAGAGGGCGGCGTGGGTGATCTTCGTCCGGCTGGACCCGGTGGCGTAGAACACCAGATCACCCGGTTTCAGGTTCTCCTTCTCCACCAGGCGGCCCGCCCGGGACTGGTCCGAGGAGGTGCGGGGAAAGGAGGGAACCACCCGGCCGTACAAATAATAGAGCAGGCCGGAACAATCGAACCCGGAGGGGGTGGTGCCCCCGTAACGGTAGGGGGTTCCCACCATTTCCGAAGCGGTTCTGAGTATATCCCCTATCTGTCCGGCGGAAAGCAGGACGGTCGAGGACGACAGAAGCAGAACGAATAATAATCTCTTCATACCAGCTATTATAACGGCATAATCACAGGAATTCTTGATTTAATCCGTCCCCTCCCCTACAATGGGGCATAACACATTCAGGAGACGATTATGAAAAGAGTAGCCCTCCTTCTCGCCGATGGATTCGAGGAAGTGGAAGCGATCACCCCGGCGGATTTTCTCAGAAGAGCCGGTGTCGAAGTTATCCTGACCGGTGTGGAGGGTCTCTCCGTAACCGGCGGCCATGATATCACCGTGGAAGCGGATATGACCCTGGACGAGCTGCCCGACAGTCTGGACGGGGTGGTTATTCCCGGGGGCATGCCGGGGGCCGCCAATATCGCCGCCTCATCCGATGCGATGAAACTGATTAAGCGGGTTTACAATGACAGCGAACTGGTGGGTGCCATCTGCGCCGCTCCGGCGGTGGTTCTGGGAGAAGCGGGCCTGTTGGAAGGGCGGGAGTTCACCTGCTACCCGGGCTTCGAGAGCCGAGTTACAGGGGCCCGCCATTCGGAGGAGCGGGTGGTGAAGGACAGCAATATCATCACCAGCCGGGGAGCCGGTTCGGCCGCGGAATTCGCCCTGGCCCTGGTGGAGTACCTGGTGGGCAGGGAGAAGGCGAAGGAGCTGAAAAAGGCGACCCTGCAGAACTGGTAAAGTTCGAATATAGCCGTTTTTTCCCTTTTCCTGTCCCCCGATAGGGACTAGGATAGGGAAAAACAGGAGGAATTCCGATTGATAGACAGAAGCTGAGAGGAGAATAGGAAAGGAACCGGTACGGTTCCGGCAGGATTTTCTCATAACACTCTTCACTGCCCCCAGATTTTTTCGGGAGGCCGTCATGTCTTCACTTCATTTTCAATCGGTTACCTTTTCCTACCCCTCTTCGGAGGAGGATATTCTCACAGATATTTCCTTTGAACTCTTTCCCGGCTGGTACGGTCTTAACGGCTCTAACGGCTCGGGAAAGACGACCCTTCTCAAACTCGCTTCAGGGGAACTCACCCCGGACAGGGGCCGCATCGGTTCTGTCCCCTGTTCCTACTGCCCCCAGGAAGTCACCGAAATGCCCCCGGGATGGGAGGATTTTCTCTCCGCTCTCTACGACAGGGACAACCGGGCGGGCCAGCTTTTCTCTCTTCTCAAACTGGAACATGACTGGCCCTACCGCTGGGAGACCCTGAGCTACGGGGAGAGAAAAAGATTCCAGCTGGCACAGCTCCTGTGGCAGGACCGAAGCCTTTTTCTGGTGGACGAACCGACGAACCACCTGGACGAGAGCTCCCGCCGAATGATTCTGGAGAGTCTGAAGCTCTACAGGGGCATCGGTCTCATTGTCAGTCACGACCGGGATTTCATGGACGCCCTGTGCGGAGGGCATCTTTTCCTGCACGGAGGAAATATCTGCTACCGGCCGGGCACCCTGAGCGCCTGCCTGGAACAGGAGGAGAGAGAGCGGACCGCCCTGATCCGGGAAAGGAAGGAGGCCGCCGAAGAGGTCCGCCGCCTGGAGAGGGAAGCCGTCTCCCGCCGCCGCCTGGCCGAAGGCCAGCAAAAGCGCCGTTCCAAGGCGGGTCTGGCCCTGAAGGACCACGACAGTCGCTTCAAAAAGAACCTGGCCCGGATAACCGGAAAGGACGGGACCGGGGGAAAACTCCTAAGGCAGATGGACGGACGGATCGATCAGGCCCGGAACCGTCTGGAAGGGCTGGACCGGGTGGAAAGCCGGATCAGCGGCATCACCCAGCACTCCCGGATCTACAGGGGCGACCGGCTGCTATACCTGCCGGAAGGATGCCTTCCCCTGGGAAAGGCAAAAGTACTGATTCATGGGGAGATTACGGTGGCCCCCGGGGAGCGCATCGCCCTGACCGGGGATAACGGAACGGGCAAGACCACCCTTATCGGGGCTCTTCTGGACAAAAGCTCCTTCACGGGGGAGATTCTCTACCTGCCCCAGGAAACGGACAGGGCGGTGAGGGGGAAGCTAAGGGAAAGGTGGGACCGCTTGTCACCGGCGGACAGGGGAGCCGTGGTCAGCTCTTTCTCCCGCCTGGGGGGACGGCCGGAACACATTCTGAGCGGCGGCCGGCTGAGCCCGGGAGAGGAGAGAAAACTTCTCATTGCCCTGGGGGTAGAGGAGAATCCCGCCCTGATTATACTGGACGAGCCGACCAATCATCTGGATCTTCCCTCGGTGACGGCTCTGGAGGAAGCCCTTGCCCCCTGGGAGGGGGCTCTGCTTCTGGTCAGCCACGATGCCCGGTTCCGCCGCACCCTGACCAACAGGGAGTGGCGTCTGAGAGAAGGGCTCTCCCCGGAAAAGGACGTTACATCGGTCTATCTTGATCAGACGTTGTAGGTGTGGGAGGAGACGTTTCCCCCGGAACCGGTCCAGTTGGTATGGAAGAACTCGCCCCGGGGCTTATCGATCCGCTCATAGGTGTGGGCGCCGAAGTAGTCCCGCTGGGCCTGGAGCAGGTTGGAGGGCAGCCGGGCCGACCGGTAACTGTCGAAAAAGGCCAGGGCCGATGACATGGCGGGCACGGGAATCCCCCACTCCACCGCCTTCATGATGACCTTGCGCCAGCTCTCCTGACAGCCGGTGATCAGCTCCCTGAAGTAGTCGTCAAGGAGCAGATTGTCCAGGGCGGGGTTCTTGTCG
>JAFGPQ010000298.1 GCA_016936115.1 Spirochaetales bacterium | reverse complement strand
CCGTGGTCGGTTCCGGGCCCGCCGGTCTTACCGCTGCGGCGGATCTGCGCAAGGCGGGGCATCGGGTCGAAATCTTCGAGGCCTTTCAG
Organism: Spirochaetales bacterium; assembly: GCA_016936115.1. Taxonomy (GTDB): domain Bacteria; phylum Spirochaetota; class Spirochaetia; order DSM-2461; family DSM-2461; genus SZUA-368. Next base: position 6,809 of record JAFGPQ010000298.1, on the reverse strand, counting down.
AAGCCCGGCGGGGTCATGGTGTACGGGATTCCCGAATTCCGCCTGCCCAAGGCGATCGTGCAGAAGGAAATATCCGCCCTGGAAGCGATGGGGGTGAAATTCCACCTGAATTTTCTCATAGGAAGAACCCGTACCATCGGGGATCTGATTACCAAGGATCATTTCGACGCGGTTTTTATAGGAAGCGGCGCCGGGCTGCCCCGTTTTATGAATATTCCCGGAGAGAATCTGGTGGGCGTCTTTTCGGCGAACGAGTATCTGACCCGGAGCAATCTCATGAAGGCCTACGACAGGGAGCATGTGGATACCCCCATTTACCCCTCTGAAAAGGTTGCCGTTCTGGGCGGGGGAAACGTGGCCATGGACGCGGCCCGCATGGCCCTGCGCCTGGGCGCGAAAGAGGTGAATGTGATTTACCGGCGCACCCGGGCCGAGATGCCCGCCCGGGCGGAAGAGATCGAACATGCCATGGAGGAGGGGATCATTTTCCACTTCCTGCACAACCCCACCCACATCATCGGCGACGAAGAGGGTAAGGTCAGGGCTATCGAAGTGCAGCGCTACGAGCTGGGCGAACCGGACGAATCGGGCCGGCGCCGTCCCGTCCCCATCGAGGGGAGCGAGTACGAGCTGGCCATGGATACGGTCATTCCCGCCCTGGGCAATGTCTCCAATCCCCTGATACGGCAGACCACCCCCGGACTGGATACCAACAGAAAGGGCAACCTGACCGTGGACGAAGAGAACCGGTGCTCCATGGACCGGGTCTACGCGGGTGGCGACATCGTTCTGGGGGCAGCCACGGTTATCCTGGCCATGGGCGAGGGACGACGGGCTGCTGCGGCTATAACACAGGACCTTCTCTCGGGAAAATGGAAGTGAAACCGGCTTAAACGGGGTGTGATTTTGTGATATACTGAATTATGACTCTTTATACGGCTATGATCACCCTGATCCTTATCATGGATCCTTTTGGAAATATTCCCCTCTTTCTCACCACTCTGGACCGTTTCAAGCCGGAGCGGCGCCGTTTTATCATCCTGCGGGAGAGCCTTTTCGCCTTTCTTATACTGGCGTTTTTTCTCTTCTTCGGCCAGTATATTCTCAAGGGACTGAATATCTCCCAGCCCGCCCTGAGCCTTTCCGGGGGAATCATTCTCTTTCTCATCGCCATTCGTATGATCTTCCCCGGGGCGGAGCACAGGGATGAGAAGGAGAAGTACTCCGATTCAGAGGAGGAACCGGAAGATCCCATCCTGGTGCCTTTGGCGGTCCCCATGCAGGCGGGCCCATCCGCCATGGCCTTCGTCATTCTCTCTTCCAGCCAGTTTCCCGCCCAGCGACCTATGCTCATGGCCGCCCTGTTCGGGGCCAGCCTCTTCTGCACCGCTGTCCTGCTCCTTTCTGATCTGCTCAGAAAGCTGCTGGGAAACCGGGTCCTGCGGGCCATTGAGAAATTGATGGGTATGATCCTCACCACCATGGCCATTCAGATGCTCCTTTCGGGCATCAACGACTATTTCCGCTAAAATAAGATAGAGAATAGAGGACAGAAAACATGAAAATCGCCGTCATCGGTTCATCGGGTCATAAAAATTACGTATTTGAAACCCTGGACCGTCAGTCAGAAATTGTCGCCTACGCCCCGGGCGTGGAAGGGGAGGAGGTCTCCTATGAGAAGGGACGGGCTTACGGGAACTGGAAAACTCTCATAGATGAGGTTCGGCCCGAAATGGTGGTGAACAACACATGGTACGGATCCGCCGCGCCCGTTACCCTTTACGCCCTGAAAAAGGGATGCCATGTTTTCGCCGAGAAACCCCTCTCCGGTACGGAGGAGGAACTGGCGCAGATTGATAAGGCCTGGAAGGAGTCTTCGGTCTATCTGGGGGGGATGTTCGGCATCTCCTACGAGTCCCCCCTGCATACGGTGAACGAATACCTTAAAAGCCATGATCTGGGAGACATTCGCATCATCAATACGCAAAAGTCCTACAAACTGGGCAAACGGGCGGATTTCTGCAAGGACAGGGACACCTATACGGGCACCATCCCCTGGGTGGGCGCCCACGGCATCGACTGGATATACCGCTACGGCAAAAAACAGTTCCGGACCGTGACCGCTTTCCATTCCGCCGTGGGCAACGGGGGGAACGGCTCCCTGGAATCCATAGCAGTCTGCGCCTTCAAGCTGGAAGGGGAGGCCCTGGCCACCCTGACCATCGATTATTTGAGACCCGGTGCTGCCGAAACTCACGGTGACGACCGGACCCGCATCGTAGGCACGAAGGGAATCATCGAAGCCCAGGGCGGCAAGGTGACCGTGGTGGATGATCAGGGCACCCGGGAACTGCCCCTACTCGAAGCTCCCCTGATTTTTCCCGAATTTCTTAAGGACATCCGGGCCGGGAAGGGCCGGGAGGAGTGGGCCCATCACGCCCTGTACGTGACGGAGATCTGTCTCAAGACCCGCCTCGCCGCCGATCGGGAAGAGTCCCTTACCCTTTAGCACCATGGATAATATCTCCCCCCGTCCCCTTATCGATGAATTGAAGAGGGGGATTCGTCCCCGTTTCAATCCGGAGTATTTTCGAAATAATCCCTCCCCCCGTGAGTGGGAGGATTCCTTTCGTAGCTCCCTGGAAGATGCCTTCGCCCTGCCTCCCCGGGGGACGGTTCCCGGAGAGCTGGTATTGCGCCGGAAAGAGGAGAAGGGGGAATATCGGCAACAGGAGTATGCCTTCACCTGCGGCGGCCGGGAGCAGTTTCCCCTGGCGATCCTGACTCCCCGGGACGCAGCACCGGACAATCCGGTCGTCCTGGCCTTCTCCGGCCACGGCCCGGGGATAAGCGCCATGACCGGGGAATACGAAGAGGAGGAGTGCCACCACTATTTCGGCCGTTCCCTGGTCCGGGCCGGCTTCACGGTGGTCATGCCCGAGATCATCGGTTTCGGCGGCAGCCGCCTCGAAAAGGACCGCCGTACCCCAGGGGAGGTTTCCTGCCGCACCCTGGCCTCAGAGCTTCTGACCCTGGGATACACCCTGGCCGGACTGCGCCTGCGCCAGGGACGGGATGTGCTGGATATGATCGAAGCGCGGTACGGCACGGACCGGCTGGGCTGCTTCGGTTTCTCCGGGGGCGGCCTTCTGGGCTATGCCCTGACCGCTCTGGATTCGCGCATCCGCGCTCTGGGATTATCGGGCTACTGCTCCACCTTCGACGAAAGCATATTAAAAGAGACCCACTGCCTGGACAACTACATCCCCGGCCTGTACCGAATCTGCGATCAGCCGGAGATCGCCCGGCTCATCCATCCCCGACCCCTCTACATCGAAGCGGGCCGGGAGGACCGGGTGTTCCCCTTTACGGGAGCCCTTGCGGCAAAAGAGAGAATCGAGGCCTGCTATGGCGGGGAGGGGACCTTTGTCTTCCAGCCCCTGCCCGGAGGTCATGAAATCGACGGTCGTAAGATGATCGACTGGTATAAAGAGGTATTGCAATGACAAGAGAAGCCTGTCTGACAGACATAGGGGCGCAACTGCGGGAAGGTGCCGGGAATGAGCCGGACGGTCTGCCCCGGTTGGAACCCTTCTTCCTGGAAGGAGAAGGGGAGCGTCCCCTCATGGTAATCTGCCCCGGCGGAGGTTACGGTTTTACATCGCCCCGGGAAAGCGGACCGGTGGCCCGGGCCTACAACGCCGCCGGCTACCACTGCCTGGTCCTTCATTACCGGGTTGCCCCCCACCGCTACCCGGAAGGGTTGACCGATCTATCCCATACCATCGCCCTGGCCCGTCGGAACAGCGCCGTTCTGGGAGTCCGGCCGGACCGGATATTCCTGTGCGGCTTCTCCGCGGGGGGGCATCTGGCAGCCAGCCTGGGAGTCCACTGGAACACGCCGGTTCTGCAGACGTCTGTGATTACCGAAAGGGGCATGAACCGGCCCGACGCCCTTGTACTTTCCTATCCGGTGATCACCGAGGGGGAATTCGCCCATCGGGGATCCTTTGAGAATCTTCTGGGACCGGGATATGACCGCAAGGCCGCCGAGTTTCACTCCCTGGAGAAGCAGGTGACCGAAGAAACACCCCCCGTTTTCATCTGGCATACCCAGTCGGACCGGTCTGTCCCCGTGGAGAACACCCTGTTTTTCGCTAGCGCCCTTCACCGGGCGGGTGTTACCCTGGAAATGCATATCTTTCCCCTGGGGGACCACGGGGCCGCCCTGGCCACGGAGGAGTCCGATACGCCCGAGACGAAATACGCCGATCCCCATGTGGCCCGATGGCACGGTCTGAGCGTGGAGTGGCTAGACAGCCTGAAATAGGATATCAGAGGGAAAGGTAGAGCTCTACGATTTCCCTCTCCGACAGGGCGCCCCCCCGTTCCGGGGCCAGCTCCTTTACCGCCGAGGTCACCCGGCCGATATCGACGGCCTCCGGAGTGAATCCCCGGTCCCGCAGAACCCCTTCGACCCCGTGACGGCCGCTATGCCGTCCCCAGAGGAACTCCTCCTTCGGCCCGTTCCATTTCGTCGGGTCGTAGGGGCGGAAACTGGCCGGGTTCCTGCGAAGCCCCGCCACGTGAATCCCCGACTCGTGCCGGTTGATCCGCTCCCCTAAAAGGGGTTTGGTGGGGGGAATGGTTTCCCCGGTCATCCGGGCGGTCAGCCGGGCCAGGTCACTCACCGCTGCCAGGGAGATGCCCCCGTCCCAGTTCATTTTCAGACGGGCCGCCAGGAGAACCTCCTCCAGGGGGGCGTTCCCCGCCCGCTCTCCCAGTCCCAGCAGGGTGGCGCTCACCGAGCCGAATCCCGCCTGCAGGGCGGTCAGGGAGTTGGCCGTGGCCATGCCCAGGTCGTTATGGCCGTGAAATTCCAGCAGGGAAAGGTGCTCCTTCAGAAGAAAAGCCCACTCCCGCACCTCACCCGGTGTCATGATGCCCACCGTGTCGGCCAGGCGTATTCTCATGAACCCCGCCTCCGCTGCCACGGATACGAACTCCCGGAGCCGTTCCGGTGCACAGCGGGAGGCGTCCATGGCCCCGGCCGACAGGAAGGAGCAATCCCCCTTGAGCAGCCGGGACATGGTGTGTAGGTGGTTCAGCATCCAGTCCCAGGACCGGCCGATCAGTTCCAGCTGACAATCGGAGACGGGAAAACTCACATGAACCGCCCCGGTGCCGGTCCGGAAGGCATCGCGAACATCCTCCTCCCGGCTGCGGCACCAGCAGATAATCCGTCCGCCCAGACCGTTCAGGGAGCGCAGGAAATTCCGGTCCTCTTCCCCCATGGCGGGAATACCCGCTTCGAGCTCGTTCACGCTCGCCCCGATGAGAGCATCCGCCAGTTTGCGTTTCTGCTCAAAGCTCAGGACCAGGCCCGGCGTCTGTTCCCCTTCCCTCAGGGTGCTGTCCACTACGGTCATACTGATTTTACCTAGGCGATAACGAAGTCTTCGGCGGTTTCCCCGTCTTCCATGGCATCCAGAATCGCATCCAGATCGTCCTCGCTCGACATGCCCCCGTACCAGACGTTGTCCGGGTATACCACCATGGCGGGCCCCCTGTCGCAGACCTTGAGACAGCCCGTGGCGGACACCATGACCCCATCCATGCCCCGGTCCACGATTTCCGATTCCAGGTAGGCCAGCCAATCCCCGGTACCCTTTTTGTAACAGACCCCCTGGGGCTCCCCGGAAGCCCGGAAGCTGCAGCAGACCAGAATGTGCTTGTTCGGTTTTTCCATCAATTACTCCTATTCATTCAAATCATCTATGGGAAGGTCCGGGCCGAAGCCCCAACCGATTCCTATGCGCAGCCTTCCGCGTTCCCCGTACAGGCACCCTTGCGGATCGCCATATGGTTCAGACTCTCACCCCGGGAAATTCCCTCCAGAGCGGACATGATCATTCCCTCTATCTGGTAAACCTTGACCCCCCGGCCGCTCAGCACCTCTTCGGGCCGGCCGCCTATGCCGCTGGTCAGCAGGGCGGAACAGTCCTTAAGGGCATCGGCGATAAAATTCCATCGCTCGTCCCCGCCGCCCACGGGGGGCATGATCCTCTCCTCGTGAAAAGTCCACATACCGTCGGAGGCGTCCTCCTTGGGACGGTAGATGCACAGGGTCCGGGAGTGGCCCAGATGCTGGTTCACCAGCATTCCCTCCCGGGTGGCCACGGCGATGAAGGGGCGCTTTTCGCCGGGGTTGATGGGCAGGGTAGAGGCTTCCTTGAGAAGGGCCGTATTCCCTTCGCTCATGGCTTCTTCGAGAAGTCCCGCCGCATCGGCCCGGCAGCGGCGGCAATGGCCCATCTGGGGTATGAATTCCCGGCACTCCTTACGCAGAATGAAGACATCCCCCGGATCCGGCTCGGACAGATCTTCAAAGTCGGTGCCCTTTACGGGCAGCAGGGGCAGACAGTTCTGGGTCACCGCCCCCAGCTCACCCACCTTGCGGGCGATAGAGGCTATGTGCCCATCGTTGACTCCGGGAATAATCACACTGTTGATCTTTACCAGGATTCCCTTCTCGGTCAGCCGCTTCACCGCGGAGAGCTGCTCGCGCACCATCACTTCCCCCGCTTCTTTGCCCCGGTAGACCCGCTTGCCGTGACGTATCCAGCGGTAGCAGCTGCCCGCCACCTCCGGATCCACCCCGTTAATCGTCAGGGTCACATGGGAGACTTCCAGTTCGGCCAGTTCGTCGATATAGGGCCCCACGTTCAGACCGTTGGTGGCCACGCAGAGCATCACCTTGGGATACTCCGCCCGGATCAGGCGCAGGGTTTCCATGGTCTCTTCCGGGT
>JAFGPQ010000297.1 GCA_016936115.1 Spirochaetales bacterium | reverse complement strand
GCTCTTTCTCCGGGTTAAGGAGGGGGATCGGCTGGATTATACGGACAGAACCACAGCGGACGGGAAAACTCTCTTTTCCTATGAAGTTCCCGGCGAGGGAACCTGGGTGCTTCTGTTCCAGAGGCAGAATAACAGTACCGGAGATTCGGAACTGGCGGAAGTCACCCTCTATGGGGAAGAACCCCTGCCTTCCGGGGATACGGAACCGATAGCAGTGGAGGAGCCCCTTATGGAGACGCCCGCTCCCACGCCGGTAGGACCCGCCGCCACAGGAGATATCGCTCAGGCCCAGGAGAGGCTGAAGGAGATAGAGGAGAATCCGGAGAAGGTACAGGAGACTCTGGATCTACTGGAATTTCTGATAGATGCCTCGTCGGACGATGAAGCCCTGGCCGGGTACTACTACCGGACGGCCCGCACCCTGGAGATGAACTCCCTGTATCAGGATCTGCGTAAGGCCTATGAGACTTACGAGTATATCCGGGATACCTTCTTTCTTACCGATTACTATGAACTGGCCCAGGAACGGCTCCGTTTCCTGGACAGGCACTTCTTCAAACTGCGTTAGGCCTATTCGAACGTCTTCACCTGGCCCAGACCCTCGGGAAGGGGTGAATCGGGTTCCTTCAGATGCTTGCGGTACAGATTTTCCTTGCTGTAGAGAAGATCCATGGGAAGCTGATAGGCCTCTTCTATATTCTCTTTGATCAGCACCTCGCCGGTTGATCCGATCATCATCCTGTCATCCTTGAAAAAGAGCAGGGTATTGTCGCTGTATTTGGCGGACAGCTCCAGCTCATGCAGGGAGATAATCAGAGACGCCTCCCGCCGGTGGATGTACTGTACTATATACTCCAGGGCTTTCTCCCGCTGCCCCGTTTCCATGGCGAAAAAAGGTTCGTCCATAAAGATCACCGGGGAGCCGTAGAGCAGGGCAAAGGCGCAGATCAGGCGCTGCATCTCTCCCTTGCTGTTGTTCTGCAGGGGCCGTCCCAGCAGATTCTTCAGTTCCAGGGCTTCCTTCAGCTCTTCGAAAACGCCCGGGGCATCCGTTCCCAGACAGCCGCTCCGGCCGATCTGCTCAAGCAGATCTCCCGCATTGTCTTCGGTTTCGAATTCCATATTCTGATAGACGAAGGAAGCGGCAAGATTCCGTTCCTCCTCATCGTAATAGTCGGCGGTGTTTTTTCCATTGAGGATTACCGATCCCTGCTGGGGCAGAATCCTTCCTCCCCCCAGAAGCATCAGGGTCGATTTCCCGGAGCCGTTCTGCCCCGTAAATGAAGTGACCCCCCGGGGAATTTCGAGGGAGAGGGACGTGAAGAGGTTCTCCCCCTCGGTCCACTGAAAGGTTAGGTCATAAAAAGCTACGGGGGAGTTCATGGTTTACTCTTTTTCCTTGGTGCCTGATTTCTTCGATGTATCTTTCCGTGGGAATTTCTCAAGATACTCCGGTATGGTGATCATGGGGGGGCGTTCGTACTCGATGATGTTCTGCTCCACCATTTCGAACTGGTTATCCCTGACCTGAAACTGGCGCAGCAGGGTGTTGATGTCGGGCATATCCTTCATCAGGCCGTAGGTTTTCATACGGTTCAGAAAGGTCTGCAGGATGCCGAAGGACATTTTCCCCAGAGAACGGGTTTCCTGATTCCGGTGAACCCGCTGATCCAGGTCGGTCTGGGCGAAGGCGGAGAGGCCCAGATCGTGGTATATATCGAGAAGATGGCTCGTCTCCACCCCGTAGCCGATGGGAAAGGAGATCCGCTCCAGCACTTCCCTGCGCACGGCATACTCCCCGGAGAGAGGCTGAATGATCGCCGCCAGTTCGGGAAAGAAGAGGCTGAAGAGAGGACGGGTCAGGATTTCCGTTACCCGGCCGCCGCCGGAGGGACGAATCCCTTCGGAGAATGCCAGAGGCCGGTCGTAGAAGGCCTTGACGTACTGCACTTCGTCCCGGTAAATGAGGGGTCCCACCAGACCATAGACAAAGCGGGGGTGGATGTTCTTGATATCCGCATCGATATAAACGATGATATCCCCTTTGAGCTGATAGATCGCCTTCCAGAGGTTCTCTCCCTTTCCCTTCTTCTCTTCCAGATTGGGAAGAATCTCCGACGAGAGATAGGTGTCCGCCCCGAAGGAGGAGGCTATCTCAAGGGTGTTGTCCTCGGACCCGGAGTCGATTACAGCGAATTCATCGATCAGGGGAACGCGGTTCATCAGCTCCGATTTGAAGATGACCACTTCCTTGCCGATGGTTTTCGCCTCGTTCAGGGTGGGAATGCACAGGGAGATGGTCAACCCCTTCTTCTGCTTTTCCTGAACCAGGGTCTGAAGGTCTTCGAAGTCGGAGTGGTGGTAGGTGTTCTTTTTGATCCATTCATCAGTTGTCAAGGGTGTATCCTCCGTCTATGGCAAGAATGAGACCGACCAGAAGGGAAAGGCCCTTTTTTATCGGCTGGATTTGTATCATTTCATCTTCTTCACCCATATTCTCCCCGTCGGTGAGCCCGATTGTCACGGCGGGGATCCCCTTGTTGATAAAAGCGGATAACTCGGAGGTACTGGGGGTAAGCCGGGTGTTGATCTTCAGGTCCGTCAGAATCTCCCGGCCGATCTTGTTCAGGGGATGGGAGAACTCCGTACCCCCCGGGGAGCGGCGGGCCAGGTGCTTGAATTCCACATGGGCGCCTGAGAGGGAGGTCATCTCCTGGGTCAGATTTTCGATCTTGTGGGCGATCTCCTCTACCAAATCGTCCGATTCGGAACGGATCTCGAATTTCAGCTTGGCCCTTGTGGGAATCGTATTGTAGGAGGTACCCGCCTCTATGGATCCCAGCACGATGGAAGTCTTGGGTTTGCTGGGCGTGGGAATCTCCAGAATCCGGTTGATCAGGTCGTTCATATTGATGATGGCCCCCTCGGAATTGAACTTGGTCCAGTCGTAGGATTCGGGAACCTTATAGTTGATCTCCCCCCGGAGCATCCCGATGGAGGAGTAGCTAAGCCGTCCCAGCTTAACCCCTTCGATACACACACCCGCGGTAATGGGTTTTTTGAAGTTATCCAGAAAGAAGCGGAGCCCTTCCAGATCTCCCCGTCCCAGACTGCGGGAGGACCCCATGAGAATGATATTCGCCTCCGGTTCGATGCCGTAGGTCTCCAGTATGTAGGGCAGGGTGGCCAGAGCGGCCAGGCCCAGGCTGTCGTCGGCCACGCCGGCGCCTTTCACCACGTCGGGGAAAATGGTGACCGTGTGGTCCACCTTTTCAGAGAAGAACGTATCCAGATGGGCCACCAGGAGGATGTTGCGGTCGCTCTTGCCGGGAATAATCCCCAGGGCGTTGCCCAGCTCATCCACATAGCAGTTCAGCAGGTTATTGCTGATGAAGCGGTTGATCAGGTAGCGCGCCCTCGTATGCTCTCTGAAAGTGGGAGCGGCGGTCTCGCTTATCATTACCAGGTTGGAAAGAAGGGTCTCCTGAATGTTACCGTAACTCTCCCGGTCCTCGTTGAACCGTGTAATAAAATCGTTGATTTTATTGATCATATGAAACTTCCTTTCTGTGGCAGTCGGTTTAGCGGGAATATATGCTAACTATAGGTCATTTCAAGGGCACTTTCAAGACGCACCCGTCTACTGGGGATTTCGGGGCATGCCCCGGGAGGCCAGATAGTTGTTGGAGTAGTTTCTGTCCCGGGTCACTTCGGTCCCGAACCACTCGGGAGGTTCGAAGGATGCCGCCATCTCCCGGGAGGGAAACTCTACCTCCGCCAGCGTAAGGCCGTCCAGTTTATCCATAAATATGTCCAGCTCCACGGTCAGAGATCCCAGAGGAATGCGATAGCGCCGTTTCCGGACTCGCCTGCCTTCTCCCATTTCGCAGAGCTGCTCATACTGGGACTCCTCAATGGGTATCTCTACCTCTCGGCAGTAAAGATCATTATCACCGTTCCGATTCTTCACTGTCAGAACATGGTCCTCCCCGTAACGGCGGGCACGGAGGGTGGGCTCATAACCGGGACGGCTCAGATAGGTCTGATCGATGATCTCCGATGGGTAGCCCTCATATCCGCAAGGCAGATGTTCTATAAGGAATTTTCTCTCTATTTCTGTAAAGCCGCTCTCTGCCATGAAGCTATTATAGCGGACTGCCCGAAAGCTGTCCACTTCAATTATTTCTTCCCGTGGTTCATTTTACGTAAAAAAAAGAAAAGTTTATCTTGCCATGGGGGGGGGAATCCGGGTAATATGTTGCCATGGAGAGAGAAAGGCGCAAGGAGAAGGTTCACAAAAAGCGTGAACATCGAATCGATGTTCGCGGAACGGTCCCCCTGTTCTTCCGGCGATATTATTTTGTCATACTCATAGGCAGGGATACCCGTCAGGAGACTCTGCGCATCGAAGCGGAGAGGCGGTACAAAGTCCGTAAGATCAATAACGGTATTTCCGCTTTCTTTCTGCTCATGCCTTTTCTGCTCCTTCTCCTGCTTCTTGCCTACTATCTGAAGTCTGCTTTGGGTATCAATATTATGCCTGTTCTGCATCTGCAGGATCTTCTGGACATGTTCTACAATTTCCTTGACCGGATTTTCAAGCTCTCCTGAATCTTCCCTTCTGCCCCAGAATAACTCCTCCCAGAATCAGGGCCGACGCGCTTATCTGTACAGGGGTAATCCTCTCCCCGAGTACGGCGATACTGGCCGTAAGCGTGATGACAGGAATCAGATTAATGAAGATTACCGCCGTGGAAGCGGAGGTCTTCTGAATCCCGTAGGCGTAGCAGAGATAGGCTAACGTGGATACGAAAAGTGCCAGAAACAGTATGGCCATAAACGGGCCGAGAGAAAAACTGGCAGGTATCGCGTCCTTCGCAAGCATCATTCTTACGAAGAAAAAGGGAGTCCCCACAAAGGCCTGTACCGCCGTAAGGGAAACCGCGGAGTACCGGGCGGAGAGCTTTCTGACCGACACAGTATAAAAGGTGGCGAAGATCATGGCCGCGAACTCCAGTGTGTTTCCCAGCAGGGGATTCGGCCCGTTTTCCGACCCCTCGCTGACCAGGGAGAGCCAGACCGATCCTCCCACGGCCAGGGCGAAACCGCCGATCATGGGAAGGGACACCTTCTCTCTCAGAAACAACACGGAGGGAACCGCCACCAGAATGGGGAGCAGAGAACAGATCATGCCCGCCTGGGAGGCCGTGGTATATCTCAGGGCCTCCGCTTCGAAGGAGAAGTAGAGACACGGTTCATAGAGCGCCATGAGGATCAGCCATTTCAGATCCTCCTTACGGTAGCTTCTGCCCAGTCCTTTGATAAAGGGCAGGAAGAAAAGGGAAGAGAGAAAGAGCCTCAGGGTCATTATGAACATGGGATGGAAACCGCGATAGGCGATCTTCAGAGCCACAAAGGAGCTTCCCCAGAGAATCATGGCGAGAACCAGGGCAGCGTAAGCCCACCCCCTGTGCTGTTTATCCATAAATCAGATCAGATCCCTGTCCCAGTTGAAACTGTCTGTCTCCCTGTCCTTGTCCCGGGATGAGGTGTGGCTGTTGTCAAAGAAGGAGGAACAACCCTTCTGGCCGGGAAAGGAGAAGACATCCCCCCCGTATAGACGGAACAGGATTCCTTCTTTTTCTACGGTGAAGGATTTTCCCCGGGAATCGTTAATCTCTCCGGTAGCGGGTACGACCGCCCTGGTGGACAGAAGCGCCGGTCTGCCGCTCCGGAAAATTTCCACGGGCAAGGGAGAGGCCTTGACGAACTGCTTCAGGGATTTCTCTTCAAGCTCTATCCAGCCCTGTGCCCGGGACAGGCCGAAGCGGGAGAGTTCGCTGACAGCCCAGCTGTTGACCGTGGGCAGAGGATAGGAACCGGTCAGCTCCAGGTTCTTATACTCTTTCAGAAGCTGCAGCTGAAAGAGTGAGGTGATACGGAATTTCAGGACACCTTTCTTCACGGCGTTCGCCACGGCGGATTTAAGTCGGGGGAGATCTCCTTCCGGACAGAAATCGGGTAGCAGAAGCTCATGATGTTTCCCGTAGGGACCGAAAATATCCCTGACTTCCACGTCCGTCCCTTTCAGGGAGCCCGTGGGGGCAAGAACGCGGTCGTTCCCCTGTTTGTTTTTTCCGGGAACCGGCTTGTGTGAAGCAAACAGCTGCTCCCAGAGCCGGCTGTCCCGGGGCTGATATTCCTGTTCCAGACGGACAATAAGCTCTTCCCAGAACTCCCGGCGGATCTTCTTAAGCTGCCCGGCGGGGAAGAAGAGATTTCCCTCTATGTGAACCTCTATGGTTCCCGCCTGCCAATCCGGGCTGCGGCTTGCGGTAAACGCTTCCCGCAGTTGGGATCTGCTCAGGGGGCTGTTCTCCGCTTTCTCCAGGGAGAGGGGGCGGAGGAATTGAAAATCGCCCTTGACCTGGGGGGAATTGACCTTTAACTCGGAAGAGGTCAGGTAGATATTCAGATTGACCTTATTGGCCGGTTCGAACAGGGGCAGCTTCTCTCCGCTGTTGTAGGTGGTGCTTTCTCCCACACGATAAACAAGACCGCAGGGGGGAAGCTCTTCCTTGTCCCAGGGAAGGGAGATATCCCGGCCCTTTTCGCTCTGTTTGGCATATTTACCGTTCAGGAACATTTTGGTCAACGTAAAGGCAGGTCCCTCGTCGCCGGACCGGTTCTGAATGCGCAGCCTGTCTCCCAGTCGTACGGTACGGGAGAAGCGGACCTTGATCGAACCCGGATCCACCCGGTTCACCTCTCCCACGAGAAGTCCCGATACTCCCATGCTCTTATGGGCGATAAGAGTTTTGAGGTCCTCCTCTGTGGCAAAGCCGTGGGACCATTTGCGCCCGTAGGAACCGGCCAGTATAGCCTTGGCTTTCTTGAGGTTTTCCCCGATCTTTTCCTGGGGGGAATCCAGCATTAGCCGGTAGGCCTGTACTGTCTTTTTCACGTAATCCGGCTTTTTCAGACGCCCTTCTATCTTCAGGGAAGCCACGCCCATATCCCGGTAACGGGGAATCAGGTCCAGGGAGTAGAGATCCTGGGTGGAGAAGAAGAAACCGCTGGTCTTCTTCCCGTCCACGGTACCGTGGTAACGGCGGCGGCAGGGCTGCTTGCACCGGCCCCTGTTGCCGCTCCAGCCGCCCATGTAGCTTGAGAAGAGGCAGCTCCCTGAAAGGGAACAGCAGAGGGCCCCGTGAATGAACACTTCAATTTCCAGGGGACTGGAGGCCATGATCTTTTCCAGTTCAATCAGAGAAACCTGCCTCTCCAGAATGACCCGGCTGATCCCCATCTCCTGCGCCAGCAGGACCCCGTCGGAGTTATGCAGCCCCATCTGGGTTGAGCCGTGTACGGGAATCGTGGGAAAACAGGTCCTGAGCATGCGGGCCACGCCCGTATCCTGAATGATGAAGCCGTCCGGCTCCAGTCCGGCCAGACCGGCGGCGCTCTCCGCCACCTGTTCCATCTCACCCTCTTTGATCAGGGTATTCAGAGTCACATAGAATCGGCGTCCCAGTTTCTTGGCGTAAGCGGAGAGGCGTGACATATCGTCGTAGTCGAAGTTTTCCCCCATTTCCCGGGCGTTGAACCGGCCCAATCCGGCGTATACCGCATCGGCGCCGTTATCGTAAGCGGCCAGGGCGGAGGCAAGGTTGCCCGCCGGGGCCAGCAGTTCTGTCTTTTTCATGGATCTATCTTACCGCTCCTTTACAGAGGATTACAAGCTGTTGTACTATCCTTTTATGAAAATTACCGTACTGGGATCGGGCACGTCCACAGGGGTGCCGGTCATCGGCTGCTCCTGTCCCGTATGCACTTCGGACAATCCCCGGAACAGACGCACCCGCTGTTCCCTTCTCGTTGAGACGGACCGGGGAAATATTCTCATAGATACCCCTCCCGACCTTCGCGAGCAGCTCCTGAAACAGAAAGTCCGTTCCCTGGCCGGTGTTCTCTACACCCATGCCCATGCGGATCATCTGCACGGCATAGACGATCTGCGGCCTCTTTCCCACGGAGCGACTCTTCCCCTTTACGGTCAGGGAGAGGTCCTGAGCGAGATTCGCCGCCGTTTCCCCTACATCTTCGGAGAAACGGTCCAGCGGGGGGGAGGCAAGCCCCGATTGACCACCGAAGAGGTGGCATCCCCCTTTATATTAGCCGGATTGTCCGTCACGCCGATCCCCGTCTTTCACGGAGTCATTCCCATCTACGGCTATCGGATCGGGGATTTTCTCTACATCACCGACTGCAGCAGAATCCCCGAAGAGAGCCTGCCCCTGATAGAGGGATGCCGTTATATGATCCTGGGGGGACTCCGATACGAACCCCATGAGACGCATTTCACCATAGGGGAAGCTCTCGAGGTTATAAAAAAAACAGGCCCCGAAAGGGCCTGGTTAACGCACATCACCCACGATGTGGATCATGACAGACTGGAGAAGGAACTTCCCTGGCCGGTCAGTCCCGCCTACGACGGGCTTTCATTTCTCTGTTGAGAACAACTAGGCTTTCTGAACCTTGTTGGACTTGAGACAGCGAGTGCAGATCTTCATGGACTTGGGGGTTCCGTCCACGATAGCTTTGATTTTCACAAGATTGGGTTTGAACACTCTCTTGCTTTTAACCCCTATATGCTGACCGGCACCGCCCTTCTTTTTGGGGAGACCCTTACGGGGAACACTGTTACCAGCAATCGTTCCTTTACCGCAAATATCACATTTTCTGGACATAACATTACCTCGAATAAATACTATATAGCAGGGAAGAAGATAACAGATTATTTGATAAGTGTAAACCCCATGGGCTTACTTTTCTTCAAGTCCCCCCGGGGAAAGACCGTACTGTTCCTCTTCCCGGCTTGTTCCCGCCGGTTCAACATGAACCATAATGTCAAAAATACGCGGAAGTTTACCGCGGATAGCCTCTTCTACCTGATTGGCTATGTGATGTGATTCGCTGACTGTGATATTCCCGTCCACCTCGATATCCAGGTCTATATCGTAGAGCGTACTGATTTTACGGATGCGGCATCGGTGGGGATTCGAGGCTCCGGGAACCAGGTCAACCGCATCGAAAAGCCTTTTATACAAATCCGGATCCTCCATACCGTCCATCAGTTCCGAACCGGATTCCCGGAATATTCCTATGGCGGAAATAAGAATATAGATCGAAAGCAGTAGGGCGATTATCCTGTCGAAAAGGGGTAGTCCGGTCAGGTGGCTTATGAGAAGTCCCAGAAGTACCGCCGTGGAAAGGAATACGTCGTTTCTCATATTCCGGGCATCGGCGATGAGCAGGGAACTCTCCAGCTGCCGGCCCATAATCCCCTTATAGGCGGCCAGAATCGTTTTGAGAATAATGGATATCAAGGCTGCCGCCATAGCCGCCATACCGGGCAATGCGGAACCTTCATGGGACATCAGCTGGCGAACCGTGGAAAGGAGCAGCTGGAATCCGGCGGTGAACATGGCGAATCCGATCATTCTGGTGGCAATCGTTTCGGCCCGTCCGTGACCCCAGGGATGTTCCCTGTCCGGGGGAGCGGCCATGATACGGGCGGCGAAGAGGGAGATGAGAGAGGTGACGATATCGGAGAGGGAGTCTATTCCGTCTCCCACCAGGGCCAGGGAGTTGGCATAGAAGCCCGCCGATATCTTAAGAAGGCTCAGAAAGGCGTTACCCATGATTCCCAGCCAGGAGGCCCGCTTTATTTTTCTCGTTCGTTCGTCCATGCCGTTCATTTCCTGAAAGAGTCGGCCAGAGTCCGGTAGAGATGGTTGGGATCGATCGGCCGGGGTATGAATTCGCCGTAGCCCCAGGAGATAAGATTCTCCTTCTCCGACATGAGAAGGGGTTCTCCGATGAGGAAACAGGCGATGTCCTTGTGAAAGGAACGAATCAGGTCGGGAACCGTGGACAGATCGTCTTCTATGCTTTCCCTATTTATGAGGACAACATCTATCTCGGGATAATTGCGGCAAACCCGCTGGGCTTCGGAGAGATCGGCGGCGATGAGCCAGTTGATCTCCTTGAGCTTGAGCAGTCTCACCATGGTTTCCCGGGAAAACTTGTTCCTGTCCAGGATGAGGGCCCATTTCCCCCTGAAAATCCCGCTGCTGTCGATCAGGGCGGCGGTTTCCTTCTGCTCCTCTTCCATATCGGAGCGGTAGGGGAGGACCACCGTAAATGTTGAGCCCTTTCCGGGCCGGGAATACACCTCGATGTCTCCTCCCAGCTGTCCCACAATCTTTTTGCTGATGGCCAGTCCCAGGCCGATTCCCCCGTATTCCCGGGAGTATCCTTCCTCCACCTGGCGGAAGCTCTGGAAAATGATCTGCGTCTTCTGGGGACTCAGGCCTTTACCCGTATCCCTGACAAATAGGGTCAGGGTTTTCTTTCTCCTGTTAATCCGGTATCCCGCCTTGATGGAACCCTTCTCCGTAAATTTCAGGGCATTGCTCAGCAGATTGTCCAGTACTTTCTTGAGCCTGTCCCGGTCGGTGATCACCAGATCCTCCCCGTCGGCTGCGGTGAATTGGGACAGAACATCTATTTCGTTTTTCCCGACCCGGTCCCGCTCCTCCTTAATGGTGGCCAGCCGGTTCTCCAGAAAAATGTTCAGGTTGACCGTGGAATAATCCGGGGAGAGTCCGGAACTCTCTATATGGGAAAATTCGATAATTTCATCAATAACAGATATCAGATTGCGGGAACACTTCTCGATAATCTTGATGTAGTGTTCCTTGGTGGAGGAGGTGATGTTCTCCTGCTTCATTAATTGGGAAAAGCCTATGATGCCGTTAAGGGGAGTCCGGATTTCATGGGAGATATTCGTCAGAAAAGCCGATTTCAGGCGGTCGCTCTCTTCGGCCTGCTCCTTGGCCTTGATAAGCTGATTCTGATACAGGGTTCTTTCGGTGATATCGTTCAGGACAATGGCGAAGGAGTTGCCGTCGTGGGAAATGTTGAAAGAGGATCCCAGGATGTACTTGTCCATCCCCTGATGGTAGAGTTCGAAGAGGGTGTCCTCGTCCTCGTGGACAGTCTCCCGCAGGGTTTCCAGCCAGACCGGGGCGATATTCTGAAATAATTCCGATTCCCTCTTCCCGATGAGATCATCCCGGCTCAGTCCGACCATTTTTTCAAAAGTGCTGTTCACGTCCTGATAGATAAAATCGGCGAGCCTGTTCCTATTGTCGAAAATAGGGCGGCAGAAGGCGATCGCATTGACGCTGCGCCGGAAGAGTATGCGGAATTTATCCTCTGTGGCTTCCAGGTTCTCCCGGGCCTTGTCCAGCTGTTTCGTCCTTTCGCTCACTTCCGATTCGAGCTGACGGTTCTGAAGTTCCAGAAGATGACGGGCCTGATTGATCAGAAGCTGATTCTTGACCCGGGCTTTGACCTCGACGATATTGAAGGGTTTGGTTATGTAATCAACGGCTCCCAAGTTGAAGCCCCGGCTTTTATCAAGCTGATTGGCGAGGCCAGTCAGAAAAATGATGGGGATGTCCGCCGTATCGGAACGGTTCTTGAGTTCCGTACAGACCTCGTATCCGTCCATCTTGGGCATGACTATGTCCAGCAGGATCAGATCGGGCTTGCGCCGGGAGACAACCTTGAGAGCCTGACTTCCGTCCCGGGCGATAATCACATCATAATCCCTGTGAAGGGCCCCGTTCAGGAAGTCAAGATTCTCCGAGCTGTCGTCGACTAGGAGTATGAGAAACCTTTTCGTACTTTCCATAACTCCCTATTATAGATCCTTAAAGGGCTTTTTTCAAAGCCTCAATTTTATCGGTTCTTTCCCAGGGGAACTGTTCCCTTCCGAAATGACCGTAAGCGGCGGTTTCCTTATAGATGGGTCTCAGAAGATCCAGCGAGGTAATAATGCCCTTGGGGGTCAGGTTGAACACTTCCCGAACAGCCTTCTCGAGCAGAGAGCCGTCCAGTTCGCCCGTACCGTAGGTATTGACGTAAACAGAAACCGGTTCGGCAACGCCGATGGCGTAGGCCAGTTCCACTTCGCATTTTTCAGCCAGTTCGGCGGCCACGATATTTTTGGCGATATAGCGGGCCATATAGGCGGCGGAACGGTCCACCTTGGAGGGATCCTTGCCCGAGAAAGCCCCCCCTCCGTGGGCGGCGGCGCCGCCGTAGGTATCCACAATGATCTTGCGGCCGGTCAGGCCCGCGTCACCCTGGGGACCGCCCACAACGAAGCGGCCTGTGGGGTTCATATGGTAGATCGTATCGGCAGTAAGGAGTTCCGTGGGGAGGGCCTTTTTAACAATTTCCTCGATCATCCCTTCCCGAATCGTTTCATAGCTCACGTCTTCGTTATGCTGATGGGAGAGAACCACCGTAGAGATATGGGAGGGCTTGCCGTCCCGGTAATCCACGGTAACCTGGCACTTGCCGTCGGGGCGCAGAAAATCGAGGACTCCGCTCTTCCGGACTTCAGCCGCTTTTCTCATGATGCTGTGGGAGTACTGAATAGGAGCGGGCATGAGTTCCGGGGTTTCCCGGCAGGCGTAACCGAACATCATGCCCTGGTCTCCGGCGCCCTGTTCCGCATGGAGACCCAGCCCTTCGGTAACCCCCTGGGAAATGTCGGGGGACTGGGGCTTGATCACTGACATGACCGAACAGGACTGGTAATCTATACCGTAATTGGGATCGTCGTAGCCTATATCCTTGAGGGTGTCCCGGGCGATTTTGATGATGTCGATGTAATCGGCCTTAGTGGTGATTTCACCGCCCACCAGAATCATACCGGTGGAAGCGAAACATTCACAGCCGGAACGGGTGTTCTTGTCCTGACTGAGGGCTTCATCCAGAATGGCATCGGATATGAGATCGCATACCTTATCGGGGTGTCCCTCGCCCACGCTCTCGCTGGTGAAAGTGTAGTTTTTCCTATATGACATTATATACTCCTTATCTTGGTCCCGATAACTTTGACCGTTAACGGTCCTATCATACATTTATATATGATGATATGATAATATATAATGGCCGGTCAGGCAATACCTTCGAGCTCTTTCGAGAGGATTATTTCCAGTTCCAGGAACTCCCCCCGTGATTTTACCAGGGCATCAAAGGTTTCGATATTCCCCCTTTTCTCCCAGGAACAGTTACGTATGAGGGCTCCCGGTTCAATTCCCGCGATTGCAGTCGGCTCTGAGGGGAAGAAGAGTACCCGGTTCATAAGCTCCCGTTCCACAACGCCGGAGATGAACTGGAGATTTTCCGGATTCATGAACATGAGGGGGTAGGGCTCCTTTACCCGCCGGAAGACGGGGCCGTCGCTCCTTTCCGGGGCCATGCTGTAACGGCAGACAAGCCCGGAGAGGCGGCTGAATCCGTTTCTTTCCAAATCTTCCCTTGTCACCAGGGCATTAATTCCCAGATAGGCCGCCTTGTCCGCTTCTTCGGCGGGAAAGTTTTCATCGATAATCAGTATGAACAGGGCTCTTTTTCTATCCCAGTTCTCTCTCAGGGATTGAATCGCCAGTTTCCAGTGGCGGGGGAAATCGGGGGCGTTGAATATGACCACGTCCGGTTCGATCTCATCGTAATTGTCCATGCACTTGAGGGGATGGCGGTAGTGAATGATGCTCCCCCCGTGGATCTCGGTGTATCCGTAAAGGGTCTCCTTAAGATTGTCGTTCTCCGCAACTATCAGTAGTTTCATAAGTAAATCCTCTATTCCGTCCTAATGTTGGTTACCGCGTAATCATAGATCCGCCAGATATCGTCGGTTCTCTTCAGGTAATATTTATAATCCCTCACCACCTGGAAGTCGTAATCCTGGAAGGAGAAGTACTCCCTCACCGTAACTTCCGCCCTGTCCGGGGTATAGGATGTGCGCAGTACCTGATAATTGAAGGGCTTGTCCACAAAGGTCTGCTGGCTGGTTATCCGGCCGGCGGCCAGATTGGACCGGTAGCTTTCGACAAGGGCGTAGCGCTCCTCTTCGGTCACCCGGTTGTACTCCCGGGCGTTGACCGGGTTCTCCAGAAGCAGGGATTCCAGATCAAGATAGAGAAAAAACTTGTCCCACTCCTCTTTCTGCCGGGCGTTAAGCATATATTCGGTGACCCGGTCCGGGGGAAGCTGCTCCGCCTGAAGAATGGATCCGGTCGCCTCGTCAATCCTCAGTTGGGGATCATCCTTTCTGTAGGCAGGCCTGACCGAGAGGGAGAGCCGGTTCGACAGCAGAATACGGGAGGAGGGGGAGAGTACGTTGTTCAGCTCGGGAAAGAAATCCGCCTCAACCAGATAAAAGCCGGCATCGCTGATTTTAATGTAATCGCTCAGATTCACCACGAAGGCGAACTCCTCCCCCGGTTCCAGGTTCACCTGCCGGTAGAAGTAGGGATTGGAGGAAACGAAGAAATCGGTGTACTCCTCGGCCAGGGGAAGGGTACGGTTCTTCATATCACGCAGGGTGAACCGTATGTTGTACTCCTTGTCATCGGCAATTTTGAAAGAAAAGGGAGCGGAGGTTATGTTTTTCAGTTCAACCTTAATGAAGATGTCGCTGTCCGGGTAGTAGAGGCTTTTGTCAAAAAATCGGATGTTCATCTCCACTTCGTTATTGCCAAAAAGGGAAAATGTCATTAGTGTTAATAAAAGAGTCAGGGCCCGCCTCTTTCTCATTGCATACCTCTGTGTATCAGTCTTCTATAACCACTATCGGCAGGATTTCATGATTAGTTTATTTCTAAATGAACTGAATAAAAGAATAAAGGACAACTTCGAATACAAAAAAATCGAGAACCGTTTCTGTTCCGGAAAATTCCCGATTCACATGCTGGGCACCCAGGGACCCTACTCGGCGGGGCTGGCCGCGGCCCTGAGCCCCTTCGCCCGGGATTTCTCCCTCATCCTCACCTCCACCGATCAGGAAGCGGAGGAGACGGTGCGGGACCTCTCCCTTTATAAGGAGGACGTATTCCTCTTTCCCTCCTGGGGCACCATGCTCTACCGGGGCGTTTCTCCCCAGGCGTCGGTCTTCGGGCGGCGGGTTCACTCCCTGGCCGAATGCCGAACCGGGCGCAAATCCATAGTAGTCGCCTCACTGAGAGCGGCCGCCAGCTACCTGCCCCCTCCCGAGTATCTGCTGAGCCGCACCCTGGCTCTGAAGAAGGGGCAGACCATAGATCCGGAAAAGATCGCCGCCGAACTGAGCCGTTGGGGCTACCTGCGTGTGCCCCGGGTCAGCGTGGCCGGGGAATTCGCCCTGAGGGGGGAGGTGCTCGACGTCTATCCCCCTGGCAGAAGCGAAGCGGTGCGATTGGTCATCGACTTCGACGAGATAGAGGAAATCCGCCTCTTCGATCCCCTGAATCAGAGTTCCGTGGGCAAGAGAGATGACATTACGGTCTATCCCGTGCGTGAGGTCCTGTGGGACGAGGAGTTTATCGCCAGGCTGGAAGGGGAGCTTAAGGTTATCGGCATAGAGACCGAGGAGATCATCAATGAGCTCAGGACCGCCGGGGAATTGAGGGGGGAGGAGCTCTTCTATCCCCTCTGCTTTGACCGGGGCTATACCATTTTCGATTATCTGGGAGAGAAGTCCGCCGTCTACTATATGAATCCGGAGCTCATCCGCAACAGCGCCCAGGGACTGAGCCTGGAGTACGGGGAACTCTACCGCCGGGCCTGTTCCGAAGGGCTGGTGTATCCCGCACCGGAGCGGATCATGGCCGATCCCCTCTCCCTTGTGGACAATCCCCCCGCCCGGGCCCTCTTCTTTCACTCTCTCATGCCGGAGGAGCTCTCCCGGGAGGAGGTGCATAACTTCCATGTGGCCGCGGGACGCTCTTTCTTCGG
Organism: Spirochaetales bacterium; assembly: GCA_016936115.1. Lineage (GTDB taxonomy): Bacteria > Spirochaetota > Spirochaetia > DSM-2461 > DSM-2461 > SZUA-368. Next base: position 679 of record JAFGPQ010000297.1, on the reverse strand, counting down.
GAACATGAATTTCTTCAAGGAAGAGCTGACCGCCCTGGTGGAGAGCGGCTTCGAGGTGTATATCTTCGCCGAGTCGGACTCACAGGCGGACCGTATCGCCTTCATCCTCAAGGAATTCCCCGTCAAGATCGTCTCCGAGTCCATCTCTACGGGTTTCTCTCTGCCCGAGGAGAAGCTCATCTGCATACAGGAGAATGAGATCTTCGGGCGGAAAAAAAGGGTCGCCCGATCCGTCAGGAACGCCAGGAGCCAGGTGATCGACTCCTTTGTGGATCTGAATCCCGGGGATTACGTGGTCCACGTGAATTACGGTATCGGCCGGTTCCAGGGGATTAAGCGCATCAATGCGGCGGGGAACGAGCGGGATTACATCTCCCTGGAGTACCAGGGGGAGGAGACCGTCTTCATTCCCATCGAGCAGGTGAATCTGGTCCAGCGCTACATAGGCAGCAAGGGGGCCAGCCCCCGCCTGGACAAGATAGGCGGTTCTGTCTGGGAGAAGAAGCGGAACCGGGTCAAGAAAAAGGTTGAGGACATCGCCGACCGGCTGATCCAGCTCTACGCGGTGCGCCAGGAGGCCACCGGTTACGCCTTCCCCACGGACAACGACTTCCAGGTGGAATTCGAGGCGGCCTTTCCCTACGACGAGACCCCGGACCAGCTGCGGGCGGTTGAGGCG
>JAFGPQ010000296.1 GCA_016936115.1 Spirochaetales bacterium | reverse complement strand
CTGATCGATTCCCCGGGGCTGAAGGAGATTCAGCTCTGGGGGGATCAGGAAGGCCTTGAGGAGACCTTCCCCGAAATCGACGAATTCTCCCGGGAGTGCCGTTACCGGGACTGCCGTCACGAGGGAGAGCCGGGCTGCTCCGTTCAGAGGGCTCTGGAAGAGGGGCTCATCGATCGGGAACGGTATAACAGTTATCTGGAATTGCGTCGGGAACTGGCCTATCTAGAAACTAGAAAGACCGAAAAGGGACGCAGCGAACAGCGCCGGAAGGGGAAAGAGATCAGCCAGTACATCAAAAACATGAAAAAGGGGAAGGCTATCTACTGAGGCGGGAAAAAACGGCATTGCCATTTTTCCTTTTAATGACTATATTAAATATTTGAAATAACTCACTTCAGGCGTAGTTCGGAATAAGAGGAATTATGCGTGTTCGACTAAGGAGCAATCATGGCCGAAAAGGACGATAAGAAAAAGAACGAGCAGGAGGGAACCGATCTGTCGCAGAAGATGCTGCAGACCAGAACCATCCTCCTGACCGGCGAGATTAACAAGGAACTGGCGGAGAAGGTCATTCGCCAGCTGCTGCTGCTGGAAGCGGACAATTCCGATCCTATTAAGATTTTCATCGACTCTCCCGGAGGAGATGCGGATGCGGGTTTCGCCATGTACGATATGATCCGTTTCATAAATGCTCCGGTCTACTGCATCGGTATGGGACTGGTCGCCAGTGCGGCCAGCATTGTTCTTATCGCCGTTCCCAACGAAAGGCGCATCGCCCTACCCAATTCTCACTACCTGATTCATCAGCCCCTGAGCGGTATTCGCGGTGTGGCAACGGAGATTGAGATTCATGCCAAGGAGCTGGAAAAGCTGCGTGTGAAAATCAATAATCTTATTGCTTCCGAGACGGGAAAGACCGAAGAACAGGTTTCCGCCGATACGGATCGAGATTACTGGATGACCGGTTCCGAGGCGCTGGAATACGGGCTTGTCTCGAAAATCATCTCGAAAAGAGAGGAGCTGGGGCTCTAGGAGCCGGGCTGTTCTTCCTCGTGAAAGGAGCCGTTCCGGTAGGAATACCGGCGGCTCACCAGCCGGGACAGGTCGTCATAGATGGCCAGCATGGTTTCCGGCAGATAGGGGGTGATATTCCTGACATAGCCGATTTTGTCAGGATGTATCTCCCCGATTCTGTTAAAACGCCATACAAAATAGTCTGCCACTTCACTCCGGTGCAGCTGGAGGACGTATCCCAGCATTTCATTGTACATGAGCATCTCATCCCGGGGATCATAGGCGTTGTTCACCATGAAAAAGCGCCAGATCTCCCGATATTGGGCGGGCATGGTCTTCCAGTACTGGCGTATGTCCTCCCGAAAAGCCCCGTCCGTAAAAAACAGACCGTGCAGAGATTCGTGTGTGATGAAACGCTGTCTCAGGACCGGTGAAGTCTCTCCGGTGATGGAGATAATCGCCCCTTCTCTCGTTTCATACTTTCTGCCCGTATCAATCAGAATGCCTTCGTTCAGTACGATCTGCCTCAGCTGAACCTCTTCCCTGTTCAGGGGAAAACCGGACTCTCTCGCCAGATTAAAAAAGTCCGCCAGCCCCTCCCGGCTGTAATCATGGGCATTCCAGCCGTGGAGTCCTTCCATTTCAGCGTTGGTCATGAGAGTCCCCCGGAAGCCGGGTTTTTCCATAAAGAAGGCTAACCGTTTCAGATAGAGATCCTGTCTCTCATAATCCCGGAAGTCGAAAATCAGAATGTTATTTCCTTCCACCCAGCGGTATAGGCGATAATCGTCTCTCTCTTCCGATGTGAAAGAGAGAATCTGATCATGGGTCGCCGGGGGTGCGGAAGGGGTGAACTTCGTACGGTCCGCCAGGACCAGGGAAAAGGGCACCGGATTTCCCTCCCAGTCTTCCAACACGGCGGACGTTACCGGGTAGGAAACATACTCTTCCAGCGGATAAATACGAGAAAGAGGGGATTCTCCATCCAGAGGGGGCAGAATATAGACATGATCCCCCAGCCCGTCAAACAGGGTCAACCGGCAGGAAGCATGGGATTTATAAGTAAAGGAGAGAAGAGTGTTCTCAAGATCCAGGGGGAAGGGGAAAAAATACCCCGTGCTGCTCCATTCCCTGGGGGAGGGGGCGGTGAAATGAGGATTGAGAAGGGTTTTATCCCCGGCGGATAGGGTAGAAATGCAAAGAATCAGAAAGAGAAGAAATCCGCCGGAGAAACGTTTCATGCTTATTTAACCACTCCCAGGGGGGAGAGGGCGTCCAATATATCCTGCCGGGGGGAATCGGATGCGGCCAGGGGACTGCCGGTAATCTTCTCGGCAAGAGACTGGTAGAGTTCACTCACTTCCATCATCTGGGAGTCCTTGAGACGGAACGATTCCGCCAGAGTTTTTCTCTCCTCCATGCGGTCCTTATTAACCAGAACATCCCTGTCCGGGACACTGTTCAGGAGCATTTCCCGAAAGAATTCCTTGGATTCCTCCCTGATATCACCCTTTTCATAAAGATCCCTGTCCCAGTAGCGGGACGAATCGGGGGTGCCGATCTCGTCAATGTAGATCAGCCGGGCCTCATCCCCTTCGCCGATATAGCCGAACTCGAATTTGGTATCCACGAAAACCTTGCCGATCATATCCAGCTCATCGGAAATCAGGCGGAATCCCCTGGCCAGGAGGTTTTCATAGGTGAGCACATCGTCGGCGTTTCTGAAGCGGAAGACGTCCAGATTGCTCAGGATCTGCTCCCTCGTGATATCCACATCGTCCATCTCGGGAATCCCCGGCGCTTTGATAATCCCCTTGGTGGAGGGGGTTATCAGCAGGGATTCCAGTTTCTGGTTCTTCCTGAGACCTTCCGGAAGGGGGATCCCGCAGATCTCCCGGCTTCCCTTCTCATAGGAACGCCACATGCTGCCCGTGATATACTGCCGGGCTATGGCTTCCACCATGACGGGGCGGGCCTTTCTGACGATCCAGACCAGAGGATGGGGCATGGCCACGATATGATTGCCCGCCAGTCCCTCCTCTTCGAACCGGGTGAACCAGTAACGGGCTATGGCGTTGAGTGCCGCCCCTTTGCCGGGAATTCCTTCCAGTCCCCCCTCGCTCTTCCACAGGCACTCGTAGGCGGAGATCCTGTCGCTGATCACCATCAGGGCGAGGTCTTCACCGAAAAGGCCGTATTTTCCGCAGAGTCTCTTGCTGTCCTCTTCGTTCAGCCAGTAAACGGAACGTACCTTGCCGCTGTGTATGGAGCCCCCGTGCCGGAGGGGCAGATCATCGGTTCTGACCAGTGCCTGATCCTTTATAGCCATTATCATGTCTCCTGTCTTGAAAATACGAATAATTCTATATTTTTCAAGGGAAAAGGGTCAAGCGATAGGCGATAAAATCACGACCCCGACGCTTATGGTAATGTTACGGGAAAACTGATATGATAGGGGATTATGAAGGAAAGATCCGAACGCAAACGCCTGATGACTCTTCAAATACTAAAGGAATCGGCCGAACCCATATCCAGCCATACCATACGGGAGCTCCTGGCGGAAAGGGGACTTGAAATCAGCGAGAGAACCGTAAGGTTTCATCTTCAGGCCCTGGACAATATGGGCTTCACCGCCTACAAGGAGAAAAAAGGGCGGTACATCACGCCCAAGGGCCTGCTGGAGCTCTCCCGGAGCCATGTTTATGAAAAGGTGGGTTTTCTCTCTTCCAAAATAGATGATATGACCTACCGCATGACCTATAATTACCATACCGGGGAGGGGAAGGTTCTCGTCAATATCAGCCTGATAGAGAAGAAGGATCTCCTGGCCGCGGTCAGGATGATTGTCCCCTATCTCAAAACCCGGTTCTCCACGGGTGAGATGATAACCCTCTTTCATGAGG
>JAFGPQ010000295.1 GCA_016936115.1 Spirochaetales bacterium | reverse complement strand
GGCTGCGGCAAAACCACCGCCGGCCGGACCCTCATCGCCCTTTACGAACCCACCGACGGGGAGATGTTCTTTGACGTGGCCCCGGAAACAATCGCCCGGATGAGGGAGCTGGAACAGCAGATCCGCTCCGGAGACATGACACACGAGGGGGAGTGGAGGGAACTCAAGGCCCGCTACGACATCTACAGCTTCGGCAAGAAGGAACTCCGGGCCGCCCGGAGCAACTTTCAGATGATGTTCCAGGATCCCTTCGGCTCCCTTAACCCCCGCATCCCAGTGGGGGACATCATCGCCGAGGGCCTGGATATCCACAAAGTGTATGCCGACAAAAACCTGCGCCGGGAACGGGTGGAGTATCTGATGGAGGCCACCGGGCTGGATCCCTCCTACATCAACCGCTATCCCCATGAGTTCTCCGGCGGGCAGCGCCAGAGAATCGGCATCGCCCGGGCCCTGGCCCTGGAACCGAAACTCCTCGTGCTGGACGAACCGGTATCCGCTCTGGACGTATCGATCCAGGTGCAGATACTGGAACTCCTGAACAAGCTCAAGTCGGAACTGGACCTGACCTATCTCTTCATCGCCCACGACCTGAGCGTGGTGGAGTACTTCTCCGATACGGTGGCGGTCATGTACCTGGGCCGGATCGTGGAGATCGCCGACAGGAAGTCCCTGTATGAAAACCGGTTTCATCCTTACACTAAGGCCCTCATCTCGGCGGTGCCCGTGCCCGATCCGGAGAGCCAGCGAAAGCGGATTCTTCTGGAAGGGGATGTCCCCTCCCCCATCAATCCCCCGCCGGGCTGTCACTTTCATCCCCGCTGCGCCCAGTGCATGGAGAAATGCAAAACCGAGATGCCCCCCCTGAAGGAGATCCATCCGGGGCATAAGGTGTCCTGCTGGCTCTACGAATAGGCCATGACTTTCTACGGGGTGAGAAAAAAGGGCGAAGACCTGCTTATCTACTCAATGAATCCCCTGCTTCGGGGGATTCTTCTTTTCGTCTTTTTCTCCCTCATCCTCTCCCTGATCCTGAGCATGAGCGCCGAGGAGTTCCGAAACACGGGAAGGGCGGGGCAAATCAATACGGTTCTCATGCCCCTCCTTTTCTTTCTCGGCTCCTGCTACCGGTACTCCCTGAGTTTTGACAGAAAGGAGCAGACCTGTACCCTTAAGCGGGGCCTTGTCTTTCTGCACCGGACAGACCGGTACGCCTTCGATGATCTGACCGGGCTGAACTACCGGATTTATGATTTCCCATCAAAGGAGGGGGGACTCTCCTTTACCCGGGGTCTTTCGAGGCGGGAAAGGGCCGATTTCGGCTTCTTTTTCAACGGCATCCTGGTACAGCTTGAGAAGAGCGCCCCCCGGAAAGGGGTGGACGTACTTTATCTGACGTTTACCGCCTTCTTCCCCCGGAGCCTGTCAACCCAATAAGGGAAATTGTCCACCATAGTCCTCTTTTGTCCTGCCCAAGATTGACATTTATGGAATCTTCTCCTAAACTTCCTTCCATGAGAAAGCTTTTCTGTACCTTTCTTATCATTCCCGCCTTCCTCCTGCTCCCGAGCCTGAGCGCTCTGCCCCGGACACAGGCCGATTCGGAATCCCCCTGGTCGGGCATGCTCAGAGCAAGCGGGGATACCCTTCCCCGGGAGATCGGCTTCCTCGAAGCGGCTGAAGGCGAGGAATCGGAAGAACGGGAAGAGAGTCGGGAGGAGAGTTTCCCCGATTTTCAGTGCCTCCCCGGCCCGGGAGAGATCTTTCCAGGAATAGTCCGTACGGACAGGGGTGAAACCTCTCCTCAGTACGAAAAGATAGATATATCCCATCAGATTTTCCACCTGAGGGCGCCCCCTTTTCTTTCCTGACAACCATAGTGACAGGCGTCACGGCTCACTCTTACGTATTTATCCCCCCACGGGAATCAGGAAAAGGAAAAAAATCAATGAACAAAACTTATATATCTGAATTATCGAACGGCCGGGAAGCGGTTTGCTTTCCCATGGAATCCACTCTCAAAGATCTTCTCATCTCCCTCATGGAGAACTGGAAAATTCATAATTTTTATTTTGTCGACGGCAAGGAAGTCCTCCAGGCCGTCGTCAGGAAAAACAGACTTCTGGAGTATCTGGCCCCCCTTTACGCGGCGGTAACCATTGACGGGGAGTATAATCCCGCTCTGGAAAACCGTCTCGCCCGGGTACAGGCTTCTCAGCTGTTCGCCGATGACTTTACCTGCCTCACACCGGGACTGCTTGTCCCCGAAGCTCTGGCCCTCTTCGTGGAGAGCGGCATGGAGTACCTGCCCCTTACGGACAACCGGGGACGGCTCATAGGCGAGGTATCGGCGGACAGTCTCATCAAGGCGCTGCCCGTAGGCAGCAGGGAGCATCTCTATGCCGTTTAAAAAATACCTTTCCCGGGAATCGGTCTTCCTGGACAAGGATCTGACCGACTGGGAGAAGACGCTGGATTTTCTGGCGGATCATTTCGCAGGGCTGACCGGCCTGGAAACAGCCGACATTCACGAACTGCTGATGCAGAGAGAGAAGATCGGCTCCACCTGGATCGGAGGAGACACGGTTCTCCCCCATAACCACAGTCCCAAGGTCGAAGGCATCCACATAGTCTTCATCCGTACGAAAAATCCTCTTCTTCTTCCCGACGGGAACAGGGTAAGGTACGTCTTCTCTCTCCTCACCTCCGGGCACGAGGGGAACACCTATCTGGCCATTCTTCAGGGAATCGGGAAACTCATGAAGGAGGATGCGGACAAGCTGGCCGCCTGCAGCACCGTGGACGAACTTTTCTCCCTCATCGACGAATCCTCCCATCTGACCGGCATGCCCCTCAAGGCGTCCGACCTGGCCATGGAGTGGCCCGTCCTGAAAGAGGACGACACCATCGGCAGGGCCCTGGACCTCATGAAGAAGCACAAGGTGCAGTTCCTCCCCATCGTATCCTGGAAGACGGGAAAGCTCTGCGGCGTGCTCGACCTGGTGGACCTTCTCAAAGCCAGCTTCCCCGATTATGTCTTCTCCCTGAGCGATCTGTCTCTCGTCCAGGATTTCAAGCCGGTCAAATTTTTCTGGAGCCGGGAGGACGAGCTGAACGCCAGCGAATACATGAGAGATTACCGTCCCTACATCGTGCGCAGCGATGCCAGTTATCCGGAGATTTTCTTTCTCATGATCAAAGGGAACCGAAGGCATCTTCTGGTTATGGACGCCCAGGATAATCTCAAGGGCGTCATCCGACCAGAACAAATTATCGATAAGATGTTGAGGCCGTAATGAACATACATACCATATTTGCTCTCATAATATTTGTACTGACTTACACTATCTTTGTCACCGAAAAAGTCAACAAATCCATCGCGGTTCTTCTGGGAGCCAGTTTCTATCTGGTTCTTCATTTCATACCCTTTGACGATGCGGTAGAACATATCGACATTAACGTCATTCTCCTTCTGATGGGGATGATGCTGATTGTGAAGATAACGGAACAGTGCGGCGTTTTCGAATACGTGGCCATTAAAGCGGCAAAAGCCGTAAAAGCGGATCCCACGCGCTTCTTAATCGCCCTTTTCTTTCTGACCGCCTTCTTTTCGGCGCTACTGGATAACGTGACTACCGTGCTTCTGGTTTCTCCGGTAACACTGCTCTTAACGACGCAGATGGAGATCGCCGCCCTGCCCTTCATCATTACGGAGATCCTGGCTTCGAACATCGGAGGAACGGCCACCCTGATCGGAGACCCCCCCAACATCATGATAGGATCGGCGGCGAAACTCTCCTTTATGGATTTCGCCGCAAACCTGACGCCGGTCGTTCTGATCATCTCTGTGGTCACCGTAGCCATTCTGCTTTTCGTCTTTCGAAAATCCCTGGTCATCACCCAGGAAAACAAAGAGCGGATACTCAAAATGGACGAATCCAAGATGATCCATAACAAGACCCTTATGATAAAATCACTGGTTGTTCTGGGCGGAGTTCTTCTGGGTTTCCTTCTCCACGGCATAATGGAAACGGAGCCCAGCGTTATCGCAGTGATAGGCGCCTGTGCTCTGATCATCTGGACAAACGAGGATATGGAGAAACTGCTGCAGAAAGTGGAGTGGGATACGATTCTCTTCTTTCTCGGGCTGTTTATCATGGTGGGAGTCCTGGAATACGCCGGAATTATCGACGCCCTTGCCGATTGGATGATCAGGCTGACCGGCGGGCAGATGAAGACGACAAGCTCCCTGCTTCTCTACTTCTCGGGAATTTTCTCGGGGATTCTGGACAATATTCCCCTGGTGGCCACCTTCATTCCCGTGGTCAAGCTCGTGGGAGCGGGACAGGCGGCGGGGGATCTGGCCCCCCTGTGGTGGAGCCTCTCCCTGGGAGCCTGTCTGGGGGGCAACGGCACTCTTGTCGGCGCCTCGGCCAACGTGATCATGTTCGGTTTCGCCAAGAAGAACAAGGTGCCCCTGACCTTTATAAGCTACCTTAAGTACGGCGTTCCCCTGACTCTTCTGAGTCTCGTGATAAGCTACGCCTACATCATGGTGAGATACTACTGACCCCTTTTTCGTTCGGCCGGGCAGGGAACACCTTCCCCGTTCCGGCTGAACGGTTTCCTTCCTATTTCATAATGCCGTGGAGCAGGGTAAGTAGCTCCCGCACCATTTCCCCGTCCAGCCGGGAATCACAGATAAGCCGGCGGGGCACATCGGCGGCCCGTTCCTTGAGAGCCTTGCCTTCGGCGGTCAGGGAGATAAGCACCTTCCGTTCGTCCCGGCTGTCCCGGACCCTTTCCAGAAGCCCCTGCTTCTCCAGTTTTTTGAGAAGAGGTGTCAGGGTTCCCGAATCCAGATAGAGCCGGGTCCCCAGATCCTTAATGGGAATATTATCCCTCTCCCACAGAGCCAGCATGGCGATATAGCCCGTATAGGTCAGATTCAAAGGATCGAGGAGCGGCTTATACTGTCTGATTATCTCCTTGGATGTCACGTAAAGGGCAAAGCAGAGCTGATTGTCCAGTTTGAGCAGATCCGTATCGTCAGGTATGTTCATAATTATATTTTACACAATTTAATTGTCTTTATCAAGAATTCCCTTGACGTAACCATTTAGATTGCGTACAATCTTATTTATCACAACACAAAGAGGAATAACATGATCTACGATATTTCTGTAAAGGACAACAGGGGGGCTTCGGTTTCCCTGGACGAATACAAAGGGAAGGTGCTTCTCATCGTCAACACGGCCACGGGCTGCGGATTCACTCCCCAGTACAAGGGTCTGCAGGAGCTCTATGAGAAGTACCGGGACCGGGGTTTCGAAATACTCGATTTCCCCTGCAACCAGTTCGCCAACCAGGCTCCGGGCAATGACAGCGAAATCCAGGAGTTCTGCACCGGCCGCTTCGGGGTCAGCTTTAGGATTTTCTCGAAGATTGAGGTGAACGGTCCGGGAGAATCCCCCCTCTTCGCCTATCTGAAAGACAAAAAAAGAGGATTTCCCGGTAAGGATATCAAGTGGAATTTCACGAAATTTCTCGTCGATCGCGACGGCCGGGTGGTGAAACGATTCGCCCCGGTGGTGACCCCGGAAAAACTGGAAAGGCAGCTCTCCTCCCTTCTGTAGCCCTATGATTCTCTTGCGGAGACATAGATCCCGATGGCCTTCCTCATGAACTCCGGGAGGTCTTCGTGGTAGGATGACATGGTTTTGTGAAAGCGGGGGTCATCGCAGTACATATCCCCCAGACCGCGCAGGATCTCCCCGGCGGTGCTCCCCCATCTCTCGACGGCTTCTCTGCGGTAGGCTTCTTCCTGCTCGGGGCTGAGCCCGCCGAACAGTTCCCTGTCTTTCATTTCATTTTCTCCTGTTAATCGGCCGATGGTATCATCCACGGTCTTTTTCAGACGCTCCAGCCGTTCTATTCTCGCTTGAAGCGCTTTTCCATGCTCCTCAAGGGCCCTTTTCAATTCAAAGGAGGGGCATTCCAAAATTGATCCTATGCTCTTGAGATCCATTCCCATCTCCTTGAACAGGAGAATCTGCTGGAGCCGGTAAAGGGAATCCTCCACGTAATTCCGGTAATCACTCACGGTTCGGCTGTCCGCCCGTAGCAGACCGATCCGGTCATAATACTGCAGGGTCCGGCGGCTCACCCCCGCCAGATCGGCCAGCTGTTTCACCGTATACATAGGCGCCTCCTCATGCCTAACTGTAATCTATGACGTTGCGTCATAGTCAAGAAAAGAGGAGTACAAAAGAAAAAAAATCGTGCTATGATGGAACGAGCTATGAAAATCCGCCGGAAACTGCTGATTCTGACCAATCTTCTTATATTCTCTCTCTTCTCCATTACGGGCCTCTCCCTCTGGAATGCGAAGCGTCTGCAGAGGCTGAACGAGACCGTCTACCAGGGGCAGGAGCTTCTGAATCAGTCCCAGAGAGTCATGGGACTCATGAAGGATATCGTCTTCGATCTCTTCGCCCCCCAGATGTACGGCCAGATCCGTTCCCTCACCTACTCCCCCCGCTCCCTGGTCACCTACCGGACCTGGTACAAAGCGGTAGATGAATACCAGGGGGCATTCAACCGCTTTCTTGACAACCGGACTTTGGAAATCTTCCGGGAGGAAGAGCTCCAGGATATCTACGACACGGCCCTGACCCTGAACCAGAAAGCCCAGGAGAAGCTTTCAACCATGGCAAATATCCTCCTGATACTACAGGATATGGACATGGAGGGGGAACAGCTCTACAACGCCATGCAGAGCGATGACGAACTTGTTCCCTTCTTTCAGGAATTCCGGGATACGGCCTACTACTTCACCAATACTTTCGAGAGCTATATGAGTCACTTTTTCACCTCCTTCCGGGCGAGAAGCCAGGCCCTGGAGAGGGATCTTTACTTGCTGTTCATCCTTGTGAGTGTCCTGACCGGGGGAACCTCTCTCATCTACGCCCGGATCCTTTCCCGGGAGATCCTCTCCAAAATCAACCTGGTGGACCGGGCCTTCACCCGGATCGCCCGGGGAGACTTCGGGATTACCTATCCGGAGACCCGGACCGACGAACTGTCCGCCCTGCTCATAAGCATCAACAGCCTCACCGCGGATCTGAAAGCCAATATCGACGGGATTCTCAACCTGACCAGGGATATGGGGAAATCCCTCATGGAGGGCTCCCCCCAGGATGAGATCCTCTCCCTGGTGGCGGATACCATCATCAACGATACGGCGGCGGACCGGGCGGCGGTCTATCTCTACGACGCGGTGACCCACCAGATGATCCTCAGGGCTGGCCGCAGTACAGGAGAGGAGGATTGCCCCCCGGTCTTTCCCCTGGATGAGGAAGAGTACCAGCTCATGGGCCGGGGCCAGTCTCTTCTGGCGGGAGCCCCTCTGAACCGCATCACCAATCCCCTCATTATCCGGGGGGAACTGGTGGGGCTCATCTCCTCCCGCATCGAGGCGCCGGATAAGAATTTCTCCGATCTGGGAATCATCCGCATGAACAACTACGCCGATTACGTCTCCCTGGCCCTGGACAACCACATGCAGTACCGGGAGGTTCTGGAGAAGAGAGAGGCCGAATACAACGCCCTCCAGTCACAGGTGCAGCCCCATTTCATCTACAATGTGCTCAACGGCTTTGTCGGCCTGAACCGCATGGGGGACAGGAAACGGCTCGAAGAGGCCATTTTCTCCCTGCGGGAGATGCTCCGCTATGTGACGAACCAGGAGCACTGGACCACCCTGGGAGAGGAGATTCAGTTTCTCACCTCCTACTGCGAGCTCCAGAAAATCCGCTTCGGGACCCGCCTTTCCTACACCTTCGACCTGCCCGGGGAACTGAACGATTTCCCCCTGCCCCGCCTTTTGCTGCAGCCCCTGGTGGAAAACGCGGTGGTGCACGGCCTGGAGCCCCAGGAAGAGGGCGGTTCCATATCCCTTACCGGGGAGATCTACTACCGGGAGCGCCACCGCCGCATCGTGCTCACTTTAAAGGACACGGGATCCGGCTTCGACCCCTCCCGCACCGAATCCCACGTGGGAGTGAAGAATGTGACGGAACGGCTTAAAATGTCCTTCCCCGGTTCGGACATCATGATCCACAGCGCCCCGGGACGGGGAGCCACCATCCTCATGACTATCATTGACAAGGAGAACCGGGAGACATGACCCTGCTCATAGCCGATGACGAAGAACTGATACGCTTTACAGTCAGGGATATGATTGCCGACTTTCCCTTTGCCTTCGACCGGGTGCTCGAGGCCTCCAACGGCACGGAGCTGATGAGGCTCTTCCGGGAGGAGAGCCCCCAGATCGTCCTGACCGATATCCGCATGCCCGGCCTGAGTGGCCTGGATGTCCTGGAAAACCTGGGAGAGGAACGGGAGGAGTCCATATGGATTCTCCTGACAGGCTACTCCGACTTCGAATACGCCCGTAAGGCTCTCAAGCTGAATGTTCTGGACTATCTCCTCAAGCCCCCCTCCCCCGATGAGCTTCAGAAAACCCTGGAAGAGGCGAGATCCCGCATAGAGGAGTACGAGAGGATCCGGGGGGAAGGGGAAGAACCGGAAGGGCGGGAAGGCCCCCTGCCCGAGAACAAGGGGGCCCTGCTGGCGGAGCAGGCGAGAAACATCGCCGAGGAGCAGTACGACCGGGAGATAGGCATAGCCCAGGTGGCCTTCATGCTCCAGGTGACCCCGAACTACCTGAGCGCGGTGTTCCACAACCACACGGGCATGAAATTCACCCGCTACCTGACCGATCTGCGCCTGGACAGGGCGAAGAAACTGCTGGCCGAAAGTTCTCTCACGGTCAAGGAGATCGCCGGCCGGGTGGGTTACGGAAGCGGACGCTACTTCGCCGGGCTCTTCCGCCAGGAGACGGGAATCAGCCCCTCCGACTATATGAAACGGTACAGATCGTAGTTTTGCGCCCCCTTTCGTAGATTTCCTCCCTATGAGGTTTCGGAAAACCGGTGCTACCATGAATTCAGATTAAACGGGCGGTCGGAAGGCCGATGCGCCTGAAACGATTCAAGGAGTTATTCTATGAAAAACAAAATTGTTTTGACCATGCTGCTGCTGGCAATGGTTTCCGGATTTGTATTCGCCAACGGAGGCGGAGACAAAGCTGCTGATGCAGAAAAGACGAAGATCGTTCTTCTGGTTAAGAGCCTGGGCAACGGATTTTTCGAAGCCGTAGCCGACGGAGGTGTTGAAGCAGCCGAAGAGCTGGGCAATGTGGAATCCATCTATATGGGACCCAGTTCCGCCACCGCAGAAGGTCAGATCGAGATCATCGAAACCCTGATCGCCCAGAAAGTTGACGGTATCGCCATTTCCGCCAACGATCCCGACGCTCTGATCCCCGTTACCAAAAAAGCCATGAAGGCCGGTATCCGGGTCATCTCTTTCGACTCCAATATTTCTTCCGGCGGCCGCGAAGTAGCCCTGGCTCCCTCCGACACCAATCTCATCGGTCAGCAGCAGGTGAAGCTGATTGCCGAACTTTGTGACTACAAGGGTGAAATCGCCATCCTGTCCGCCACCGCTCAGGCGACCAACCAGAACGCCTGGATCGCCGTTATGAAGGAAGCCATCAAGGCTCCCGAATACAAGGATATGAAGCTGGTAGACGTTGTTTACGGCGATGACGCCGCCGACAAGAGCTATCGCGAGGCGGTCGGTCTCTTCGAGAAATACCCCAACCTGGCCGGTATCATCTCCCCCACCACCGTCGGCGTTCTGGCCGCGTCCAAGGCAATCGAGGACGAAGGACTCAAGGGCAAAGTACAGATCACCGGTCTGGGTCTCCCCTCTGAAATGCAGCACTACATCGAGAACGGCACCTGCGGCCAGATGGCACTGTGGAACCCGGTCGACCTGGGTTACTCCTCCACCTATATCCTGGCAAGAATGATCGCCGGCGATATCGAAGGCAAGGCGGGCGACAAGGTTGACGCCGGAAGAATGGGATCCATCACCATCGGTCCCGACGGGGAAACCATCATGGGCGAGCCCTTTGTCTTCAACAAAGACAATATCGCCAAATACGCTTCCATTTTCTAGGACTTGACTCCTTATCGGGGAGGAATTATTCCTCCCCGTTTTTTTTACTTCCCAAAACCATTTTTTATCCTGTTTCACAGGGAGAACCATTTTGAAAGATATCGTACTGCAATTAAAGGACATTGCCAAATACTTTCCCGGCATCAAAGCGCTGGACAAGGTAGACTTTACCATCAGGACCGGAGAAGTCCACGCCCTGATCGGAGAAAACGGCGCGGGGAAATCCACCCTGGTCAAGATCATGACCGGCGTCTATCAGCCCACCAGGGGCTCCATATTCAGAAACGGCAAATCGGTGCAATTCAAAACGTCCCACGACGCTCAGGAGGCGGGAGTCGTCGCCATCCACCAGGAAGCGTCCATGTTTTCCGAACTGACCGTTACGGAGAATATTTTCATGGGACACCACCTGAAAAAAGCTTCGGGCATGCTCGACTGGAAAGCCATGACCCGCCACACGGCGGATCTGCTCAATAAACTGGAACTGGACATCTCACCGGATACTCTCATCAAGAATCTGGGAACCGCCCAGAGGCATATGGTGGAGATCGCCAAGGCCCTTTCCGTGGATGCGGAAGTGGTCATCATGGACGAGCCCACCTCGGCCCTCTCCCTCAAAGAGGTGGAGGAGCTCTACAAAATCGTCCGCCAGCTCAAGAACGAAGGAAAGGCCATCGTCTTCATTTCCCATAAATTCGATGAGATCTTTGAGATCTGCGACTATTTCACCGTATTCCGGGACGGCCAGTATATCGGAGAGGGTGAAGTGGCCAAATCCTCCATTGACGAAATCGTCAAGATGATGGTGGGCCGGTCCCTGAATCAGATGTACCCCAAAAAGGAGGCGAAGATCGGAGAAACTATTCTCGATGTGGAGGGTCTCTCCCTGCCGGGCTACTTTTCCGATGTCTCCTTTAACCTTCACAAGGGGGAGATTCTGGGATTTTTCGGCCTGGTCGGCGCGGGACGTTCCGAGGTAATGAGAACCATCTTCGGCATCGATAAAAAGTCCGCCGGTAAAATCACCCTGGCCGGAGAAGTCCTGGAAACCACCAATCCCGGACTGGCCATGAAGAAGGGGATCGCCTACGTGCCCGAGGACCGGCAGGAACAGGGGGCGATTCTGGAGATGAGCCTCTCCCACAATATCACCCTGCCCCAGATAAACGATCTGAGCGATTTCGGCGTACTCAACTCCAAGAGGGAGAAGAATGTCACCGAGGAGTTCGGGAACAAGATGGAGATCAAGGCGGCCAACTGGAAGGTCAACGCCAACACCCTCTCCGGGGGGAACCAGCAGAAAGTGGTCCTGGCCAAATGGCTGGCCACAAATCCGCAGATACTGATTCTGGACGAGCCCACCAAGGGTATCGACGTGGCCACCAAAGCGGCGGTGCACAAATTCATTTCCGAAATGGCAGGAGAGGGGCTCGCGGTTATCATGGTATCTTCCGAACTGCCGGAGATTCTGGGAATGTCCGACCGGATCGTCATTATGCACGAGGGAAAAGTCACCTCCCTCATGAACAGGGACGAAGCGGACAGCGATAAGGTTATTCTGGCCGCCACCGGTCATGGTCAGGGAGACAGACATGAATAAAAAGCTGGAGAAAATACTGCAGAACCGGGAACTGAATCTGGTTCTGCTCACCGCGGTGCTTCTGATCGCGGTAACCCTCAGGGCGCCCTCCTTTCTCGCTCTGAAGAATATCGAGCGCATCGTCAACGATACGGCGATCCTCATCATGGTGGCTTCGGGGCAGCTCCTCGTCATCCTCACCGGGGGCATCGACCTCTCCGTGGGAGCCACCATCGCCTTTTCGGGCATGGCCGTTTCCATGCTCAACCAGTACAACCCCTCCATGCCCGTGGTAGTACTGATTCTGCTGGGCGTTCTGATCGGAACCCTGCTCGGCGCCTTCAACGGGGCCTGCGTGGCCTTCGGAAAGGTCCCCCCGGTTATCACCACCCTGGGAACTATGAGCATTTTTCGCGGTTTCACTTTCGTATTGAGCAAGGGGCAGTGGGTCACCGCCCACGAAATGACCGAAGCCTACATGAACATTCCCAAGGGCAAGATGCTGCTCCTTCCGAACCTGACGATCTGGGCCATCGTGGTCTTCATCATCATGTTCTACTTCATACGCTATACCCGGTCCGGCCGGGAGATCTACGCGGTGGGGGGCAACAAAACGGCGGCCCATTTCGTGGGTGTCAGCGAGAAGAAGGTCAACTTCATGGTATTCACCATCGCCGGGGCCCTCTGCGGTCTGGCCGGTGTCATGTGGACCGCCCGCTATGCGGCGGCGGTTAATGAAACGGCCCTCGGATTCGAACTGCAGACCGTGGCCGCCTGCGTTCTGGGCGGGGTCAGCCTGGCCGGGGGCGCGGGCACTCTGACGGGAGTCGTCATGGGAGCCCTCTTCCTGGGCATCATCAACAACGCCCTGCCCGTGGTAAATCTGTCCCCCTTCTTTCAGATGGGGATCCAGGGATTCGTGGTACTGGCCGCTATCGTGGCCAACGTGCTCATGGAGCAGAGAAACGACAAAAAGCTCTTGGCAGGAAGGAGACGGTAATGAGCAACTCAATGGAACATGTCAGCCAGAGCCGGCTGATCAGCGAAGCTAGTCTCAAAGAGAGAATCATAGATCTGGTCACCAAATGGGAGTTTATCCTGGTAGTGCTCTTTCTGGCGGTGGTGGTTTACTTCTCCAACGCCAGCCCCTACTTTCTCGACTATTTCAATATGATGAACACCACCTTCAACTTTATGGAGAAGGCGATTCTGGCCCTGCCCATGATCTTCGTCATCATGTGCGGCGACATCGATATCTCGGTAGCGTCCATCATGGCCCTCTCCTCCTTCTCCATGGGCTACGCCTCCGCCCACGGAGCGAGCACAGGCGGTATCGTCATTATCGGGCTGCTCGTCGGTCTTCTGGCCGGCGTGGTCAACGGTCTGATGGTGACGGGACTGAAGATTCCCGCCATCGCCGTAACCCTGGGCAGCTCCTCCCTCTTCAGGGGAATATCCCAGGCCGTACTGGAAGATCAGGCCTATACCCATTATCCGGAGAGCTTCGGCTACTTCGGACAGGGCTACGTGGGGGACTCCCTGGTTCCCTTCGAACTGCTCCTCTTCGTCATTCTGGCGGCGGTCATGGGATTCGTCCTGCACAAGACCACCTACGGACGAAAGCTCTTCGCCGTGGGCAACAGCCTGACCGCAGCCCGCTTCTCCGGAGTCCCCGTGGATAGGATAAGGTTCTTCAACCTGGCCCTGAACGGACTCTTCGCGGGAATAGCCGCGGTTCTCCTGACCTCCCGAATCGGCAGCACCCGGCCCAACATCGCCACGGGCTACGATATGGAAGCCATCACCCTGGTCGTTCTGGGGGGAGTCTCCATCACCGGGGGCAAGGGTAACATCGTGGGAGTGATCATCGCCGTATTCCTTCTGGGCTATCTCAAGTTCGGCATGGGACTGTTGAATCTCTCCGCCAAGGTCATGATCATCACCACCGGATTCCTGCTTATCGGCGCCGTTCTCATTCCGGAACTGTTGAATATGCTCAAATCCTGGCGTAAACTGAAGAAACAACAACAGGATTAAGGGATGAAAAGATTTGCCTTTAAGATGAAACTGAAGCCGGGCTTCGCCGATGAATACAAGAAGCGGCACGATGAAATCTGGCCGGAGCTGGTGTCTCTCATAAAAAGCACCGGGGTTTCGGACTACTCCATTTTTCTGGACGAGGAGACGAATATCCTCTTCGGGGTTCAGAAGATCGCCGGCGACGCGGGCTCCCAGGATCTGGGATCGGATCCGGTGGTGCAGAAGTGGTGGGCCTATATGGCGGACATCATGGATACCAACGAAGACAATTCACCGGTGACCATCCCCCTAAAGGAAGTGTTCCGCCTGGACTGAAATCGGGATATCACAGTTAATTGATAAGGGGCTGTTGCAATTATACTTCTGCAACAGCCTTTTTTTGCTTAAGAATTCTCCCCTGCGGCCATTATCTCTCGCAAAGTCGCGAAGGTCATAATTGCCCTATTACTGGAAAAGGGTGACGAAAAAGGCTCTATCCGATGTCACTATTAACTATCTCTGACGCAGGATAGGCTTCCAAAGAACTTTAGGAAACCTAGCTAAAGTATTTAGGAAGCCTATCTAAAACAATTTGGAAGACTGGCTATTTTCTTTAGGAAGCCTTCCTAATGCTTGTGAAAACCAATCAAATCTCTCCCCCTATCAGGGCATAACATCGGAATCAGCCGGTAATGACAGAGGATTCATTCACAAAAAAAAGCCCGCCCGGTTAATACCAGGCGGGCCCTATTCTCTATAAATGATATATCAGCTGTTCTCAACAATGATAAGGTAGGCTTTCTCCTTCTCATTGGGAGCCAGGTCGGCGGGAACCTTATCCTTGCCGCAGGAATTTGAAACCATATAGCGGGCGCAGTTGAGATTATTGTTTTTGCAATACTTGGTTTTCATCTCTTCGTCGTTTTCCCCGTTGAAAAAGGGGCAGCCCCCTAAATTTTCACAATCTGCCATGATATTCCTCAATGTTTTTTCGAATACCATATTTTCATCGAATTCCGCCTGTTTAGTCAAGTATTATTTATCCCCGATTCATAAACGGGTAAACCGACGGAACCTCAGAACTGGGACGTACTCAGCAGCACCAGGGTACAGGCTTCCACCGCATCAATACCCTCTTCGCGAAGCATGCCCTGGAACTCGGCGTTCTCCGTGCCCGGATTGAAGAGAACCCTCTTAGGCTTAAGGGAGATGACATAGTCGTAATAGGAGGCCTGGTTCTGAGGCCCCACATAGAGGGTTACCGTGTCGATTCCCTCAAGGGGGAGCTGTTCCGTAATGAATTCCACATCCTCCACCTTCCCCGGCTTGAGGGAGAGGGCCTTTACCGGATGGCCGTGGGACCGCAGTGCCGTTATTGCTTTGTAAGCATACCTTTCGGGCTTCTCCGAAGCCCCGATCACAAGAGTTTTCTTTTCCATGTTTTAAAGATAATAAATTCGGAGCCAACAATCCAGTCAATAGATATTCTCTATTGACGCCGGTCCGGTCATGGCATAAAGTTAAAACCATGAAACTCCGCCATCTCTGGAACAAATTAAGAGGGTCAGCCTTATATCCCGTCATCATCTACGCCCTGTTCGGGATTCTCTGGATTACCCTGTCCGACTACCTTCTTCTGCTCCTGATTCCGGACAGAAATCTCCTCAACCGTATCCAGACGGGAAAGGGGTGGTTTTTCATCATCATCACATCGATTCTGCTTCTCTATCTCATAAGGGGGTACCGGAACCGCAGCCTGTCCCAGGCCATTGCCCACAGGCAGATTCTCATGGATGTCCCCATCCCCCTGACCGAGATATCCCCCCAGGGAAAGATCAATTACGTCAACCGGGCGTTCACCGAGACCTACGGTTACCGGAGGGAGGATATGCCCGATGTGGATATCTGGTTCGAGAAAGCCTATCCCGACCCGGCGTACCGTTCCCACGTGAGAAAGCATTGGGAGGATAATCTGGCATCGGATTTCTCCTCCGGTTCCCCCTCCTATGTATTCACCATAAGTGACAGGGAGCAGAAAGAACGGGTGGTGGAGTTTTTTATCCTTAAGGGAACCGAATCGCTTCTCGTCATCTGCAAGGATATGACTGGAGAACGGGAGAGGGAGCTGGAGAAGAACCAGGAAGACAAAATGCGGGCCCTGGGACAGCTGGCGGGGGGAATCGCCCATGACTTTAACAACCAGCTGAGCGCCATCATGGGCTATACGGAACTGATTGCCCGGAGCCTGCCCCGGGAGAACCCGGAATTCGAATACCTGCAGACGATTATAGAAGCGGCGGAAACCTCGGCCCAGCTGACCGAGGAGCTGCTCACTTTCTCCCGCAAGAACAACAGGGAAAAGGAAAAGATTGATCTGAAGAAAATGATAGAGGATCTGGTCCATATCAGCGTGAGAACATTTCCCTCCCAGTACCATCTGGAGTTCTCCACCGGACTGGATCACTGCCACGTCAGAGGGGTTCCCTCCTTTCTTATGAATATGATACTGAATTTGCTCCTGAACGCCCGGGACGCCATGGCCGAGGGGGGAACTATTTCCCTGAATCTGACCACGTCCTGGCAGCGGGAGAGAAGCCTGAACGGCCTGCCTATCCATGAGGGAAATCATGCGATCCTTGAGATCGGCGACGAAGGGCGGGGCATCCCGCCGGAGAATCTCAACCAGATATTCGAACCCTTTTTCACGACCAAGAGAAAGGACAAGGGAACCGGATTGGGGCTGGCCATGGTCTATTCCACCCTTCAGACCCATCACGGGGGGGTGGAAATAGAGAACAGGAGCCCTCGGGGTACTCTTTTTCGAATATATTTACCTTCCCATTTGACGATTGGCGATTCATGATTCATAATTAAAACATGAAGGTATCCTGGCTGATATTTCTTCTTCTATCCGCTACGTCTCTTCTGGGCGCGCAGGAAAAGAATCCCTGCCGTTTAAGCGATGTCATACCCCGCTACCTGATAGTGATCATCCTGATGCTGCTGGTTATCTTTGTCCTGGGCACTCTGGTTCTCTATATCCTGCATCTCAGAAAGAAACTCAGCACCGCCGAAAAACGTCTGGAAGATATGGCCACCTATGACCTTATTACCGGTCTGCCCAACCGCCGGTTCTTTCAGGATTACGCCGAAAAGACCCTGGACCTCTGCCGCCGAAGAAGCT
Organism: Spirochaetales bacterium; assembly: GCA_016936115.1. GTDB lineage: Bacteria > Spirochaetota > Spirochaetia > DSM-2461 > DSM-2461 > SZUA-368. Next base: position 10,432 of record JAFGPQ010000295.1, on the reverse strand, counting down.
GCCGCATGGCCCTGTACTATATCGATCTGGATCATTTCAAGCCGGTCAACGACACCTACGGCCATGAGATGGGGGACCTGCTGCTCAACGAAGTGGGCCAGAGGCTGATCAAGCAGATGAGGAAGAGCGATCTCTGCGCCCGCCTTGGGGGGGATGAATTCATCGCCCTGATTCAGGACGTGGAACAGGATCTGGGATTCGACACGGTGGCTCGCCGGATCATCGGCGCCGTGTCCCACCCCTACTTCATCAACGAAACGGAAGTTAAAATCGGCGTGAGCATGGGCCTGAGTTTCTTCCCCGAAATGGGCAGCGACCTGGGAGAACTCATGCAAAAAGCGGACAAGGCCCTGCACGAAGCGAAAGAGAAGGGCCGGGGCAGCTTTCGCATTTACCGGGATTTCTAGGAGCCTAAAACAGAACCGCCTCGTAATAGGGAATCTCACAGAACTCCGATTCCGCCTTGACCACGCGCAGGGAGTGCTGAAACACCTCGGCGGGCTGCCAATTGTGGGGCATCACGTCGTGATGGCAGGGGCATATCACCGCCGGATTCAGGGCTTTGGTCAGCCGGGCCGCTTCGAAATGGCTCAGGTTGCGGTATCCCCCGTTAATAATGACGGTCATCAGATCGATGCGCCGGTCCGCCAGATACTCCAGAAGAGGGGTGTAGGCCGTATCCCCGGTGTTATAGAAGACCTGACCCCCGTCCAGGGTCACCAGAAATCCCAGATGGTTAAGATCGGTACCGTCCGTGGGAAGGCAGAAAGTCCCCTCCACCGACAGGCCGCCCCAGGGGACGATCTCTCCCGCGTGGATAATCCGAATCCGGTCCCGGGGGATTCCCGCTTCGGTCAGGACGGGAACGGTCTGCCAGGGAACGAGGAACTGCGCCTTGTCCCGGCTCTTCTCCAGCCGCTCCAGGGTATAGGGATCGGCATGGTCGTCATGGCTGTGGGTGATGAGTACCAGATCCGCTTCCAGATCCTCCGGTTCGATCATAACGGGAAGATAGCGGGATCTCTCCCCGGGAACGCCGGTGCGGCCGGAACCGCAGTAATCGGTCAGATAGGGGTCTATGGCCAGGATTTTTCCGGCGCTCTTCAGAAGAAAGCTGTTCTGCCCCAGATGCCAGAGAGCCGCCTTCCCCGCGGGGACATCCCAGTCGACGATTCTCTTCATATATTCCGACGATGTCCATTTTCTTTCGAAGTCCCTTCCGCCCTGCATGAACAACCTCCCCGGTTCATTTGAAACCCCTCCCATGATAGCTTATAATTCTCTCTATGGACAAGGACCGACCGAAAAGACAGGGCTACGATTTTTTCCTTCCCGATTCCCGGGACGGGGGAAAAAGGGGCCGCACCCTCTTCAAGCTTACCACTCTTACCTTCTCCCTGCTCTACCTGATATTTCTCCTGCCCGACAGGATTCCCCTGCCCTACTATGGAGCGGTTCTTCTGTGGGCGCTCGTTTACGGGCTCATCCTCTTCATCTTCTATCGGGAGAGCGGGGAAAGACGGAATTTTCTGCTTCCCGTCATTCTCATCAATCTTCTCCCTTTCCTGACCCTGATTCTTGTTCACCTCTCCGGGATCGGCAACGGGGCCTCCTATTTCAATGAAATTGCCTTTTCCCTGGTCATCATAACCACGGTGCCCTTTCTGAATAACAGAAAAATCCTGTCGGGAGCGTTTTATATGATCCTTACGGGGTGGGTTCTTTTTCTTGTCCTACAGGATTATTCCGACGACTACTTCCGTTATATTTTTCTCATCCTGGCCATGCTGTTCAGCTTCTTTCTCTCCCAGTACAGCCTGAAAATCCGGGAAGAGGAGCTCCGGGAGAAACAGAAGAAGTACGCCGCCCTGGAATTGATTGGGAAAGAGGGCAAAATCGGTCTGTTCCTCTTTGACCCGGTAAGGGACGCCTTTCTGTCGGACGGTTCCTTCTACCGGATTCTGGGCAGAAACGACACCCTGCGGAACCGGGGGTTCACGGAGCTTATGGAAGCCCTGGTTCCCGAAGAGGACCGGATTCTTATCTGGAGGGCCGTACAGGATCTGCGCCGGGGGGATATCTCTTCCCTGCCCTTCGATGTGCGTGTCCGGAGTGAGGGAAAGGAACACTGGCTCCGGGTAGACGGCACTATTGTGGAGGAGGAGCCCGGTTATCCCCAGCTCATAGGCACATTGACCGATATCAGTTCCCTCAAGCAGTCGGAATCCCGGGCCCGGGATGATGCGGACTCGATCAAGGCCCTTCTGATGACCGGGGACATCTACCTCTGGAAACTGGCCCTGCCCGCCCGGGAATTCCAGTTCCCCTCCTCCTACTACTCCCGGGAGGAAACGGGCAAAACCCGGCTCCTCTATGAGACGTACCGGGAAAAGGTTCATCCCGATTACCGGGAGATTTTAGACGAGGCTTACGGGGAGATGGCACGGGAGGAGAGGGACCGCCTGGAAGTGGATTATCTCTACAGCTCCGAGGAACGGGACAGATACTTCTGGCTCAGGGATGTGGGATTCGTTTCGGCCCGGGACGAGGAGGGCCGGCCCGCAGAGATAAGCGGATATACCATTGACATAGACAATGACAGGCGGGATGCCGCCCGTATAGATCAGGCCCTGCGGGCCAGCGGGTTCGTTCCCTGGCATTGGGACAGAAAGGAGAGGTATACCGAATTCGATGAGGTCTACTTCGATCTGCTCCCCGGGGGCGAAGGGAAATCCCGGATTACCCAGCAGGAATTCTTCAAAGAGATGATACACCCCGGGGACAGCAAGAAGGTGGAGGATTTCTTCTGGGAGATCTATTCCCGGGACAAGGACCGGTCCCGCATAGGAAGAACTCTGGTATTCCGGCTGAGATTCGCCCCCGGTGGGGAGTACTTCTGGGCGGAGGGCCGGCTTACGGGCATCCGATACGACAGGGAGGACCAGCCCCTGATTATCGACGGGATCGTACGGGATATCACCGCCGAGAAGACCCGGGATATGAATCTGGAGGAGGAGAGGAAAGAGAGGGAAGTGGCGGATACGAAGAACCGTTTCTTCTCCACCATCAGCCATGAGCTTCTGACCCCTCTCAACGCTTTCTCCGGACTGTCGGAAAGACTGGGGCAGACCCCTCTGGGCAGGGAGCAGGAAGAGATTCTGGGAAAAATGAGGAACTCCTACGACCTGCTCATTGCGCGGATCCACGAACTGCTGGATATCTCCGACCTGGGGCAGGGAGACATTTCCCTGCGGCGGGAAACCTTCTCCCCCCGGGATATCATGGCCGAGGTGGCCGAAAGTCTGGCCGATACGGCCCTGGCCCATGAGGTGGAACTGACCGTACAGGCCGAAGAGGATCTCCCTCCCCTGGTTCTGGGAGACCGGGAACGGGTGGGCCAGATCATCGGGAATCTGGTAAAGAACGGCATCAAGTTCACCCCCCGGGGCATGGTGGCTCTTACCGGGGCGGTCGGGGAGCGGAACGGGGAGACCTGCCTGCTCCGCTTCGCCGTCCGGGATGAGGGGATCGGCATTCCCCGGGAGAAGATCGCATCGATCTTCGAGCCCTTCGGACAGGTGGATAACTCCCTGTCCCGGAGCCGGGAGGGGATCGGCCTGAGCCTGGCCATAAACAAACAGCTGGTGGAACTCATGGGAGGCACCATAGAGGTAATCAGCACTCTGGGCGAAGGCTCCACCTTTCTGGTGAAGATTCCCTTCTTCCTGCCGCAGGAGAGGGGGGATGAACAAAAGACAGCCTGCCTCTATCCGGACAGCCGGGTACTGGTAATCGACGACAATCCTCTGAACAGGGAGATCGCCGCGGATATTCTCAAGGTCAAAGGGATTAAGGCCCTCACTGCGGAAGGGGGCACCCGGGGACTGGAACTGGTGAAGTCAGAGAGGCCCCACCTGGTGTTCATGGACATTCAGATGCCCGAAATGGACGGCTACCGGGCCACCCGGCTCCTGCGGGAACAGGAGGCCCCGGACAGCCACATACCGGTGGTGGCCCTGACCGCCAATATCACCGAAAAGGACAGGGAAGAGGCCTATGCGTCGGGAATGGACGGTTTTCTGGCCAAGCCCGTGGACATACACCGCATAGAAGAGGTTCTGGCCCGATGGCTCAGCGAATTCTGCGTTCACAGGGAAGAGGAAGTCCCTTCCCCCCCTGTCGGTCCCGCGCCCATTCCCGGTATCGCCATGGAGGAGACCCTGGAACGGTTCGGGGGTGAGTATGGCATGCTTCTCTCCCTTCTGAAGGACTATGGGGAGGACTACGAGTTTTTTCCCGACCGGGTGAAGGAGCTCTGGAAGAAGGGAGATCACCGGGAAATCTACGGGCGCATTCATGCTCTGAAAGGGGTTTCGGGCAGTCTGGGCATTGAAGAAGTGTACAGCCAGACCCAGGAAATGTCCGCCCTGTACCGGGAGAAGGGGCTCTTTCGTCTGGAGGAGCTGGAGAAGCTGGAAGAGCTTATGAACCGGTTCCATGGGGAACTGAACCGGTTCACGGAAGAGAATTAGAAAGTCAGACCGAAGTTGACCCCCCCGATGACGCCGGAGGAGATCCCGTCGTCGAAGTCAGAGGGTTTGCTGATGCTGTTTCCGGCCCCGTCCTCATAGGAGTAGTTTCCCGTCAGCAGCCGTCCCCCCACATAGGGTTCGACAAAAAAGCTCAGCTTCTTTTCGCTGAAAAGGTATTTGCATCCCAGTTCCGCTTCCAGGCCGACCGCATTGGCCTTGGCCACATAATCGCTGTCGGTGGAGTCGTCGATAACAGCATGGGAGTAGGTTCCGGTCAGGCCGATGTAGAATCCGCCCAGGGCGTCGGTGAACATTCTTTTCACATGCTTGGAATAGGATCCCAGGTCCACATCCCCGGCGGGTTCCTTGAGCAGGCTGCCCCAGTAGTACCGGCCGCCCACGGCTAAGTTCGTGTAGGAAACCTTATCATAGGGATGGAATCCCCACAGAAGGTCCGGCGTATACTGCACCGTACCGATAAGGGAGACCTCATCCATGATACGTCGCTCGTAGGAGACTTTGTACCAGTTGATGAGCACGCCCAGCACATCCACGGAAACGGAATTGGCCGGGGATTCGCCGGGCCGCGTCTCCGCCGCCAGGGGAGTCAGAAGGAAAGCCGCGAGCATAAGCGGCAGGAGTACTTTTTTCATAGTTTCACCTCTTGAAATGGAATAGGGTATTGTGAACGATCGGGGGCCGGGTAAAAAGTACGGATCGTCCTTTATTGGCAGGGATTTTAGTCACCCCCGAAGCTCCCGGAAGGGTGACTAAGGTCACAGGCTCCTTTTCCCGCCGGGGCGGACATGGTATAATGGATTATGAAGATTACCATTTTAAGTGATAACGAATGCCGGAACGGGCGCTATCTTACGGAACACGGTTTTTCCTGCTGGATCGAAGCGAAGGCCTCCGACGGAGAACCGGTGAATCTGCTCTTCGATATGGGAGGGAGCGGCCAGTTCCTCACCAATGCGGCCCGTCTGGGAATAGATATGAGAACGGCCCATTACGCCGTTCTGAGCCACGGCCACTACGATCACGGCGGGGGTATCGCCCCCCTTCTCAAGGAAGCGCCCCACATTGGCATCCATCTCTCCTCAAAGGCCTTCGAGCCCCATCTCAAGGGAGAGGAGGGGGAAAAGTACTTCTACAGCGAAAAAAACATCGGCCTGGACAGCAGTCTTCTCAAGGAACATAAATCCTCCTTTCGCTTTATGGACGGGGAGACGGCTCTGGAGGAGGGAATGATCCTCCTGCCGGCCGCTCCGGCCCGCTATGCCCTCCCTCCCGGTAGAACCCTGTGCCGGGTCGATAAAAAGAAAAAGCTGACCCCCGATGATTTCGCCCACGAAATCTACCTTTTGGTAAAGGAGGGGGATGAGGTCTATCTCTTAACGGGATGCGCCCACCGGGGCATCGCCAATATAGCGGCCATGGCAAAGGAACGTTTTCCCGAAGCCCGCAGATACACCCTCATCGGAGGATTTCACATCAAGGGGGACGGGGAGAACACCCAGATTGGGCTGCTGGAGGAAATTACCCGCAGCGAACCGGACAGATGGCGCTTTATCTCGGGCCACTGTTCGGGAAAGGAGAAGGTGGAGCTTCTCTCATCCCGGCTGGCTTCCTCCGTTACCTACGGATACGCCGGTTCCGTCCATGATCTGACCTAGGAGAGGCGCATTAAAAACGGCTCCGGGACCTGTCTTTTTTTATACATTTGAGCATTTAATCTCTATTCTTTACCTATTTGTACAATAAACACCCCCGTAAATAAGGCATTCCTAACTAGTCACTACCGTGGGGGTTACTAATTTTATTTCTTTCCTAAACATATCTTTACTCATTTTTCTAAGGCATCTCGGAACAGAGTTGGCACAGGTCCTGCAATACTGTGAGCATACCAACCAAAACCGGGGGCAACGCCCCAAGCCTATAGGAGGCATGAAATGAGAAAGATAGCGATTTACGGAAAAGGGGGCATCGGAAAGTCCACAACTACTCAGAATACCGTTGCCGGACTGGCTGAAATGGGAAAGAAAGTAATGGTCGTCGGATGCGACCCCAAGGCGGACTCCACCAGACTTCTTCTGGGCGGTCTGGCCCAGAAAACCGTTCTGGATACTCTCCGCGACGAGGGTGAGGACGTGGAACTGGACGATATCATGAAAATCGGCTACGGCAATACCTCCTGTACCGAATCGGGCGGACCCGAACCGGGGGTAGGATGCGCCGGACGGGGCATTATCACCAGCATCAACATGCTGGAGCAGCTGGGCGCCTACGATGAGGACAAGAATCTGGATTACGCCTTCTACGACGTACTCGGCGACGTTGTATGCGGGGGATTCGCCATGCCGATCCGCGACGGCAAGGCCCAGGAGATCTACATCGTCGTTTCCGGCGAGATGATGGCCATGTACGCGGCCAACAACATTTGCAAGGGTATTGTGAAATACGCCGACGCGGGCGGTGTGAGACTGGGCGGACTGATCTGCAACAGCCGCAACGTGGACAATGAGAAACAGATGATCGAAGAGCTGGCCAAACAGCTGGGAACCCAGATGATACACTTCGTACCCCGTGAAAACCAGGTACAGAGAGCGGAAATCAACAGAAAGACCGTTATCGACTACAGTCCCGAGCACGCCCAGGCCGACGAATACCGCACCCTGGCCCAGAAGATCGACGCCAATGAGATGTTCGTCGTTCCCAATCCCCTTGAAATCGAGGAGCTGGAGAAACTCCTGATCGATTTCGGTATCGCCAACTAAGGTTAAGAGAGAGGAGAGAAAACAATGATAATGGTTAAATCAGTAGTAAGACCGGAAAAGGTTCAGGACGTTATGGATGCACTTCTTGAAGCGGGTTATCCGGCCGTTACCAAGGTCAGCGTCGTAGGACGGGGCCAGCAGAAAGGTATCAAAGTGGGAGAAGTTGTCTATGACGAACTCCCCAAGGAAATGCTCATAAATGTCATTAAGAAAACCGACAAGGACCTGGTTCTGAAGATCATCATGAAAGCCGCCAAGACCGGTGAAGAGGGCAGCTACGGAGACGGCAAGATCTTCATCAGCCCCGTGGAAGAAGCCTATACGGTGAGAACGGGGGATGCGGGCCTATGAAAGAAGTGATGGCATTCATCCGCATGAACCGGATGAACGAAACGAAGAGGGCCCTGGCCGCGGCCGGTTTCACCTCTATGACGGCGACCGGAAACGTTCTGGGACGGGGCAAGGGTATCGTGGACCACGGCATCCTTCAGGCGGCGGAGGCGGGCAACGAGATGGCCATAGCCATGCTGGGGGAAGGTCCCCAGCTCCGCAACAAGAGGATGATCCTCATGTCCGTTCCCGACGGGGATGTGAAAAAGGCCGTGGATACGATTGTTGAGACGAACCGGACAGGCAAGGCGGGCGATGGCAAGATTTTCATTCTTCCCATGACCGAAACTTTCCGGGTCCGGACCGGCGAAAGCGGGGAAGGAATACTCCAGTAGGGAAAAGATATGGCAGATACAGTAAAAACAGAAGCAGTTATTGATAAGATGCTGGAAAAGTATCCGGCTAAGGTGGCCCGCAAGAGAAAAAAGGCCATCGTCGTAAATGACAAGGACGCCCAGCAGGAGATTCAGGCCAATGTGCGGACCGTACCGGGCATCATCACCCAGAGGGGCTGTACCTACGCCGGCTGTAAGGGCGTTGTGCTGGGGCCCACCAGGGACATTGTGAACCTGACCCACGGCCCCATCGGATGCGGATTCTACTCCTGGCTCACCCGCCGTAACCAGACTTCGGTCCAGGGTCAGACCCCGGAGAATCAGGAGAACTTCATGACCTACTGCTTCAGTACGGACATGCAGGACTCCAACATCGTATTCGGGGGAGAGAAGAAGCTCAGGCAGTCCATAGAAGAGGTTTACGAACTCTTCCATCCCAAGGCCATCGGCGTTTTCGCCACCTGTCCCGTGGGGCTGATCGGCGACGATATCCACCAGGTGTCCAAAGAGTGTACACAGAAGTTCGGCGACTGCAACGTCTTCGCTTTCAGCTGCGAGGGTTACAAGGGCGTCAGCCAGTCCGCCGGTCACCACATCGCCAATAACCAGCTGTTCAAGCACGTTATCGGCACCAGCGACGACTATCCGGAAGGGAAGTATAAAATCAACCTTCTCGGAGAGTACAACATCGGCGGGGACGCCTTCGTTATCGAGGACATTCTGGAGAAGTGCGGGATCACCCTGCTCTCCACCATGTCGGGGAATTCCACCTATAAGGGATTCGCATCGTCCCATCATGCGGACCTGAACGGCATCATGTGCCACAGGTCCATCAACTACGTGGCGGAGATGATGGAGACCAAGTACGGCATCCCCTGGATCAAGGTGAACTTTATCGGGGCGGACGCTTCGGCCAAGTCCCTGCGAAAGATCGCCCAGTATTTCGGAGACAAGGAACTGATCGACCGGGTTGAGAAGGTTATCTCCGAAGAGATGGTGGCCGTTGAGGAAGCCAGAAAGGAAGTCCTTCCCAAGACGGAAGGGAAAAAGGCCATGCTCTTCGTGGGCGGTTCCCGGGCGCATCACTACCAGGAGCTTTTCAAGGAACTGGGCATGAAATCCATGGCGGCGGGATACGAGTTCGGCCACCGGGGCGACTATGAAGGACGGGAGGTTCTCCCCAGTATCAAAGTCGATGCGGACAGCCGGAATATTGAGGAGCTGACCGTAGTCAAGGACGAGGAGAAGTTCAAGTCCCGCATTTCCGAGGAACAGAAGACCAAACTGGAAAAAGCCGGTCTCAAGTTCAGGGATTACGAAGGGCTCATGTCCGATATGGAATCGGATACCTTGGTCATCGACGATCTGAGCCACTTCGAAATGGAAGTGCTCATCAAAGAGTACAAGCCCGATGTATTCTGCGCCGGCATCAAGGAAAAATACGCCGTGCAGAAGATGGGAGTGCCCCTGAAGCAGCTGCACAGCTACGACTACGGCGGGCCCTATGCGGGATTCGAAGGGGCGGTTAACTTTTACAAGGACATCGCCAGGATGACCAACAGTAAGATCTGGGATCTCATCGGAGCTCCCTGGGAGAAAGAAAAGACCCTGAGCGCTTCCGTGGTTCACGACACGAAGAAGCCCGAAAAAGAAGAAAAGGAGAGTGCCTGATATGCTTTTAAAACATACGACAGCCAATGTGGCGGATAGAAAAGCACTAACCATAAACCCGGCTAAGACATGCCAGCCCATCGGGGCCATGTACGCCGCCCTGGGTATCCACGGGTGCATGCCCCACAGTCACGGTTCCCAGGGATGCTGCGCCTACCACCGCTCCTCCCTGACCAGACACTACAAAGAGCCGGTCATGGCCGGTACCAGTTCCTTTACGGAAGGGGCCAGTGTTTTCGGGGGGCAGGCCAACCTGCTCCAGGCCTTTAACAACATCTTCACCATCTACGATCCGGAGGTAGTGGCGGTTCACTCCACCTGTCTTTCCGAGACGATCGGTGACGACCTGGCCCAGATAGCCCAGAAGGCTATCGACGAAGGGAAGATCCCCGAGGGGAAAACGGTTATCTACGCCAGCACCCCCAGCTACGTGGGAAGCCATGTTACCGGATTTTCCAACATGTGCGCCTCCATGGCCAAACAGCTGGCCGTGGCCGGAGTGGAAGTGAAGAACGCCACCGTCAACGTGGTGCCCGGCTGGGTGGAACCTTCCGACATGAGGGAGATCAAGAGACTGCTCAAGGCCATGAAGGTGACCAGCATCATGTTCCCCGACACATCGGACATTCTGGACGCCCCCATGACCGGAAGGCATCAGTTCTATCCCAAGGGAGGCGTTACGGTTCAGGATCTGCGCGATTCGGGCAAGAGCCGCAAGACCTTCTGC
>JAFGPQ010000294.1 GCA_016936115.1 Spirochaetales bacterium | reverse complement strand
TATAGCTATCAGACCGTCAGGAGCCTAAAGCAACGCTCTTTATGATACGATAGCGATTATGTGAATGAGTTTTGAAAGAGGCTCTATTACTAATTTAGGAAAATTTGTTGAATTAAAATCAAGCAATAATAATGAAGAATTCTTTCTTATTTATGGAATGCTTTCTGAGATCAATAATGATATTGGAAATAAAATAAAAATTAATACAAATGATTATATTGGGAAGACAGGACCAACCGGTGAAATCTCTAGTATTTACTCCGATGCAAACATTGTAATTGCTGTTTATACGATGGAAAAAAATGTCAATTTAGAAAGAATTATAGGGTCGCAATCATTTTATCAATATGGTGTTTATTGGTATGATCCCAGTTTTGTAATAAATAAGGAAATTAAAGAAGAAACAGAAGAGAATTATGATGTAAACCGTTACAGTAAAATTGAATTAAATGAATTTTTAGAATTATTTAATAGAAGTCCAGGATTTACTGATTTTGGACCAACTTTACTAAATATGCCCATAGACTTACAAGAAATGCCATCTCTAATTTCTGAAGATGATTTGGCAAAAATTAAAAAGATATATGACTACGCAAATAATAGTAGTTATCAAAATATAGATCTGTATAAATATAAAATTGTTTTAAATTATCCATCTCCTGCAGATTTTAGTGAATATTGTACTGTAGAAGTGTTCATTCAAGCTGAATTAGTTCCATTTATTGAGAATGAATACAGTATTGGGGAAAAAATGTATATAAATTATCTAATGTCATATATTGATGTATTTCAACAAGAAACATCAATTCTAGTAACAGGAATTGGTCATAATTAGTGTAGATTATAAACCAAGCTATAACAAAGTTTTGCAGCAGATTTGGCTATGTCAAGAATCCTGCTTTTTCCGCTTCGCGGGCAGGATTATCGCCATATACGCCAAACAGCTGAAAACGACGTTCCACTGCCTGCGTATCGTTCATTATTAATCTATGTAAATTTCGATCTTTGAAATGCATTTTTTTTTGCAACCGAATAGGAGAATAATTTAGAGTTTTTAACCCCAGTGGGAGAAAAGCGTTGGAGTTTTAGGGGAAAACCTCCGTCGGAAGATTATTTTTGGGGTATTTTAATAGAAAGGGAGATTTTATGAAAAGATTTTATGTTGTAATTGTTTTGTTCATTTCGAGTGTCAATTTATTCTCAAATGAAGGACGAGGTCTATTTCTACAGATTGGATTGGGGACAAGTATAAACTCTTATATTTTTGCACCAGAAATAACGAGTGATACGTTAATGAATTCAATTGAGTCGCAAATTGATATGTTTGAGCATATTCCTCTATCATATGACCTTTCAGTTGGATATTCTTTTTTCGGAAACACTTATCTTACAGGTTCGCTATTTGTAACAAATGACACTTATGGCAGAATTGATCTTAATAATTATGATGCTTCGTATAAGGGAGCGATTCAATTAGGACAATTGTTTTTAGGAGCTGGATTTAGAACCTATCCATATGAAACAGGTTTTTTCTGGGGTTCTGATTTAATGTATATGTCTCATATTCGAGATTTATACTATTTGGACTTGGGAGATAATCTTGATCAGCAAAGAACTATATTTAATAACGGTATGGGGGTCCGTGTAAAATCTGGTTATGACTTTGATAAAAATATTAATGGTTTGTCATTCAGCATAAACTTTGATGCGTTTGCATCATATATTGAGGAATCTATAATATTAGGGGCTGGTTTTTACGGTTCTATTGTATGGAAATGATAATCAGAAAATGTTCTCAACTGGGTAAAGATAACAATATCTACATCAAGCAAATGAACATTGATTCGCCTACTGTCATGCCCTTCGCTTACGCAAAGGGCACGCCAGCTTCAAGAACAATAAGAGTATAAACACCTGTGGAAGAAGAACTTTGGAGCAACCTTAAGAAACCTCCGGTGGAAGAAAAGGTATGGGGCTTTCTTCTTTGTATTCTCATTATTCTATTTCAAATTCAATGTTCCAGCGGGAAAAAAATATCTCTCATTCTGCCCCTAATCATTTTCTTCCTTTCTCGTGCAAATATTATGAAAAATTGTTTCCCAACGCGGTAATTAATAATAGACTCTCTTCTCAGGAGTGTATCATGAAGAAAATCTGTTTGTCCCTGTTTTTACCCATATTGCTTACGATCGGCTGCGTCACCGGCCCGGGACCTCAGCCACAGGCTGATCTGGTAGATAAGGCGGAACCGGTTTATCCCCAGGCTGGGCTGAATTGTTTCGCGGTTATGAATACGGTGCCCGGCACTCCCGTGAACAGCGTGGGAGCTGGCCGTCTGAAACAGAGTTTCGATGCCCTTTCCGAGGACTTTTCCGCCCCCCTGGTGTTTGATGTGGAGCAAGAGTATTATTATAAGGGGGAGACCCTGAATTGCCGGTTCGAGCTGATCTATGAAGGGATAGGCGGGACACCCGCGGAACCTGAGGTTTCTCAGAACGATATCATAGGAAATGCTTTGGGTGAGAGGGTTTCCCTCTGCGCCCGGTCGAAGGAGCTTGATCCCTACCTGATCTCCTGCAGCTATCATCCCCCCCAGGAGAAGGACGGTTACTGGTACTATTTTCCCGGGATGTACATATCCACGGAGATGAAGTTTCTCTCCTTCCAGCCCGCCGATTACGGGGCGTTCAAATCCATGTACGACCATGCCACCACGGGAGAGGAAGCCCTGGGAATGACCCTTTTCAACTGGTGGTCACTCGTAGAAACGAGGCTGGATGAGTATCCCGTACAGGGAGAGCAGACTATCCTCTTCGAGGATATACCCCTTCATCTGGAGTATCAGAAAGGATTTCCCGAATATCTTCTCGATGAATATGTCCTGGGAGATCCTATCTATCTCTACCTGCAGATCCGCGGGATAAGCGGGTTTTCAAAGGAGTACAACTGCTATGTGAGGGATTTCTCTCTGGAGCCGCCCGAAGAGATCATCAGAAAGAGATTAGCTGCCGCCGGGAAATAATCCGGAGAAACCGTTCTGCCGCAGGGCTTCGTAGACCAGAATGGCCACCGTGTTGGACAGGTTCAGGGAACGGGCGTCCCGTACCATGGGAACCCTTATGTTCCCGTCGGCATACTCCCGGAGCAGCGCTTCGGGAAGCCCCCGGGATTCGGGGCCGAAGATCAGATAGGCTCCCTCTTCAAAACGGGCCTCCGAATAGGGCCTGTCCGTTTTGGTGGTGGCGAAGTAGAAGCGGCCCTCTTTATTTTTCTCCCGGAAATCCTCCCAGGAACCATAGTGGTGAATGGTCAACAGGTTCCAGTAATCCAGGCCCGCCCGACGCACGTATTTGTCCTCCACGCTGAATCCCAGGGGGTGAATCAGATGAAGGTCCGCTCCGGTGGCCGCACAGGTACGGGCGATATTTCCCGTATTCTGGGGTATCTCCGGTTCGAAGAGAACCACATTCAGTCTCATCAGCCGTCGTCCTCTTCATCGTCGTCATCCTCATCGGCGTAACGGTTCGGCGATTCGTAGAGGGAGAAGACCGAGGGGATGGTCCTGATGCTCTTGTTGACGGCGCCCAGCAGGGATTTCTTATCCAGCTCCACCGTGAAGTAGCCCTCCAGATTGCCCCTTTCCGATTCGTTCACGCTGCCCGAAATCAGGTGGCCCCCGTGCTTCTTGATAGCACCCTCTACCTCGCTGAACAGGTCCGCCGTCCTCTTGGCCACCACGTGGTAGCGGCGGCTGAACTTGTTGGTGGATGTTTCCCATTCCACTTCCACCATGCGGTTCTCGAAATCATCGATTCCCTTCAGGTTGGGACAGTCCCGGCGGTGGACCGTGATGCCCCTTCCCCGGGAAACGTAGCCGATGATTTCGTCGCCGATAGTGGGCTTGCAGCAGGCGGAGAGCTTTATCATCATATTTCTCTCCCGGTTCAGGGAGATGGTGACCTTGTCCTTGTCCAGGACCTTCTGTTCCGGATTGTAGATATCGCCCTTATCGGTAAGGGGAAGAACCTCGGCTGACTTGTTCAGCTGCTTCTTCTGGTCCTTGCCCGGTTTGGCGATGATATTACTTTCGATGATGTAGTCTTCGTTATGCTTGTTGATCCAGTGGCGTATCTTGTCCCGGGCCCGGTGGCTTTTCGTGTACTTGAGCCAGTTCTGGTGGGGATGGGCTTCGGGGTGGGTCATGATCTCCACGGTCTGGGTATTCTTCAGGGGCTTGGTCAGGGGGATGATGCTCCCGTTGGCCCGGGCCCGGACGCAGTGGTCCCCGATATGGGAGTGGATGTGGTAGGCAAAATCGATGGCGGTTGATCCCTTGGGCAGGACGATGGGTTGCCCCTTGGGGGTGTAAACGATGATCGTGTCCTGCAGAAGGTCCCGCTTGATGGAGTCCATGAACTCGTTGGAGCTGTAGTCCTCCAGGTTCCAGTTCTTCAGCTTTCGGACGAAATCGATCTCACCCCGGGCGTTCTCCTCGTCCTTCCCCTCTTTGTAGAGAAAGTGGGCCGCCACGCCGTAGTTGGCGGTCTCCTCCATGCGGTAGGTCCGGATCTGAATCTCAAGGGGACGGTGTTCGTTACAGCGCACCGTGGTATGCAGGCTCTGGTAATCGTTCGCTTTGGGCATGGCGATGTAATCCTTGAACCGGCCCTCGATGGGGGGCCAGAGCTGATGGATTATACCCAAAAGATGGTAGCAGTCGGTCTTGCTCAGACACAGGATCCTTACGCCCAGGAAATCGTAGATCTCATCCAGATCCTTGCCCTTGATCTTCATCTTGCGGTAGATGGAGTAGAAGTGCTTAGCCCTGGTTTTTACGGCGATTTCCCTGATCCCCTCACTCAGGCCGGCTTCCTCTATCTCCCGGCTCACCTGTTCCAGGTATTCCGCCCGGTCGTCCTTTTTCTGATCGATGAAGGTCTTGATCTGCTGATAGGTCTGGGGATGGAGATACTTGAGACTCTGGTCCTCCAGCTCCATCTTCACCGTGTTGATACCAAGACGTCCCGCCAGGGGGGCATATATTTCAAGGCACTCCCGGGCGATCCTCTTCTGCTTGTGGGGGGGCATGAAATTCAGGGTGCTCATGTTGTGCCGCTTATCGGCGAGCTTGATGAAAATGACCCTTATGTCCTTCACCATGGCGAAGATCATCTTGCGCAGAGTCTCTATCTGCTGCAGGGATTTGTCCCCCACCTCCATGATGTCGATTTTCGTCACCCCGTTGACGAGCATGGCCACCTCTTCGCCGAACTCGTCCCGTATGGCCGATTCCCCCACGTCCGTATCTTCCAGAACGTCATGAAGAAGGGACGCGATGATGGTGGCCGCGTCCAGCTTCAGACCGACCAGCATGGATGTCGAAGCGACCGGATGGATCAGATAGGGTTCGCCGGAGGCCCGTTTCTGCCCTTCGTGGAGCTCCTGGGCCCAGGTGACGGCGCGCATGATCTCCCTCTGCTGATCTTCGGTGTAGTAGGGGACCAGACTTGTTTCGAACTGGTCTATGACGGCCTGGAGATCATCCGGGGAGAGAATCAGTCTTCTATCTAAGTGTCCATCGGCCATAGGCTACCCGCTGTCTTCCGGCGAGATCGTCGGCTGTTCCCAGGGAGGAGTATCCGGCGGTCCTCATCATATCCAGAATCCGCCCCATCTGTCCCGGAGCGGCCTCTATTAGAAGATACCCTTCCGGGGCAATATGATCAATCGATTTTTTTACAATTTTCTCTATAAGAATCAGCCCGTCAGGTCCCCCGTCCAGGGCTAATGCCGGCTCAATCCAGCCCTCTCCCATGCGCTCCCGGGTCTCCACTTCGGTGAGGTAGGGGGGATTGGTCAGGATCAGGGAAAAGGGCCCCCCGATGTTTTCGAAAAGATCGGAGCGGACAAAGCGGGCGTTCGCCGCCTGCAGTCTCTCCCGGTTGATCTGAAAATACTTCTCAGGTGCTTCATCGATATCGGAGCAGAGCACGGACAGCTCCGGTTTTTCCAGGGCCATGGTCAGGCCGATGCAGC
>JAFGPQ010000039.1 GCA_016936115.1 Spirochaetales bacterium | reverse complement strand
GACGCCCCGGGCCTGAATAAAGAGGGGAAAACCGGCGTCCGGTTCCTCGAGCCTCACCGCCAGTCCCGCCCCCAGATCCCCGTAGTACCCGGTGGATACTTCATGGTAGGGCTGGAGAGCGGAAAGGGTCAGGCCTATGGCAAAAAACGGGATCATTCCGAATATTCGTTTCATGGAAACAAATATACCGCGATTATCGTAATTTTCTAATATGCCGTTTGGTCTATTTACTCTTTACGGGAATCCATACCTCGCAGCGGTAATCGGCGGAACCCGGGTCTCCCGGCAGGTAGTACTCAATCTGGGCGCCGCTTTCCAGCTCGTAGCCCGTGGCGGGAAGCCACTCCGAGAAAATCCTCTTCCATACTTCCTGTATGGCCGCGGGCATGAGACCGACAGATTCGAAGATCGCCCACTCCGCGGCGGGAATATCCAGGACTTCGAATTCACCGGTTTCCCCCCCGCCGTAATCCACGGCGATGGCATAACGGAATTCGGGACTGCTCCCTTCCCCGTCGAAACATATGCCGTAACACTCCGCGCTCGGGGATAGATCCTCCATCCGCTTCATCAGCCCGTTTTTGTTGGCATCCTGCCAGAACCGGGGAATCTCCACGTAGTTTTTCCCCTCTTCGCTGGTGGTTTTGATCGAGGCTCCCAGTACCTTGAAGGCATCCTTTTTTTCCAAGCGGTAATTCATAGCTCGGTCTCCTTTGATTGATATGGAGAAGGAGATCCTGTGGTAGGATTTCAGGGTGGCCGACTTGTCACCCGCCCGGGAGGGGGCTATGCCGTGGACCGACTTGAAGGCCCGGCAGAACGCCTCCGGGGAGGAGTAGCCGTAGTCCAGGGCCACGTCTATCACCTTCCGTCCCGAGAGCAGATCCTTCACGGCCAGGGTCATCCGGCGCCGGCGCAGATACTCGCCTATGCCGGTCCCCGTGGCCGCTTCGAAGATACGGGAGAAGTAGAGCCGGCTCAGGCAGGCCTTGTCGCACAGAACGTCCCAGTCGATGTCCCCGTCCAGATGGTCCTCCAGATAGGCAACGCAGTCGTTCAGCCGTTCAATCCATTTCACGTATCACTCCTTCTGTGAAGAGGATACCCTATTATACCACGGCCCGCCTGATAATTACTGCTCACTCCTGTCAGATCGGCCGCCTATTCGGCGATAGCCGATTTGAGGGCGTCCTCCACGGCGGACATGATGGCCACGCTGGTGGCGGTGGCGCCGGTAACCGAATCCACGCTGGTATTCTGTTCCTCCACGATCTCCCGGGGAACCAGTCTGATCGGCCTGGCGTAGAACTGGGGGCCCACCTCGTTATGGTCGGTTACGGCCACATTGATAACTTCTCCCTGTTCCACGGTCACCTCCACAATAAGGCCCTCCCGGAATCCGGTGGACTCTCCCTGATAGACCCCGTCGGCCAGATTCAGTTCGGCCAGATTCCACCCTTCCGGATAGGAGTAGTTATGGGAAGAGTGTCTGCCCATTCCTCCCGAAAAGGAGGTCATCATAAAAAAGGCGGCCGGTATCAGGACGGCCAGCAGGACTTTGTTCGTTTTTTTTCTGTTCATTTTCATTCTCCTTCCGGCTTTGCCGGAGATTCGTTTAGTTTTTTCGGGGGCTTCCCGAAAGCCCATCCGTAGCTCAGTGTTTTTGATTTTTTATTCATGGGACAGGCCTGAAGGCATTCAAAGCAGTTGATGCACTGTCCGTTTCTCACCTGTTTTACCGCCGAGACGGTGATGCCCATGGGGCAGGCCCGGTCGCAGGCTCCGCAGTCGATACAGCTGTCCCCGTCGCGCTTAATGGTGACGATACGGGCCATGCTCAGGATGCCGTGGCGGGCCCCTTCGGCGCAGATGTACCGGCAGAAGGCTCTCTCCGTGAAGAGGGAGAGTACCAGAAAGCTCCCCCAGAGGGCCCCGATTCCTCCGGTAACCGCCCCGGCCGAACCGGAGAGGAAGCCCATGGTGGCGGTGAAGGGGGTGTTCAGGAAATAGACGATTCCCAGTCCCAGAAAGCTCAGAGCCATGAGAATGTACCGGAAAAACCGCAGGAAGCGGTCAATCTTCCCGGGCACTGTGATAAGGGGCAGGCGCAGCTTTCGGCCCAGCAGGCCCAGCATCTCCTGAAGATAGCCGAAGGGGCAGATCCAGCCGCAGTGAAAGGCTCCGAATAGGAGGGACGAAGCCATCAGGGCCATAATCATAATATAATTTTGATAGAGTATCCCAAAGAAGAGCAGTCCCCCGAAGAAGAGAGGGGTGATTTTCCGGGCGATTCCGTACCAGCGTGTTTTCATATTCGCTCATCCTGTTCCCATGTTTTATGGAAGGGAGTTTAGTTCCAAAGTATGAACGAAATATGAAGGGAGTGTATAAAAGAGTTTGCTATCTTACCCTTTGGTCAGGAATTATTTTTTATGGACGAGAAAAGGATATGAAACATCTCTTCCATGATTTCCCTTCCCCCGATACCCTGTTCCTTGAGTACCCAGTCCTTTCTCACGGCCAGTTTCTGCATGGTCGACTGGATCATGGTCATGTAGGTGAAGGCCGTTCGGCGGGGATTCTCCAGTGTAATGAGGGATACATCCCGCTGTCCCTCTTCCAGGACAGAAGTGAGAACCGAAAGAATCGCCCGTATCGTTTCGAAGCAGGCCTTTCCCTCTTTGCCGTTTTCATCATCGGGAACCAGCTGATAGTCAAAAAGCAGGGTGGACACCAGCTGGTCGAAATCTTCCTTGTAGAAGTTCAGATAGGCTTCTCCCAGGGAGATCAACTTGTCATAGGCCTTTCCCGGGCACTCCTCCACGGCTTTTCGGAGCTTGTTCAAAAGAAAATCGTAGGACTCCTTCATCACCCGGTAGGAGAGCTCTTCCTTGCTGCTGAAGTAGAGATAGAGCGTCCTTCGGCTCAGCTCGGACTCCTGTGCAATGTCGAGCATAGTCGTATTGCCGTAGCCCTTCGAAAGGAACAGGACGCGGGCGGCGCTGAGTATCTCCTGAATCCTCTGCTCTTTTTCTCTTAGTTTTCTCTCCAGAATCCCCATAGAAGAATTAAACCCCCTTATGGGAGAGGTGTCAAGTTCCCTTTTTTTTCTTTTTTCCTTGACCCTGGTACACACTGTGTGTAATTTAAATGCACATAGTGTGTAGTTAGCGCATTAATAGTGTAAGGAGGTTGCATGCTCAAGCATCCCAGAATAGTAATCGGCCTGGTGATCGCTCTCACCCTTTTCTTCGGGGGAGCGGCCCTTTCCATCGTCATCGATAACGATCTGATGATCTTTTTTCCCGAGGATAACCCTTCCTTCGTCAGAAAGGAAGCTCTCGAGGATAACTACGGCAGTCAGATCATGATGGATATTTGTATAACCACGGAAGAGGATTCCCTCTTCACCTGGGAAAATCTGGACATGATAGAGAATCTGATCGGGGGGATTGAAGATCTTCCCCATGTCCAGGACGTATCGGGCATTACCAATACGGACTACCCCGTGGGTACCGAGGAGGGTATGTCCGTATCGCCCCTGATCCCCGAGGGGGAAGCCCGGACGGCGCAGAATCTGAAGGAATTCAAGGCACGCCTGCTGGACTGGTCGGACGCCTACAGGCGAACCCTCTATTCCGATGATTTCAAATCCACCCAGATTCTGGTCCGGATCGATCAGGAGAGCCACTCAAAGGATATAGAAGTTCTTCTGGACCAGGTAAGGGGGCTCATAGAACCCTACGACAGCTATCCCCTGACCTTCCGCATCGCCGGGGACCCGGTGGTCACCCAGATCGGCAAACAGTACATGTACGCCGACCTTATGGTGCTGATTCCCATCGTCGCGGTGGTACTGTTCCTCTGCCTTTTCCTCTCGTTCCGCCGTATCTCTTCGGCCCTGCTGCCCCTGATAACCGTTATGATCGCCACGGTCTGGACGGTGGGGACCATGGCCCTGTCCGGGGCGACTTTCACCATTATCTCATCCTGCCTGCCGGTGCTCATCATCGCCGTGGGCAGCGCCTACGGCATCCATGTGATCAATCACTATTACCATAGCAGAAGAGAGCTGGGAGAAGGGGACGTGAAGGAAACTATCCGCCACAGCCTCAAGGACGTATTCCTTCCCATCATGCTGGCGGGGGTGACCACCCTCATCGGCTTCCTTTCCATCCTGACCAGCCCGATTCTGCCCATGAAGGCCTTCGGTGTTTTCGCCGGGGTGGGTACGGTTTACTCCCTCATCCTCTCCTTCTTTCTGATTCCGGTCCTATTGGAGTTCGCCGAGAAGAGGAGGCGCAAGGACGCCGACGCTCCCCCGGAAGAGGAGTACTCCCACAGCCGGGCTCTGCTGAATATCGTCTCCCTGTCGGTCAAGTACAAAAAGACGACCGCCCTGGTTGCTCTTCTGCTGGCGGGGGTCTCCTTCTGGGGGCTGACCCGGATCAATGTGGAGAGCTCCCTCATAGGTTACTTCCCCTACAAGGAGCCTATCCGCCAGGACAGCCGCTTCATCGATGACCATTTCGGGGGTACCAATATGTTCAATGTGGTCTTTGCCGCCGACGAGGGGTATGACCTGACCGATCCGGCGGTTCTGAAGAGCATGGACGATCTGAAGCAGTTCCTTCTGAAAAACTATCCCGAGACTGTGGGCCAGATCATCTCCTACAGCGATTTCATCAAGCGGATGAACCAGATCATGAACTATCCCGTATCGGATGAGGGCGCCGCTGACGTAGATGCTGCTCCGGACGGCGACCCCGTGGAGGCGGACAGCTTTTTCGGGGGAGACAGTTTCTTTGCCGAAGATACGGCGGGAACGGACAGTTTCTTCGCCGAGGATTTCCCGGCCGAAACGGAATCTGCCGCGGGCAGCGTCACCGCTGAATATGTCCCCCTGGG
>JAFGPQ010000293.1 GCA_016936115.1 Spirochaetales bacterium | reverse complement strand
GTCACACCGGCGGAGTTGGCCAGGAAGTCGTAAACCACCAGGACCCCCCGTTCGTAGAGGATCTTCTCTGCCTTGGAGCTGTTTGTTCCGTTACTGCCGCATACCTCGATCTTCGCCCTGATGCGGGGGGCGTTCTCCTCGGTCACCGCGTTCTCCAGGGCCGCCGGTATGAGAATATCGCACTCCCTTTCCAGGACGGCGGCTCCCGCGGCGGCGCCGGTAATCTTCTCGTCGGCCCCCTCATAGTTGACTACGGAAGCCCTGAGCCGGCTGTCCTCGCAGTTGCGGGAGTCGTCCACTGCCTGAAGTACCAGTCCGGCGTCCATATGCTCGCCCAGAACGGCGCCCCCCGCGTCGGCCACGGCGATCAGCCTGATCCCGAAGCGGGTCAGCTCCCTTATTACGGAGCTTCCCACCTTGCCCGACCCCTGAACGATCATGGTCTTGTCTCTAAGCAGTTTGGGGTATACCTGAGATTCGAGGAGCTGCCAGGACTCCTCCGAAAGGGGAGCTCCCCCCTCGTCTGCCAGTATCGTCTGCACCGACAGACCGGCAATCTCCCGAAGCAGGGCTTCCTCCTTCTTCGTCAGTTTCTGAGCGGGGTCCCATTTTCCCGCCAGGTAGAGGTTGGTCACCGCCGCCAGGGTGGCGTAGCAGAGGCCCCGTCCCGTGGCGCCGGTCCGGGCTTCGATTCCCATGCGCGGCTTGCCCGTGATCTGGGCGGCCACCACCAGTTCCAGGTACTCCTGGTTCGCTCCCAGTTCCCGCAGGATCCGGGTATCGTTGTAGTCTATGTCAAAGGCTTCCTTAAGGATATGCCGGGCCTCTTCCAGGGAGATGATCTGATCCCCGATCATGGTCACGTTGTGCCGTACCCCGTAGGCCATGAGGGCCAGGTCCCGCAGGGCGGACTTGAAACCTTCGAACATGCGGCCGATCTCGTCGGCGCCGCAGCCCACGTCCCCCGCGGGCACGTCCCGGGCCGGTCCGGTGACCAGAAAGAGGGAACGGCCGAAATTGCTCAGGGCGTCGAAGAAGTCCATGCTCCGGGGATCGTACTCCCGGGGATTGAGCATGAGCCCCCCCTTGGCGCCGCCGAAGAGAATCCGGCTGCGGGCGCTCTTCCATGTCATCATGAAGGAGAGGGCGGCCACCTCGCCGAAGTTGACGATGGAATCGATGCGCAGGCCCCCCTTGGCAGGCCCCCGCAGGGTGCTGTGCTTGATACGGTAGCCGGGCATGTTCTTGATCTTTCCGTCATGGGGGCAGGGAACGTAGAACTCGTCGAATTTCTCGAAGCCCAGCAGTCTCGTCAGAAGTTCAGGGCTGCGGTCCAGCCCCAGGGATTCGGCGGCGGTGAGGAAATCGGTCACGCTGTTCAAATAGAAATGGCCCATCTCCCCCCCCGGGGCCAGATTCTCCCGGCACAGGGCTTTCAGTTCCTCCAGGTTCCGGAGATTCTCCTCTTCGGAACCGGGGTGGGAGAGCCGGCGGATCAGACCCTCCAGGCGACTGTCCAGATCAGGCTCGCCGCTCTGCTCCGGACCGCATGTTTCCTTCAGTTTCTCCCGCAGATCCCTTTCGAAAACCCGGTAATCCCGATCAGCTTCCTTTATATAAAAGGAGAAGATGCCCACCCTGTCCCGGGGGCCTTCGAAGAGATCGTAATAGCTGCGCTCCAGATTGATCCGGTTCTCCTTGAAATACCTCAGGGCCAGGGTGATGAAGGTTTCCCGGGGATTCCAGGCGGCCACGGAGAGGCGCAGCACATGGTCGCTCACCGCCGTTTCCACGGTCAGGTTTCGGCCCGTGACGGTCTTCTCAAAGAGATTCAGGTGGCGGAAAATCCGCTCCGGATAGGTCTGGACCGAGAGTTCCTCCCGCAGGTACCGGTTCCCCAGGGTCTCCAGGAAATCGGCGGTGCTGGCCAGTCCCTTCTCCCTGCCGTAGGTCATCACGTGGTCCCGGAGTTCTTCGGCGGCGGCCTCCTCCTCGGGACTCAGGATTTCGATATACTCCCCCCGTTTGTCAATGGTCACGATTCCCAGTCCGCTGGCGGTTCCCTCGTAATCCATGGCCACCATATCCATGGCACGGTTCTGCTCTACGATATGGGCCAGCCTGCCCGGATAGTCCCGCCCCACATTGATGAAATAGGTGCGGGATACATTGTCCTTTCCCGAATGGGAGAGCACGTCGCTGTTGGCATTGAGAAAATGGGTAAGCATGTAGATGTGATGGGCGATAATGAGGGGGGAATGGCTGTAGAAGTACCATTTGGGCAGGTAACCCTCGGAAAAGTACTCCTCCAGGATCTTCTCTTTCGTGTTGATGTCCACGCGAAAGCGGTTTTCCAGAATCCTTCCCGTTTCCCGGAAGATCTCCTTAAGGGTTTTTTCCCTGACACCCATGCTGAATTCCGACATTGAGCTCCTCCCGTGATCAGTCCTACCCTAGTATTATTACGCATATTGCGTAGAATGCAAGTCTAAATTCCTTAATTCGTATTATACCTAACTTACGATGCGGTTTCTGCCGCCCTCCTTGGCACGGTAAAGGGCTTTGTCCGCCCGTTCAAAGAGGGTATTCATATCGTCGGAGATAAGGGGATACAGGGAAGCGATCCCCATGCTGATCGTTACGTGGGGCGCCACGGGGGAGTCCGGGTGGGGAATCGCCGCTTCATTGATTATGGCCAGAATCTTCTCCCCCAGCATCAGGGCCCTGTCGGAATCCTCCTCGGCCAGGAGAATACCGAATTCCTCCCCTCCCAGACGGACCAGAACATCCGTATGGCGGGTGACGGCTTTCTGCAGCAGAGCGCTTATCTTTTTAAGGCATTCGTCTCCCTCGGGATGGCCCAGGCTGTCGTTGTACTGTTTGAATTTGTCTATGTCCATAATGATCAGACTCAGGGGATGGTCCTCCCTGACGCACAGCCACCAGCTGTATTCCAGCTTCTGGTTGAACATCCTGCGGTTTCCCAGGCCGGTCAGTTCGTCTATGAGGCTCTGCTCTTCAATGATGGCGATCTGTTCCTTGAGTTTTCCGGCCATATATTCCATCGCCGAGATCAGAGAGGCGAACTCCCGGATCCGGGAGGAGGGCAGATCATTGTCGAAATTCCCCCGGGATATTTCAAGGGCGCTTCTTTCCAGTTTCCCGATAAGGGACACCATTCCTTTCATGAGGGGAAGGAGGATAAGCAGCATGATGAAGAAGGAGAGAACGTTGCTTATCCGCACGCTCTGAATAATGCGATTATGGAGATGTTCCACCAGGGGAAAGGGTTGAGAAACCCGGGTGAATCCCAGCAACTCCCCACCCATTCCGATCAGAGGGAGCGCCTGGAATATCTCTTCGTCCCTGTCCGGAGCCTCCTGTCTGACCGCCAGGCCCGACTCTTCGCCCTCTATAAGGGGGATGATTTCGGGCATGCCTATCTGATTGGCCATATCCTTCGCCGGGTAATCGCTGTCGAAACGCACCTCTCCTTCGGCGGATATAACGGTGAAGCGGGTCCTCGAAAGGAGGCAGGCCCTCTGAATCCGGGAATCCAGCTCTTCGATAATCATTCCGCCGCCGAATTCCCTCTCCGGCGGCGGAGGAGCATCTCCGGCCGGAATATTACCGGCGGGTGGGGGAAGATCGGGGCGGAAGGCATCCTGCAGGGTCAGCTGCAGCAGGGTATTCCTTTTCGCCAGTTCCTCTCCGGAATAGGCTACGACCTCCTTCTTCAGAAAGAGCACAATACCCAGATTCACGAGAAGGATGACGATAAGGAGAAACAGTACCTGATAGGTGAGCATGGCCCGGTAGAGGCTGACGGTATGCTTCGCATCGCTTTTCATAATTATAGTATTCTTTATAATTGGCCCGATTTCAAATAGGTGGTATGCTATTGGTTATGATTCTCGACTGTTTCCACCCCCTTGTGAAAGAGTGGTTCCTCGCGAAGTATAACCGGCCCACCGATGTGCAGGACCAGGGGTGGGCCGAGATCGCCCGGGGCACCCATGTGCTCATGACCGCCCCCACCGGGAGCGGCAAGACTCTTGCCGCCTTCCTCTGGTCCCTGAATCAGCTCATAACCGGGGAGTGGCCCGGCGGGACGGTGCGGGTGCTCTACCTGTCCCCTCTCAAGGCCCTGAATAACGATGTGCGCCGGAACCTTCTGGAACCCCTGAAGGAGCTGAAGGACTTTTTCGTAGAACGGAACGTACCCTTTCCCGACATTCGGGTGCAGACCCGCTCCGGGGATACCAGTTCCTCGGATAGGCAGAAGATGGTGCGCCGTCCCCCTGAAATCCTCATCACCACTCCGGAGAGCCTGAACCTGATGCTCACATCGGGCGCCGCCCGGGGCATGCTCTCCGGAACAGCCGCGGTCATACTGGACGAGATTCACGGCATCGCCGACAACAAGCGGGGCGTCCATCTGATCTCCGCGGTGGAGCGGCTGACCCTGATAAGCGGGGAGTTCCAGCGGATCGGACTCTCGGCCACGGTCCATCCCCTGGGGCTGGTGGCCTCCTTCATGGGGGGATTCTACCCCCGGGGCAGCAGCGAAGAGCCCCCGGAGCCCCGGCCGGTCTCCCTGATCCGGTCGGTGGGAAGGAAATCCTACGATCTGACCATGCTTTTCCCCGAGTCCGAAGCGGGGGAGGAGTCCCGATGG
>JAFGPQ010000292.1 GCA_016936115.1 Spirochaetales bacterium | reverse complement strand
TCTGAAATTAGCAGCCATAGATATATTATAAAAAAATAGGCTCGGCGTGTAAATTCCTACGGTCTTAAACCCGACAGGCTCCTAGAAAAAAGGAACTAACCGAAAGGAAGCGAAATTTTAACAATAATGCCTCAATTCATCATACAGAATGACACCCCAAAGGCCGGGCGGCTGCTGATGCGGCCCGTCCGAATTTGAAGCAAAAGGAAGAATTTATGCTTAAGAAAATAACTTTTCCGATACTTGTCCTGTTAGCTGCAGCGGGCTGCTCGTCCATAAACGGGAAGAGGTGAGAAGAGAGGTCACTCTCCCTAAGCAGGGTTATGGTTTTGACACGGGAAACTTTGATGAAGGCGCCGCAGAGATAGTGGAATACGATTCCGCAACGGGAAAGGTTCTCTTCACCAGCGGAATGGAGGGATATCTGGTTTATGACAGCGGCAGTCTTTTTGAAAGGTTTACCGCCGATTTCCAGCCGGATTTCATTAACTGCAGCAACGATAATCTGGCAATTGACGACAGAAGCCCCAAAAAAGGACCCGAACCGGAAGCCATAGCTTTCGGAGAAATTGAAGGGAGACCCCTCCTCTTCGTGGGACTGGAGAGATTCGGCGGATTTTTCGTCTTCGCTGTATCCGATCCCACAGCACCGGAAATGATGCTCTACCATACGGACCGAAATTTCTCTGCTGCCCTTAATGAAGACAGGGAATACGAGGACACCTCCTTCAACAATACGGGTGATCTGGGGCCGGAAGGATTTCATATTGTTTCTGCAGATGACAGCCTGACCGGCAAGGCTCTCTTGATTACGGGAAGCGAAGTTAGCGGCACCGTATCGGTCTATCAGATGGAATTCTGATTAATGTAACTTCCCGGTTTAACAGAATAAGGGGGTTGTCCAGACAGTCCCCTTATTTTATTATGCGGTGAAAAAGTAGTTTGCCAATAATTAAAAATCGGTTATCCTTAGGTCTATGGAAATCAAAGTTAATATCAGGGATAACGGGGCTTGTCCTCTCTGCCGGTCCCACAATAAATGCTCAATCCAGAAACTGATACAGAATTCGCTGGACAACAAGTTCAAAAAAAAGGACTATATGGAATTAGTCATCTACCGATGCCCTCAATTTGCCGAAGACGGACCCCGGCTTCAGCATCAGTAACCAGGAGGATCAGGATTTATGGAAATATATCTCTTCAGAGGTTTCAGCCCGGAGGAAATTGAAAAGGGAAAGGCCACCCTTGCTGCCCGCCAGATCGATCTTACGGAACTTCTCTTCATTCCCGTCTCGGAGGCCATGATGAACGAGAGGATGGAGGAGCTTTTAAACCGGCTCGAAATAGATCCCGCAGTCAAGGGAGAAGCTGCCCCGGGACTGAAAACGGTGATAATGGCCACCGGTTCCCAGGAAAAGGCACTGCAGGTTATGCGGGCCATTAAGGCCGTACTTGCCGATCCCGCCGAACCGGCCTTTGCCATGGTGACCCAGACATCGCTCACCTGGACTCTGGGTTACTATATGGATCATGTCCATAAGGAACATGACTATATGAAGACCCACAATCCGGCAAATGACCCGGATATGAGAAAAATCAATTGAAAAGAAAGGGCTGTCCATCGGACAGCCCTTTTTCAACCCTTGAGGCCTTCGGTGCTGATGCCTTCTATCAGATACTTTTGCAGAGCAATGAATATCACGAATACGGGAAGCAGGGAGAGAAAGGACATGGCGTAGATGGCCCCCCAGTCGGTCTGTCCACTGGGATCGGAAAAGGACCGCAACGCCAGGGATATGGTGTACAGCTTGGGCTTATTCAGGTAGATGAGGGGCATGAGAAATTCCCCCCAGGACCAGTAGAAGGCGAAGATAGCCGCGGTGATCATGGCCGGTGTACACAGGGGCATGATAATGGTGAAGAATGTCTTGAACCGGTTACAGCCGTCAATTTCCGCCGCCTCATCCAATGAACGGGGTACCCCGCGGATAAACTGGACAATCATAAAGATGAAAAAAGCCCGTCCGAAAAAACTGGGGATGATAATCGGTTTGAAACTGTTGACCCAGTGCAGCTTGGAGAACATGATGTACTGGGGAATCAGCTGGATCTGCAGGGGCAGCATCAGGGTGGCCAGCATGCAGGCGAACCAGAACTTCTTCATTGGGAAATGCAGCCTGGCGAATCCGTAGGCGATAAAGGCGGAGGAGAAAACCAGAGCCAGGGTGGTGACTACGGAAATAATGGCTGTATTCTTGTAAAAAACGGCAAAAGAGATATTCCCGAATCCTTTCCAGCCGTCTACATAATGCTGCAGGGTCGGTTTCAGGGGAAAGATGGCGGACATGCGCGTCCAGATCTCCCCGTCCGGTTTGAGCGAGCTGCCTCCCAGCCAGAGGATGGGATAAATCATGAAGATTCCAATACCTATGACCAGGACATGGTAAATGATGGTGTTTCTCGTTCTTTTTGATCTGTTAACTTCTACCATATTCTACTCCGACTCGTAATGAACCCACATGGGGGATGACTTGAAGATAAGCCCCGTAAACAGGGCGACGGCGATAAGCAGGACGATGGCCATGGCCGATCCGTATCCCATCTGGAAGCTTTCAAAGGCTCGGGAATACAAATAGAGGGCATAGAAGTTCGTCGTATCAAGGGGCGTTCCCTTACCGTTGGTCACAATGAAGGACTGGGTAAAAGCGGTAAATCCCGTAATCATCTGCATAACCAGATTGAAAAGGAAAATGGGGGTCAGCATGGGCAGGGTGATCTTAAAGAACTGCCGAACCGGACCAGCTCCGTCGATAGAGGAAGACTCGTACAGGTCGGTGGGGATCTGTTTGAGCCCGGCCAGGAAGATGAGCATGGGGGAGCCGAACTGCCAGACCACCAGAAGAATCAGGGTCCAGATGGCGAACCGGGGGTCTCCGAGCCAGACCGTATCGGCGGGCAGATGGACTTTGGCCAGTATGGCGTTGAAAAGTCCGTTGGGGCCGAAGATCTCCCTCCACATGACCGCCACGGCCACGCTTGATCCTACAACGGAGGGGGCGTAATAGAGGGCTCTATAAAAATGGGTTCCCCGTCTGTTGTTGTGCAGCATCATGGCTACGAACAGGGCGAATACGAGCCGTACAGGAACCGACACAAAGGCAAAGTAAAGGGTGGCTTTCACCGAAGCCCAGTATCGTACGTCATCGGTGAACATACGGATGAAATTGGCCAAACCGGTGAATTCCGGGCTTGACAGCATATCAAAGTCGGTAAAGCCCAGGTACAGGGTGGCCACCATGGGAATGAGGTTAAGCCCCAGGAAACCGATAAGCCAGGGCAGAATGAAAAGATACCCGTCAATCGATTCACGGGTGGAATGCTTTTTGATTTTCATGTAATTGCTCCGAAAAAGGAGGTCCGGCTAACCGGACCTCCCGTTTGTAAGACGTGCTGATTATTTGTTTTTAGCCAGGATTTTCTTGGCTTCAACAGTAAGAGTATGTACTGCTTCCTGAGGAGTAATGACACCGTAGCACATGGGATCGAGGTACATGGGATTGTAAACGTTGTTTACGATGTCCGAATGTCCCACCGGATCCGGGTTGGGAAGGGGACTGTTGTCCTGAGCAACCCTGTCGATGTAGTTAAAGGATTCGATCTGGGCGGGGCCCATCAGGTCCTTGATACCCGCTCTGATAGCGGAGGAGATGGGAACGCCGCGCTCGGCAGCAAGAATCTTGTTCACATCCAGATCATTGGTGAAGTAGTTAATGAACTTAGCGGCTCCGGCGGCGTTCTCGGTCTGGGCGCTGATGGAGAAGAACATGCTGGGCTTCAGGTAGTTGGCGGCGGGGCCGTCGGCAGTCAGCCTGGGCTTGTGGGTCATGTAGAAGTGTCTGCCTTCGCCGGCGGCGGAGGTCAGAGCGGTCAGCTGGTTACTCCAGAAGTACTCCATGGCGGATTCTTTCGAAACCATACCCTTTGTTTCGATGCTGATACCGTATTTGGCCAGTTCCAGCTCCCGATTGGGGATAACGCCGTCGTTCTGCATATTCACGATCATCTCGCTGTAATCGGCGAAAAGGCTCTCGTCCGTATAACCCACATCGGTTCCGGCATCGTTATAAGCGTATTCACCGTTGGAAAGATAGATGGTTTTCCAGTGCTGTTCGCCGAGCATACCGTCGCCCATGCCGTAGATACCAAGCTTATCATGAAGCTCGCGGGCAATGCTTTCGAACTGATCCCAGGTCCAGTTCTGGGGAGGAAGAGGAATACCGGCTTTTTCAAAGGCATCCACGTCAAGAACGAAACATTCCGAGTTCATACCCAGGTTCAGACCGTAGAGCTCGCCATTGATACGTCCGCCTGCGATGGCGCTGTCAACAACATTGGAAAGGTCGATGGTACCGTCCTTGATATAGGGATCAAGGGCGGTGAGAAGATTCTTTTCCTGCCACTCGGCCAAGCGGGCGTAATCCTGCTGCATAACATCGGGGAGCATTCCTCCCGCAGCCATGGTGGTGGTCTTCGTCCAGTAGTCGGTCCAACCGGCGAATTCGTAGGTGACTTCCACGTTGGGATTCTTTTCCATGTAAAGCTCTATGGCTTTGATGGTTCTGTCGTGGCGGTTCTGGGAACCCCACCAGATAATGGATAATTCCTCTTTTGCCGAAGCGGCCTTATCTCCGCCGCCATTGGCAACCAGGGGAAAAAGAACGGTTAAAACGATAAGCAAAAGTATCGCTTTTTTCATAAATAAACCTCCTGAAATGGTTCTTGTATAACCATTATTTGGCCGTTTTCATTAATTGAAAATTGAAAAAAGTGATGATTCCTTTAAATAATCCGACTTTTTTTTGTCCGATTCTGTGATTTTTCCCCGTAACTCCTTCTGATCCATCAGCCAGGAGGAGTCAAAGAGAGCGGCGGGACGTTCCCATTCACGCAGCCACAGAAGGGCCTTTTCTTCTGTCATGACCAGGGGCATTCTTAATTTCCCATTATGAACTTCCGCCAGAAAACCGGTCGCTTCCAGGGTAAGCAGAGAAAAGGTAAAGCCGGGAAATCCTGACTCAGGGGCAAGGGAGGTCTTCTCATAGATTCCTCCCAGATAGAAAAAATCCCCGTCCCCTCTTTCGATCCGCCAGGTCTCTTTGCCCTGTTCTCCCAGATGGGGTTCAAAAAACCCCCGCACGGGCAGCACGCAGCGTTTATGGGGCCAGCTGTCCCGGAAGGAAGGTTTTTCATGAATCGTCTCCGACCGGGCGTTCACCGTGGAGGAACGGATCTTCCGGGCCTTCTCACCCTCCCTGACCCATCGGGGGATCAGCCCCCAGCCGGCGGGGAGAGCCCCTTCATCTCCAGCGGTCAGCACAGGCAGCAAGGGAAAAGTAAAGGCGGAGAGGTCACCCTCGGGAAAAGGGACATCCTTAAGCGTGGCGAAGCCGGGCAGCCTGCCGATGATGGTTTTATCAAAGACCACGCGGAAGCACATCAGAGGCTCTCCCCATACTCCCGGGGACTCATACCAGTGATTTTTTTAAACTGTGTCGAAAAATACTGCCCGTCCGGGGGAAAGCCGCACTGCTCCGCCACCTCATAGATTTTCTCTCCCCTGCCCTCTTCCAGGATCTGCCGGGCCTTATCGATCCGCAGCCGGTTCAGGTAGCCTTGAAAACCGATTCCCGTATGCCTCTTGAAGAGGCGGCCCAGGTGATCGCAGTTTTTATAGATCAGATTGTCCGCTATCCAGCCCAGGCTCAGATCCCTGCGGGCGTAGTTGAATTCCAGATACTCCACAATCCTGTCCACACAGCTGTTGCCGGTAAGCCTTTCCCGATGCTGCGCCCGGATTTCACTGACAATGAGAAGAATCTTCTCCTCCAGCTCCTTTTCGTCCAGAGGCTTAAGCAGATAGTGGCGGACCCCGTATTCCATCGCCTTTCGGGCAAAGGTGAAATCGTCATAACCGGAGAGTATGATATAGCGGGGCTTCCATACGTATTTCTGGGTTTCCCGGATCATCTCAAGCCCGCTCATTCCGGGCATTCTGATATCCGTTATAACGAGGGAGGGCTTTTTCTCCCGAATCAGGTCCAGCCCCTGCCTGCCATCGAGGGCGATGCCCACCACCCGGCACCCCAGTCTGGTCCAGTCTATGGTCGAGGCGATCCCTTCCCGGATCAGTCTCTCGTCATCGATAACCGCCACGTTAATCATAATCTGTCCTTCTCCCAGGGAAAGGGAAATTCCACCATGCTGCAGGCGCCCCCCTCTGGTCTGTTGCTTATGACAAGGTTGCCTTTTCCCTGATAATAAAGCTGAATCCGTTCGTAAATATTTTTCAGCCCCACACCCAGCATATCATCGGTGATGAGTTTTTCCATCCCCCTCTCTTTGTAGCAATCTAGAAGGACCCGGGGAAATCCGCCGCCTGAGTCGCAGACGATGATGCGGATCATTCTGTTATCCCCGTGGACAATCCGCAGGGAGACGGAAAGATTGCCCTCTCCCTCCTCAATGCCGTACTTGATGGCATTCTCCACCAGGGGCTGCAGCAAAAAAGGCAGCATCAAAACCGATTCCGGTTCCGGCTCGATCTCACAGGACCAGTTCAGCTTCTCCTGAAACCGGACCTTCTGAATAGCCAGGTAGTCATCCAGGAGAATCAGCTCCTCCTTAAGGGAGATCCGCTCCCGCCTCTCATTCAGAGACCTCCTGAGCAGCCTTCCCAGGGCGACGGTCATGCGGGAAAGATCCGGCTCCCCGGAAGATTTGGCCATCCAGCTGATCGAATCCAGGGTATTGTAAAGGAAGTGGGGATTGATCTGGGACCGGAGCATCTGCAGCTGCGCTTTCTGAAGGGACATCTGCTTGACGTAATCCTTATAGACCTGATCCTGTATCTTCATGAGAGCCAGTTCCACATCACGGTACAGAGCTTCTATTTCCTCGGTCACGTTTTCATAGGGGAGCGGCCTGAGCTCGATACTGAAGACGTTCTCCTCAAACGCTCTCAGATCCCGGCTCAGCAGCTCCAGGGGACTGGTGAAGTGACGCACATATACCCGGCCTACGAGGATCAGGATCACCGCCAGAATGAAATGAAGCAGAATCATAACTGTCCAGAGTGTTTTGTTCAGATCTCTGATATCATTCACCGAGGTGTAGCCGATGAACGTCCATCCCTTATCCGCCCCGGTAACAACGGTTATAAAGTAGGACTGATCTCCGTCCCGGTAGAAGGAAAACCCGTCCTCCAGATTCGGGAGGGACTGGACGATTTTACGGGAAAGCTCCTCCTGAATCAGCAATTTTCCGTCTTTGACAATAATGAAACTCAGATCCGAATGGTAGGGGCTCTGCCTCTGGTATTTCTGAATAAGAAGCTTCACATCGATATAGGTGAGCATGGTCCCCATGGTAAAAAAATCCAGGGAAGAGACATCCCGGATATTCCGGACGTTTACCAGGGAGCCGCTCTCGCCGACAAAGTAGAAATCGCGGCCCTGGTCATAACCGGGGTGAATCTTCAGCGTCGGATTGTATTCACTCTCAAAGGATCCCACACTCCGGCCCACCTTGATGACCTCACCGCTCAGCAGATCCAGCTCTATAAAAGATATGAAGAAGTCGCCGTAGGCCTGCTTGAACATGATATCCCGGATCATATCCCGGAATTGGACTTTCTCATAATCATCCGAGGCGGGGGTGTCGCTTCTTATGGTATTCTGCAGGGTATCGTCGGTGGAAAGGTAAAGGGTCATTTCCGAGATTTTATCCAGTTCATATTCCAGATAGGTGATCGCAATTCCTATGGCTTCCCGGAATGTTTTATAGAGCTGAACATCATAGGAATTCTTGATTGAGGTGAACAGGGCCAGAGAGAAGAGAAAAATGACGCAGATCATGATTATAAGGAGCTGCGAGATTCTGGTGAAAAGGGTTCTTTTCTTTGAAATAACCACTTTACTAATATAACAGATTAATGCTTCACTGTCCCTTCAAAATAGGGAGGAATCGAAATGGAACGCACTTTGCTCATGCTCAAACCGGGTGTTTTACAGAGAAGACTGGCGGGAGACATTATAAAAAGGATCGAAAGCAAGGGTCTCAAACTGGTAGCCATGAAGATGAAACAGCTCGACAGGGAGACGGTGAGAGCCCATTATGCGGAACACGTGGAAAAGGATTGGTTCCATTATCTAGAGGATTTCTCCCTGAAAGGCCCGGTAGTACTTATGATCGGGGAAGGGAAGAATGCCGTGGTCATTATGCGGAAACTGGCCGGCGCCACCTATGTGGCCGATATGGAGCCGGGTACGATACGGGGGGATTTCGCCCTGGGTACCACCACGCCGGACAACTGCCTTCACGCCTCCGATTCCGTAGAAAGCGCCGAAAGGGAAATCGCCCTCTTTTTCACCGAAGAGGAAATCTGCCCCTGGACGGACCCTTTGGAAGGGTGGATGTAGTTTTAAACGGGAAAGCTTGCATTTTCTCCTTTACAAAATAAACTTTTAATAAAGAACATGCAGAGGAGAAACCCTATGTCTCAGAAAATACGTTTCGGGCTGATATGGCAAATGACCCTGTCCTTCGGAATCCTGGCGATTCTGACAATTTCCCTTTACGGTGGAATGAATTACAGACGAAACAGGCTGGACCTGGAAAACCGCATTCTTTCGAATATGGATTTCCGGACTAGCGTCAGCGCGAAGGAAATCGACAGCTGGCTTCTGACCAGAATCGTCGCCCTGGAGTCGAAGGCGGACAATTACCGCATAAAACCAACCCTGGATCTGACCAGGACCGGGGGTCTTTCCAATAACCCCTTCCTGAGCTGGGACGAATCCACCTGCGGCATTTCGGAATGCTATATCGGTACGCCGGAGAAAAAATTCTACTTCGGCGGGGACTGGCTGGCCCCGGACGATTTCGATCCCACGTCCCGCCCCTGGTACCAGTCGGCGGTGAAAGAAAAGAAAACCATCATAACCGATTATTACACAGACGCTATCACGGGCAATCTGACCATTACCATCGCCACTCCCCTTTTTGATGTCAGGGACAAAACCCTGCTGGGTGTTCTGGGAATCGATCTTTTTCTGGATGACATGCTGGGACTCCTGAATTCCACCGTCCTGGAGGAGGGTTCTTCCCTGGCCCTGATCGATGACAAGGGAGTGACCATCGCCCATCCCAATGAGGAACTTATTGGAAAGAGCGTTCTCGATCTTCTTGATGACGGGGGAAATCCCTTCATGTCGCCGGTTATTAT
The DNA here is from genome assembly GCA_016936115.1 of Spirochaetales bacterium. Classification (GTDB taxonomy): domain Bacteria; phylum Spirochaetota; class Spirochaetia; order DSM-2461; family DSM-2461; genus SZUA-368. Next base: position 18,796 of record JAFGPQ010000292.1, on the reverse strand, counting down.
TTCCCCTTCGGGCCATCAGCTTTACAGTTTTCAGAGAACCGAAAAGGCCATGGTCTGGCAGACTACAGACCGGCTGGGCTGGAAAGTGGTCCTCTTTGTCCCCGAGGAAATCATGTACGCACCACTCATCGCTCTGAGAAATCAGATTATCATCTATATTATAATAAGCCAGGTCATTTTCGGAACTCTTGTTTTTTTCTCCTCCCTCTATTTCGTTACAAGGATTAAACGGGTTTCCCTGACCCTGGGTGAAATATCCGATGGAGAGGGGGATCTGACCCAGTCCCTGAAAGAGAACAATAACGATGAACTAACCGATCTGACGGCGAACTTCAACCGTTTCGTACGGGTGATACACGATATGATCGCCAACATCAAACAGAGCGCCAACACCACCCTGAGTGCGAAGGATACCCTTGTTACCAATACGGAGGAAACCGCCGCCGCTATTGATGAGATAAGCGCTACCATGAATTCCATGGAACATCAGATCAAGCGGCTGGACAGTGTTATCGATAACTCCTCCCAGTCCATGAAGAGCATCAGCGGTTCCCTGGACAGCTTCAGCGGCATCCGGCAGGAACAGGCGGCTATCGTAGAGGAGACCGCCGCTTCCATCGAACAGATGCTCAAATCACTTCAGAAGGTGTCTGAAATCACCCAGGAGAAAAAGGAGATCGCCACCCGGCTTACGGAAACATCCCGACGGGGAGGAGACCAGCTGAATACGATGAACCGGATCTTCAACGTCAAGGTCGTGGAGAAACTGGAGAGCATCGAGAACATGACCAATATCATCCGGGGGATCGCCTCACAGATCAACCTGCTCTCCATGAACGCGGCCATCGAAGCGGCCCACGCGGGAGACGCGGGAAGGGGGTTCGCCGTGGTGGCCGACGAGATAAGAAAGCTGGCGGAAAGCTCCTCGGAAAGCGTAAAGACCATCGATTCCGTCATAGGGGAGATTAGGGTCGGCGTGGAGGACACGGCGGAAAATTCCAAGGAAACCGCCCAGGTGTTCCATGAGATGGACAGGGTCATCACCGACTTCGTGGACGCCCTGAACCTTATCGCCAACAGCACCAGCGAACTCATGCTGGGAAGTCGGGAGATAGGAAGCACGTCGGCCAGGCTGAATGAGATTACCCTGGCCATAAAGAACGGCGCCGCAGTCATCGATACGGGAGCTACGGAGCTGGAAAACGAACTGGAAGCCATTCAGGAAATTTCCAAGACGGTTCTTGACGGTATTCACGAAGCAGCCATCGGTACGGGAGATATCGTCAGAGCCATGGTTCAGGTCACAACCCTCTCTCAGGAACTGGCCGATACGAGCAATGAATTGAAAACAAGAATTAATCGTTTTAAAACTGATGAATAAGGGGTATAATTAACATATATCCCAATTATGTTAAAAACGATTGAAAAAATTTCCAATTTCAATATCGCCTCCCATCCGCCACAGGACTATCCCCGTATCCGTTTGGGAAATATCACGGCCTTTCTGGGCGCTTCGATAACCTTGCTGTACAGCCTGACTTACGGGCTGATCCTCCATCATCTCTATACAGGTTTCTTACTCTTTCTCATATCAGGCATGTATACTCTTTATTATCCCCTGTTCCGAAGGAGAAGTTTTTTTACCGCGGTCAGGTACTATCTGATCTTATATCTCTTCCATATTTTTCTTATGACCCTGTTTACCTCCTCTCTCCGCACGGGAATTCATCTTTATCTGCTTCTGATCAGCCCCTCCGTTTATCTGCTGCTCAATAAGGAAAGGAGTCCCTATTTTCCCTTTTTCATATCCCTGTCTTCCCTGGTCTTCATGCTTTCGGCCCAGATAATCGGAGACCGGCTTCTCCTTTTCACCTTTTCCGACAGGGCGAACAGTATTCTTTTGTTCACCTGCTATTTCTTTGTGTTTTCCGTTCTTTTCCTCATCACATCCTTCTACCGGTTGGAACTGAATAGGCGGGACGACAATACGAAGAGATATATCGACAAACTGAATCTGACTCTGTCCGTGACGGGGGTCAGTTTCTGGGAATGGGATGTGAAGAATCAGCATTTTATCCTGGATGAGACGGGCATCGCCTTTATGGATCTGGATTCGGGGATGATATGCCTGGACCGGGACTGGTGGATTAATCGGCTTAAACCGGATGATGTTCATAAAATATTCTCCGATTACCGGGATGTCTACCTTAAGGAAAGCAATACCTTCTCCTTCGATTACCGTTTCAAAAGGGGTGATAATGACTGGATCTGGATCAATTCCACCGGATATGTGGAGGAACGGGATGACCGGGGAAAAGCGGTCCGGCTCATGGGAATTCACAGGGAAACCACCCGGGAAAGGGAGATGGGCATTCAGAAGGAAAACCTTATCGAGGAACTCAACGCGGCCCTGGAGAACATCAAAACCCTCAACGGGATGCTGCCCATATGCTCCTCATGCAAAAAGATCCGGGACGACAGGGGGTACTGGGCGAAACTTGAAACCTACATCCAACAGCATTCCCGGGCCGTTTTCAGTCACAGTATCTGTCCGGATTGTCTGAGAAAACACTATCCCGAGGAATTCAACCAGTTGAACCGCTCAGCGGAGAACCGCAGCTGAGAGGCCCTCATCCCTCTCTTTATTCAAAAAGTAATCATAGGCTCCGGCCAGCCAGGGATGAACCACGGCAAGTTTGCTTCTGTTGTCCATCATATACTTGACCATGGTGTAGGCTGCCGATTCCAGAGACATATCCAGCGCTCTGTTTACCAGGTCCAGATAGGGGGGCACCCCTTCCTGATCCCATGAGATCTTATCGGCCAGAAAAACAATCATATCCATACGGGAGGGGCCCTGCCAGAGAGTGGTATGGCAGGTCACCGCATTTAGAACTTCCCTGTCGTCCACCCCGAAAAAGAGGGAGGCGAATTTACGGGAGAGCCGCTGATGGAGAATCATGGGAAACTCTTTCTCCTCCTCAAACAGACCGATGCCAAGGGATTCGGCAGCCTCGACCCTCTGCTCATTGGGGATGATAACGCTTATGTCGTGAAGCACGCCGGCGGCTTCCGCCTTATGCACATCCTCTTTGAACCGCCGTGCCAGTTCGGCTGCGGTTTTCGTTACCTGAGAGCTGTGAAGGGCCCGGTGTCTTTTATCGTAAGACATGAGAAGATTTATACAATTTTCATATACGGAACGGTCCTTGTTTATGTGTGAAGGAATCTCCGTTAAAATTCGTAGCATGAATCCATTCTAGCATAATCACGTGGATTAGGAAGGATTTATGAGGTGAATTTTCTTCATTTTCTCAAAACAAAATTCGGTTAAGGAAAAATATTTCTCAACCTTTTCCTTGAAAAGTGAACAAAAATCCCTAAAAAAAGATCAATAGGAGTTAATTTATGGCCCTGCAACCGATTATTGAGGTAGATCCGGAGGCATGTGTAAATTGCCACCAGTGCATTTCCGTCTGTCCCATCAAGTACTGTATGGACGGAAGCGGCGATTCGGTGACCATCAATCATGACACCTGTATAGGCTGCGGAAACTGCATTACCGCCTGTACCCACAACGCCCGCAGAAGCATAGACGACTGGGACCGCTTTTCCCGGGCCTGCGCCGGGGGAGAGAAGATAGTGGCCATCGTGGCCCCTTCGGCGGCGGCCTCCTTCGAAGGTCAGCTTGAGAAGCTGAACGGCTATCTCAGAAAACTGGGAGTGGAGGCTTTCTTTGATGTCAGCTTCGGGGCGGAACTGACGGTGAAATCCTATCTCGAGTATATCAAGTCGGCCCAGCCGCAGCTCGTCATTGCCCAGCCCTGCCCGGCCATCGTTAATTATATCGAACTTTTTATGCCGGAACTTCTCCCCCATTTGGCTCCGGCGGACAGCCCCATGCTCCATACCATGAAAATGATCCGGGAATACTATCCCCGGTACGGCAAGCACAAAATGGCTGTCATCTCACCCTGCCTTGCCAAAAAAAGGGAGTTCGAATCCACCGGAATGGGAGATTACAACGTAACCTTCGCTTCTATTGAGAAGGCCCTGTCCGGCTCCGGGAAGAGCCTCGCCTCCTTTGCCTCGGTTCCCTATGATTCGCCTATTCCCGAGAGGGCGGTCCTCTTCTCCTCTCCCGGGGGATTAATGGCCACCGTGGAAAGGGATATGCCCGAAGCGGCCGCCCGGATCAGAAAGATAGAGGGCACCCATACGATATACGACTATCTGAACGACCTTCCCCAATCCCTCATACGGAATCGTCAGCCCCTGCTGGTGGACTGCCTCAATTGCGAAAAGGGGTGTAACGGAGGAACGGGTACAAACAGAAAGGAAACGCCGGTGGACATACTGGAACAGGCCGTTTCCGAAAGGGTGGCTCAGCAGAAACGCCTCCTGACCTCTTCGATGAAGGATAACCGTGCTTCCGCAAAATTGGATAAGACACTGAGCCAATACTGGCGACCCGATCTGTATGTCCGAAAGTATAAGGACCGTTCCGCCCTGACGAAATGGAAAACCCCATCGGAACAGGAAATGTGGGCGATCTATAACAGAATGTTCAAATTCTCCGATACCGATGTCTACAACTGCGCCTCCTGCGGATACGGCAGCTGCGAAGGATTGGTCCGAGCGATTCATAACGGACTGAACAAGCCGGAGAACTGCCACCATTACGAAGTGACCCTCGTCAAGAAAGCCCACGATACCCTGGACAGGATAACCAATGATCTTCACAGCAAGATCAACGACTGCTCTCTCTTCATGAAATCGGTGGAACAGATCGTTCTGGAGATGAAGGAGAACACCATTGAACAGGGAACCGCTATCGAGGAGTCCTCCGCTTCGGTAGAGGAGATGCTCGCCTCTATCAAGAATATCACCAAACTGGCCTGACAGCGTCAGGAAATGATTCTGAGCCTGCAGGAGGGTACCCAGAACGGAGCGGTCGCTCTGGAGCAAACCGTTTTCGCCGTAGATAAGGTCAATGACAGTGTTGACCGCATTCTGCAGGTGAATAAGACTATAGACGACGTGGCGGCCAATACCAACCTGCTGGCCATGAATGCGGCCATCGAAGCGGCCCATGCCGGAGAAAAGGGCAAGGGTTTCGCCGTAGTCGCCCAGGAGATAAGGAAACTGGCCGAGGAAACCGCCGATAATGCCCGCATTATCACTACGGACCTGAGCCGCGTCGCCCTGGATGCCCGGGAGACGAAAAACCTATCTGAGATTTCCCACAGCGATATGCAGAGTGTTGTGGTAAGACTGACCGGCGTGGCCGACGGCTTTCAGGAGCTTTCCACGGCCATGGAGGAGATGAACCGGGGAACCGATATTATACAGGAAGCACTAGTCATGATGCTGGAAAGCAGTAAGCATGTGGACGACCTGGGATTTCATGTGGCCGACATGATTAATAAGTTATCCAGCATTTACGAGGAGCTTCACGCTATTTCCGAAGAAGCCCAGGCTATCCTGTAATTACCCGTTCAGTCTGTTCAGGAGTTCCGTCAGTTTCTCCTCGTTAATAAGTTCGCCCGCCAGCACCTGCAAGGAGCGCAGGGGCATGTCCTTAAAGAAGGAAATAAGCCTGTCCGGGGTCATACCCCGCTGCTTCTGAAGTTCCTCCGACATGCCGTCCAGATAGGATTTTCCCACCTCACTCATATAAATCTCGCTGATCGAGCTGTTCCTGGTATAAATGATCTTCTCTACCCGGGAAGGGATCAGGGTGATTCGGCAGGTTCCATGAATATCACGGGAAGAACTTCCCGCCGCCAGCTCATAACTTCCTGCGGGAGCCCGCCAGTCACCGATCTTTTCATCGAAATAGGCAAAAGCCCGTTTTCCCAAAGTGATGACAACCCGTCCCGATTCTCCCGGCTTCAGGGTGATTTTCCCGAAACCCTTAAGTTCCTGAAAAGGCTTCTGCACGGGATAGTCCGGGCATCGGACATAGAGCTGCACCGTCTCGGTTCCTTCCCGTTCTCCCCTGTTCGTCACGGTAACGGTAACATTCACCTCCTCTTCATCGCTGATCCTCTCCCTATCCGCTTCTATGGCGTCAAAGGAAAACCGGGTATAGCTCAGGCCGTAGCCGAAAGGAAAGAGAGGGGCAATGTCGATAGAATCATAGTGCCGGTACCCCACGAAGAGTCCCTCTTGGTATTTTACCGACTCCCCATCGCCGGGGAAGTACAGATAGGAGGGGTTATCCTGAACTCTCATGGGATAGGTTTCGGCCAGTTTCCCCGAGGGATTCACAACCCCGAACAGAATATCAGCGGCGGCTCCGCCGAAAGCCTGACCTCCCAGATATCCCTCTACCACCGACTTTACACGGCTAAGCCAGGGCATCTCTATGGGAGAGCCGTTACTTAAAATAACCACCGTGTTAGGCTGAACGGCAGCCACCGCCTCAATCAGCTTTTCATGTCCCGCCGGTATGGAGATATGGCGTCGGTCGAAACCTTCCGATTCATAGGGTTCGGGAAGACCAGTGAAAATTATCGCCGCCTCTGCCTTAGCCGCAGACCGGCAGGCTTCATCGATCATGTTCTGATCCGGCACATCGCTGACCGATTCGAACTTCCTCGCGGAATATCTCTCATTCAGTACATCTACAGGATAGCCCTCTGAATAATCCACGGCGATTCCCTTCGTCTCGGCGATCTTTCTAATCTCTTCTACCGGATTATCCAACCGGGCGGGATTCACATGGGAACTGCCTCCCCCCTGGTATCGAGGACAATCCGCAAATCCGCCGATAATTGCCAGGGATTTCTGCTTTTCAAGGGGCAGGAGATCGTCCTCGTTTTTAAGAAGAACCATGCATTGGGCAGCGGCTTTTCTGGCGAAGTCATGGTTTTTATCCGCATCGAATAGGGGAGCTTCTCCCTCACAGCGGAATGCTTTCTCGATGACGCTCAAGAGGCGCTCCACCACTTTATCAAGGATTTTCTCATCAAGCTCGCCGGACTGAACAGCTTTTACGATCAGATTGTCCCTGTCCCCGTTACAGGAGGGCATCTCCAGCTCCAGACCGGCCCTGATTCCCTCCACCCTCTCATTCACCGCACCCCAGTCGGATACGACAAAGCCTTCGAAGCCCCATTCGTCTCTGAGAATTTCCGTGAGCAAACGATGGCTTTCCGAACAGTAGGAACCGTTCAGCTTGTTATAAGCGCACATGACGGTCCAGGGCTGCTCGTTTCTGACGACCCCTTCGAAACTGGCCAGATAGATTTCGCGAAGGGTTCTCTCGTCTACCTGCGAATCCGTCAGCTGTCTTTTGAATTCCTGATTATTCGCTGCGAAATGTTTCAGAGATGATCCCACGCCCTGGCTCTGAACGCCTCTTACATGGGCTGAAGCCAGTTCGGAAGAAAGCAGGGGATCCTCTGAGAAATATTCGAAATTCCGGCCGCACAGGGGGGATCTTTTGATATTGGCGCCCGGGCCCAGAACAATATGGATATTCTGAGCCCGACACTCCCCGCCCAGGCTTCTGCCAACTTCTTCCACCAGATCCCTGTCCCAGGAACAGGCCAGGGCCGAAGCGGTGGGATAGCAGGTCGCCGGAACGCTTCCCGACATGGCTATATGGTCCGGATCCTCTTCCTGCTTCCTCAGACCGTGGGGTCCGTCTGCCATCATGACGGAGGGTATCCCCAGGCGTTCAACCGGTTTGGTCTGCCAGTAGTTCATTCCCGAACAGAGTCCGGCCTTCTCTTCCAGGGTCATACGCTTAATAGTTTCTTTGATATCAATACTCACAGGATAATCTCCATTAATTTATTATTTTCCGAAAATCCCTCTATAGAGAAAAAGAGAGCTGAACAACAGTCCGGCGCAGAGAGCGAAGACGGGAAAGAAGTCCCAATGCTCCAGCAGCACACCGAAACCCATCGCCCCGGCGGAGAATCCCAAATCCAGAGCGATGAAATAGATCGCCCCGGCCAGACCTTTTCTGTCGGCGGGCATTACATCGATTTGCATAAAATTCAGCAAGGGCTGATTTATGGCAAAGGCAAAGCCGAAAAGAACCGCAGCGATGAGGACAATCGTCAGGGAGCCGGTTCTTCCCAGCATAAGTATGGCCATACATTGGAGAAGAACGGCCATGGTGTATTGGGCGAAGGAACCGAACCGATCGATAAACCGGGACCCGAGCAGCCGCAAAGCCGTAATGGCCAGGGCATAAAAAGTAAAGAACAGGGATACGTTCGGTATATTCCTTTCCACGCCGAGAACCGGAATATAGGTGAAGAGAAGGCCCAGGGAAAATCCCAGGAACATGATAAACAGGGCGGGAAAGAACATGTCCGCAGAAAAGGGACTCTTGGCGACACCCTTTTCAGCTTCACTCTTCTCTCCGGGAAGCGGTCGGATCTTTCTACCGAGCATCAGGGCGGAGGAGAGAATCCCCAGACCGAAGAGGGAGACGAAAAGAAACAGGGGGTGAAATCCTCCCCTTTTAAAGATAATAAGCCCCAGAGCGGGACCCACCGCCGACGCGATGGTACCGGATACAGCAAAATACCCGATACCCTCCTTCAGACGGCTTTCGGCGGTAACATCCACAATGAGAGTGATAGCCGTTGTTGAGACAAGACTGAAGGAGAATCCATTGAGAATACGCACCAGGAGCAGAAGAAGATAGGAATCCGCAGAGAGGTACAGCACCAGATCGAGAGCCAGAAAGCAGCTTCCCAGAAATACGACGGGAAACCGGCCGATCCGGTCCAGAAGATAGCCGGCAAGAGGCCGTGTCAGGAGAGCCGTTAGAGCAAACGCCCCGATAACCAGGCCCACATCGGCCTTGGTCTTTCCCAGCTCCAGCACATAGACCGGCAGATAGGAGGCTTGGATGAATACAGTGCACCCCACGAGAAAGTTGAGAAGCGTGACGAGAAGATAGCTTCCCGTCCAGAGTTTAATTTTCAGAACCGACCCCGTGATTTCAGCATCCATTAGAGAATTTTATGCCGTCCATCAATACCTTGTGATACTCGTCCATGATAATCTCAAGATCCTCCTGGGGTATATCCACAAGCACGCTTCCCCGAAGAATGAGCCGCTGATGAAAACTTCTTATGCCGTTGCCCACAATCTCGTGGATCAGATGATCGCTCAAATCGGTACGGATGGACCCATCCTTCTGCCCCTCCCGGATGTACTTCTCCAAAAGCAGATCCTTAAGAGGCGTCAGGGCTTCGTCCATTTTCACGCGGAATTCCTGGGGAATACGGGAACCGGAATAATAGGCGTCGAATTCGGCAAAGAAACGGTAGGTCTCGTCATATTCCGGCGCCAGCCACCGCCTTTTGAGTAACAGGCCGACCCGGCCGAATCCGTCGGGCAGCCTGTCGGCCTCCTCTTTGAAATCCACATTGAAATTAAGCTCTTTAAGCCTCTTCACGACAATGGCCAGGGACAGCTCCAGCTTGTCCCTGTAGTATCGATACAAGGATGTCCGGCTTATGCCTATGGTCTGGGCCAGATTGCTCATTGTCGTTTCAAAAAGACCTTCTTCGATAAACATAATCTCCGCATGTTCAAGAATTTTGTTGCGAGTCTCACTAATCTGATAAATCATTCTCTCCGTTTTGTAATCCATGGCGGCTCTTCTACCATTCTCCCTCAGGCTTCATTCAGTTTATAGATAATATCCTGCAGCTCCTCAAAAGTGACCAGGCCACCACCGAAACAGGCGAAATTCCGTATGGGCATGTATTTAAACATGGCATCCTTCATTTCATCGGTTATGGCATCCTTGGCCGACTCGTCATCATCCGATCCCTGCCCGAAAACTTCGTCCATTGATTTCAACAGACCCTTGATAAGGCCGGCTTTTTTATGGTCCTTGAGAATATCACCCACCAGACTGTTCATATCATACTTCCAGGGAATCGAGCTCGACGCCTTTAGACTGACCTCCCCTTCCAGCCGGATGTCGCGGGAAGAAGATCCCACAAGGATTCCGTAATCACCGCTCTCGGCATACCAGTCATTGATAGTCGTATTATAGTAGGCGAAGGAACGCTTATCCAGTGTGAAGGTGATTCTTTTCGACTCGCCGGGCTTCAAGCCGATTTTCTCAAACCCCTTGAGTTCCTTGTTCGGCCGGATGATATCTCCGGCGGGAGGCGTCACGTAAAGCTGCACCGCTTCCTTCCCGTAGACCGATCCGGTGTTCTTCACCGTTAAGGTCACCGACAGGGTATCGGTGTCATGAATCTTGCTGCGGCTCAGTTTCAGACCCTCATATTCAAAGGTGGTATAGCTCAGACCGTGTCCGAAGGGGAACAGAACGTCCATATTTTTCTTGTCGTAATACCGATACCCGACGAAAATACCTTCCCGGTATTCAACCACGTCCTTTTCACCAATGTAATAGAGGTAGGATGGGTTATCCTCCAGTTTCACAGGAAAAGTCTCGGCTAATTTACCGCTGGGATTCACATCGCCGAAAAGAATATCGATAACCGCTTCTCCCACGGCCTGTCCGCTCAGATAGGCCTCCAGAACAGCACCAGTCTGGCTTAGCCAGGGCATTTCTACCGGGGATCCGTTATGAAGCACGACTACCACGTTTTTCTGCACCTTAGCCACTTCTTCAATAAGCCGGTCATGGCTCTCGGGCATGCGCATATGGGAACGATCGTAACCTTCACTCTCATAATTATCGGGCAGTCCCGCAAAAACGACGGCACAGTCCGCAGCGGCGGCGGCGGCTACCGCTTCGTCAATAAGCTTCTTATCCACACAGTCTTCGGTCAGGGAGTAACCCGGAGCATAGCTCACCTCGACACTGCTGCCAAGAAGTTCCTTCGCCGCTTGAAGGGCGGAACTCTCCTTGAAGGTATTGATGTGGGAACTGCCGCCCCCCTGGAATCGGGGCTTCTGGGCAAAGGCTCCCACAAAGGCGACCTTCCCTTTTTTCTGAAGGGGCAGCAGGCCTTCGTTTTTCAGAAGAACCATGGATTCGCCGGCGATCTGCCGGGCTTTCCCATGCTGGGCCTCCCGGTCGAAAACGGCTTTTTTATTTCTCTTTTCCTGGGAGAGGGCTACGATCTTCAGAATTCTTTCGACCGTTTTATCCAGAACCGCTTCATCCAGCTTGCCCGTCTTCACGGCTCTCACAATCTTGGCGTCGTTCAGCCCGAAGGATGAGGGCATCTCCAGATCCAGACCGGCCTTCAGACCTTCCACCCTGTCATTGACGGCACCCCAGTCGGAGACGACAAACCCTTCGAAACCCCATTCGTCACGGAGCACTTCCGTAAGAAAACGATGACTCTCCGAAGCATAGGTCCCGTTTATGCGGTTATAGGAACACATGACAGTCCAGGGCTGGGCTTCTTTCACCGCCTTTTCGAAGGTAGGCAGATAAATTTCCCGCAGAGTCCTCTCGTCCACCCGGGAATCGGAGGACATACGCCGGTGTTCCTGGCTGTTGGCCAGGTAATGCTTTATACTGGTGCCGACCCCCTGGCTCTGGATTCCCTGAATCTGGGCAGTGGCCATTTCGGCGGAGAGAAAGGGATCTTCTGAAAAATACTCGAAGTTCCGCCCGCACAGGGGGGATCTCTTGATATTGACGGCAGGCCCCAGAAGGACCCCCAGGTTTTCTGCCTGACAGGCTTCGCCCAGATTCTCTCCCATCTCCCTGATAAGCTCCTTGTCGAAGGAGGAGCACACCGTAACACCGGTGGGAAAACAGACCGCTTTTATACTCTCGTTAATACCGGCATGATCGGCCTGATCATCCTGTTTTCTCAGCCCGTGGGGACCGTCACTTACCATCATCGGAGGTACATCCAGCCTTTCCACGGCCTTCGTCTTCCAGAAGTCGGCCCCCGAACAGAGACCGGCCTTCTCCTCCAAAGTCATCTGCTCAATTATTTTCTTAATATCCATTATAACCTTCCTTAGTTCGCCCTGTTATACGGTGGACAAATCCCATTCCTCGTGAATTTTCGGAACATCGCTGATAAGTCGTTTTGTATACTCCGCCTCCGGGTTGAGAATAACCTTCTCCGCTGGTCCGTATTCCACGATATTCCCCTTTTCCATGATGAAAACCGTATCGGAGATAAAATAGGCCAGGCCGATGTCATGGGTGATAAAAATGATCGTCATGCCTATCTCGTTCCTGAGATTCTGAAGCATCTCCAGAATGGTAGCCCGGGAACAGGCGTCAATCATGGAGGTGGGCTCATCGGCCAGGAGAATTTTCGGTTTGAGAAGGAAGATACGGGCGATCATGAGCCGCTGCATCTGCCCCCCGGAAAGTTCGAAGGGATACTTGTTTGTCAGCTCCTCGAACTTCAGGTTCACGAAGCTGCACGCCTCGGTCATCATCTCCACTTTCTTTTCATAGGGCAGCTTCTTGCCGCCCCTCATCTTGATACAGTCCAGCAGAACCGCATCGATCTTGTGAAATACATTATATGAGGAGAAGGGATCCTGAAAAATCGCCTGGATCTCCTTCCAGTACTCCCGCTTCTGCTTTCGCCCCTTGATCTCCCGAGGTTTTCCCAGAAAGGAGATCTCCCCTTCCGTTTCATGAATCAATCCCAGGAGCATCTTAGCCAGGGTGGTTTTACCGCTCCCCGATTCCCCTACGATTGAGACGAACTCTCCCACATGAAAATCAAAGTCCACATGGTTTACGGCTACGGTTTTCTTATCGCCGAAACCGAATACTTTCGTAACGTTTTTGCCGCTCAGGCACAGTTCCTTAGCCATTAGCGTAAACCTCCCTTAAATGCTCCACGCTGAACCGGCATCTCTGGCTTCTGCCCTCGCCGAATTCCTTCATTTCCATATTATAGATTTTGCATTCCGGCGTGGCGTACTTGCACCGCGCCGCAAAACGGCAGCCAGCGGGAGGCTTTTTCAGGTTCGGAGGTGTTCCGGGAATAGCGATCAGTTCATGCTCCCGGGTGCCCGTCTCCGGTACGATTATGGAACCCATCAGTCCCTTGGAATAGGGATGAATGGGGTCGAAAACCATGTCCTTAGCAGAGCCGCGTTCCACAATCTGGCCGGCGTACATAACCATAATGTCATCGGTAACATTGTAGAGTAGGGGGAGTTCGTGGGTGATGAATATCATAGATTTGATATAGCCCTTCTCCATCAGGTCCCGCAGCATCTTGATAACCATTTTCTGGCTGGTCACGTCCAGAGCGCTGGAGGGCTCATCAGCGATGAGCACCTTGGGAGAAAGGATCGTGGATATGGCGATAACCGTGCGCTGCTTCATACCGCCGGAGAGTTCCACCGCATACTGGTCCAGAACTTTCTCGGGAAGGCCCAGTATGTGAAAGCGCTCCTTGGCCATTTCGTAAACTTCCGGTTTGGTCATCTCCGGTTTATGAACCTTGATCACGTCTTCTATGAACCGGATGATCTTCTGGGTCGGATTCAGGGCATTCATGGCTGCCTGGGGAATGTAGGCGATCTCCTTGCCCAGTACCTCCCGGCGGACCTCATCCGTATCGAGGGTGGAAACATTCCGCCCGTCAATAATGATATCCCCGCTGGTGTAGTGAAGGGGGGCGAAGTAGTAACCCATGAGGCTCAAAGCCAGGGTCGATTTCCCGCAGCCCGACTCACCGGCGATACCTAGGGATTTCCCTTCTTCAATTTGCAGAGTAACCCCGTCAACGGCATAAACGTCTTCTTTAAACCGTGTGATATATTTTGTTTTGAGGTCTTTCACCTCAAGCATAACTTTTCCCATGAATAACTCCTAATCTCTTAGCGTGGGATTAAATACCTGATCGAGACCGGTATTCATCAGGTTAAGGGAGAACGATATGAGCGCGATAGTCAGAATAACCGGGAAGTAAGCCCACCAGTAACCGTTCAGATGCGCCGTATAGAGCATGGACCAGTTCATCATAAGCCCCAGGGTCGGCACTTCGGTCGTCTTGGGTCCCAGTCCCAGAAGGGAGAGCTGGGCTTCCGCCAGAATCGCACCGGAGATCTGGAGAATCAGAGCCATGATCACGTAAGAGGCGATGTAGGGCAGGATATCCGTAAAAATGATCAGAAACAGATTGTGTCCGGAAAGCTTACTCAGATTCACATGGTCCCGGTTTCTCAGGGAGATAACCTGGGAACGCACCGCACGGGCCGTCCAGGTCCAGACGGTCAATCCGATAACCACGGCCACCGTGGTGGGGCCCCGCTGATCCTGACCGATGGAATAGGATATGAGAATCAGAAGAACGAAAGCGGGAATAACCGTAAAGATATTGGTTATGAACATGATGAAATCATCCACCAAGCCGCCTATGAATCCTGATAGCAGACCAAAGGTCAAACCGATAAGAGTCGCGATGGATCCTGCCACCAGGCCGATGAAAATCGAAGTCTTGATGGCGGCGGCCAGCTCTTTCAGCACGTCCCGTCCGAAATTGTCCGTTCCCAGGGGAAGGCGCTTCACATTGGCCACTTTCTTGATATTGACGTAATCCGTATCTTCAATGGTTCTTATCACGCTCAGTTCGGATGAGGACGGATCCTGTCTGGCAAGAACCTTGTCATGGGTCACGATGACTTTCTTGAGATTACCGTCCAGTCTCTGGAAATAGTTCCTGTCCGCTTTGGTCATGCCTTCGGGACGGATCGTGGCGTCGTAGTTCTCCTCCCAAAGAGTGAGCAGGGCTTCCGTGTCATGGATACTCAGATTGTCCACGGGGATACCCGCCGCATCGAACCACATGACCATCTTAACCCGGTCTTCCGATTTGAGCACGCTGTCCAGTCTTTTGGCAGGCGCTTCGTCCAGCTTCAGCGTATTCATATCCGAGTCCACCGCATCATAGACGGAGACATAGATTCCCGGCTCAGCAAAGGTTCCGATCGAGACAATCTGCAGGGGATTTCCCGGATTAAAGATAGGATAGAAAATCATAAGCAGCAGAATACTCATGAAAATACAAAAACCCACGACAAATTTTCCGCTGTGAAAAACCTGGCTTAATATATGTTTCATTTCACTCCCCTCCTACTCGTCAAACTGGGCCGCTTTAACCCGGGGATCGATAAAGCCGTAGATGATATCAATGGCAAACGTCGTTATCAGAACCATAAAGGTAATGATCAGGGTTGTCGCGGACAGCAGGGGATAGTCGGACATGGTAATGCCGGACAGCAGTGTCGTACCCAAGCCTGGATAGCTGAAGATGATCTCTGCAACCAGAGCTCCTCCTATCATGGTTCCCAGAGACAGGGCCAGACCGGTGATCTGAGGCAGCATGGCGTTCCGGAAAACATAGCCCACAATGGTTCTGTCCTTGATTCCCAGAAAGCGGCTGTACTTCACGTAATCCGCATTCAGTTCGTAAATGGACATGGATCTCATACCGATAGCCTGGCCGCCGGTGGCGAAAATAACTATGGACCAGAAGGGAAGCTGGTAATGGGAGATTACCGATTTAATGAAAGTCCAGCTGAAGTTGGGAATCATATCGTATCCGTAACCGCCGGATGTGGGCGCAATATCGAGCTTGATGGCAAAGAGAACAAGTAAGAGAACAGCCATTCCGAACGGGGGGAGGCTGCTTAAGAACAGAGCGACCGGCATAACCGCCTTATCAAATCCCTTGCGGATATAGGCAGCCAGGGCGCCCAGAGTATTTCCTATTAACCAGCCGACGATAATCGCCGGTAACTGCAGTGCGATCGTCCACCAGATGGCGTCGCTGATAATATCCGACACTTTTCTCGGATACTGACTGAAAGAAAGTCCGAAATCACCTTTGAGGGCATTTTTGAAATAGGTAATGAACTGTTTGAACATAGGGTCGTTAACCCCGAATTCCTCGGCGTAATGCTCATATACTTCCTTGACAGCCGATGCTTCGGACATGCCCTGAGCACTTTTCGCTGTAATGACCGCCACCGGATCCCCCGGCATGAGACGGGGCAGAATAAAATTCAACAAAACGGCGACAACAAAGGTTATAGTAAACCACAGTATTTTTTTACCGAAGTATTTACGGTATCCACTCACTGTATACCTCCTGTTTTTTTTCATAAACCCCGCCCCCGCAAAGGGGGGCGGGCAATAAACGTTTAATTGTGATTACTTAACCGTTTTGATGGTGTAAAGTCCCGCAATACTGTATCCGTGGATCAGGTCTCCGGGAGGAATGTTCTGGCCGTCCCCGTCTTCGGGATAATTCGTCCAGACAGATTCGTTAACCGCATGGAAGCAGTTGGGTCTGTACATGAGGGTAAAGGAGGGAACGTCTGTCAGATAGATCTTGTTCGCTTCGGTATAGAGGGATCTCAGCTTGGCCGCATCGGTAGTAGCGGGTATGGCGGAAATGATCTCGTCAACCCTGGGATTGGAGTACTGACCCCAGTTACCGGACCAGTTACCTTCAACACCCACATACTCGGAGCTCATCAGCTGGCGAACGCGGTTCCAGGGCATGGTGGGGGAAGATCCGTCGGACCACATCATGAAGATTTCGTACTCAGTCTGATTAGCCTGGGTAATGACAGTCTGATAAACGGACCATTCGGGGAATACGGAAGTGATCTCGATACCGATCTTCTCGCCGGCGGCTGCCACGATTTCGATAGCGGCCATCCAGTCGGTCCAGCCGTTGGGACAGCTGGCCTTGAAGGAAAGCTTCTTGCCGTTCAGCTCTCTGATGCCGTCGCCGTTCGTATCCTTGATACCGGCCTTGTCCAGAAGGGCATTGGCGCCGGCTATGTCGTTTCCGACCCACTGCAGGTTGGCAACGGCTTTCTGGTCGTACAGAGCCTGCTCACCGGGGGTGGGGTTCATGGTGGAACGGGGAACCTGATCAAAGGTGGGGGACTGATTGGTCATGGCGTTGGCTATGATAGCATCATAATCAACGGCCATGGCGATAGCCTTACGTACGTTCACATTGTCCAGACCGGGAATAGCCAGGTTGTAGTATGCCGTAGGCAGGGATCCGCAGATACCGTAGGGAGCCTCGGCCATGTAGGTGGAGATGGGAAGACCGTCTTTTTCCCACAGATCCTGAACGTTGGAATTGAACTGCTGGGAAACGTCTACCTCACCGGATTTGAAAGCAACTTCACCGGCGGCGTTGTCCGAATAAATGGTATGGGCAACGTACTTGGGAGCGGGCAGTTTGCCCCACATGGAAGCGTCTTTTCCCCAGTAATTGTCGTTTCTTACGAGAACGACCTTCTGGTCATCGGCGAAATAGGGACCGTAGGGACCGGAGTAAACCACGTCCTCGGCGGGATCGGTTTTCATCTTGGTGGCGTCGCCGCCGGTTCTGGCTTCCAGTTTCTGGATCCAGGCTTTCTGAGCGACATATTCCACAGCGATAAAGTTATCGAGCATGAGAGGGTTCTTGGCGGCGCCGGCGGAGTTCAGAGCTGCCTTGATGACGACAGTCTGGGCATCCTTGGCTTCTACGGCTGCAATGTAGGGCTTATTGGAATTACCCGAGGTATTTCCGATCTTCACGCCCGTGTTATAGGAGTAAGCAACATCTTCCGCCGTAACGGGGGTGCCGTCGCTCCACTTGGCTGCTTTTTTAATTTTTACGGTGACCTCTGTTTTATTGGCGTTCCACTGAGGAGCCCCATCGGCAAGAAGGGGTTCGAGAGAACCGTCGAGAAAGTTGTACATATACAGCGTCTCGAACATGGTAATACGGGTTCCGTAAGCCTGGCGGCTGACGTTAAAGTTATTCATATCATCGGAAAGAACATTCCAACCATTGATAGACCCCCACTGAAGTCCCGCCCAGTACAATGTCTGATTTCTGGGAAGAGTCCCGCTGGAAGCATCGTCGGCTGCAGCAACCTGCTGTTCCTCCGGTTTAGCGCCCTTATCACCCTTTCCATTGGCGAACACCATGGAAAAAGTCATGAGCAGGCACAAGACGAGAACGACTTTTCTTTTCATAAAATACTCCTTGTTTTAGTTTTCCTAACACTGTTACCCGTGTTATATGACACATGTAACATTCTAGCACAGATGTACCAGCTGTCAATTGTTATTTACGTTAACTTTCAGGAAGCCGGCAGCCAGGGCGACAAAAGGGACTCCACCGCCTGACAGAGAATTTCACGGTAATAGTCCCGTCCCCCGTCTATACCGTGTCTACGGCGTATCTCGCTCTGGCGGTTATCCATCTGGAGCAGAGGCATGGTTCCGGTCATCTGGGAAAGAAAAAGAACCAGGAATTCATCGATATCATCCATTTCGGTGCGGGGAAAGAGATTTCTTATAACCCGATTCAGCCGGGACATCCCATCCTTATTAATACGAAACCAGACACCAAGGGAGGTTTCATCCACACCCTTTTCCAGCTGACTCAGGGAGAGAGACAGGAGCTCTATGAGAAGGGGATACTGAAGAATAAGGTCGATCCAGATATGGGAAAATTCCTTGAGACTATAGTCTCTGACTGAAAATATTTCCTCCGCTTTCATGACCCAGGAAAGAAATTCCCCTCTGAGAAGGGAGAGGAAAAGATCGTCCCGGCTGGAGTAGTATTTGTAAATATTGGAGCGGGTGAAAGAGGCGTGCCGGGCAATATCGGCCAGGGTCATCTCGGAAAAGGAACAGGTTCCGTGAAGGGCCAGAGCCGCCTCGCGAATCTCCTTCCGGCGGATCTCCTTCTGCTCTTCCTGATTCGCCCTTTTCCAGGGCCCGGTCATTCTTCTGCTTCTGCTTCTGCTTCTGCTTCTGCTTCTGCTTCTGCTTCTGCTTCTGCTTCTGCTTCTGCTTCTGCTTCTGCTTCTG
>JAFGPQ010000291.1 GCA_016936115.1 Spirochaetales bacterium | reverse complement strand
GACGGATGGAGGAACTTGGCATTGTGCCTGATTACATTGTGGCCAATTCCATGGGTTCCATAGTGGGGCTTCTTTACGGGGCGGGATTTTCTCCCGATCAGATTGACACAATCATCAGGACTACCAATATTGCGGAATTGTTCAAGCTGGCCCTGCCCATACGGGGGGGATTGATAGATACGGCAAAATTCACCGGTCTGATCTCCCGGTATACGGGAAATCCTGATATTTCCGAATTGCCCATTCCCGTGATGGTTCTCTGCGAGGATCTGAAGACCAAGCGGCAGGTCTGGATCGGTGAGGGTGATTTCCTCACTGTAATACAGGCCTCATATGCGCTCCCCTTCTATTTTAATCCGGTAAAATACGGGGATCATCTGCTTATTGACGGGGGAGTCGCCAATCTGGTTCCCCTTGATACGGCTTACAAGTACTCCGACTGTATCATCGCTTCTACCACCTTTTACCAGAACCCCCAGCTGAATCTTCGCAATCCCATTACCAATATCAATGTAGCCCTGGATATTGGAAAAAGCAGAACCGGAGTGGCCCAGATTAAGAAATACAATCCCCTCTGGATTCGCTGTGACGTGGAATCCTTCTCCTTTATGGAATTCGACAGTATGGGGGAGATTCAGACAGCGGGATATCATTCCGCCGATGCCATGTCCGGGGAGTTGAAAGCCCTGCCCGCTTCCGGAATCAGTGACGATCTTCGGGAAATCAGAAGGGATCACACGGAGAAGATTGAGGAAGAAGTTTTCGAATATCACTACCTCGAGTCTCTTCCCGTAGTCACTCCGGTTCTTCTCGTTTCCATGCAGTTGAAAACATTCTATGAATCAGAAGGGAACACCTATCTTAACAGGGACCTTCAGTATACCGGAGGAATCGATTTCTCAGCGGGATTTTTTAATGTGAATACCGGTCTGGGGGGAGGAATCGATATGGGCAACGGAGATATTTTCCCCCTTTATAATATAACTCTCTCCCATGATTTCACCCGTTTTCTCCGTGCCGAAGCTGCCTATACCCTGCGGTTTGAGCCTGAAGAATTTACCGAATACAACGCACCGGAGGGTTTGTTCCGCAGTGCCGATCTTTATGCCGGACTTCAGGTCGTACCTATTGCGTCTACCCACTTCAAACAGGATGTTTCCCTCTCCGCTGAAGCCAGCTTTCGGGGAATTGACGATCTAAATAAGTCCCTGTTGACAGTAAGAGCCGGATTTACCGCGGATTCTCGGCCTTCATCGGAGGAGAATTATTCCGCAGAATTATCAGTGGGATATCAGTTATCCGATCTTTCCGGGCCGGTTCATCCCGGTGAAACCCAATGGTTCGTAGAAGGGGGAATGTCCCTGCCGGTACCGGGAACCGCCGGCCTGTTGCTGCTTAAGGGGCGGGGATTCGGCCGAATGGGAATGGGAGACGGTTATCCCGTGCCCTACTACTTTCATGACGGGATGCGCAGCTCCCTGGGGGAGGGCTCCTATGATGAGGTGAAGTTCGCATCCGCCGATCTGATTCTGAACCCCTATCGATTCAGGCCCGCCTTTGCCGAAACGATTATGGTTAAGGAGATCGAGCTGGGAATCTTCGGGTCAGCGGGCGTCTTTGACCGGTTTCTCTGGAGTTCCGGTGTTTCCCTTTCCTTTGATATGTCTCTCATAGGATTAAAACCACTGAGAATCAGAACCTATACGGCTTACGAAAAACTTTCATCGGGGATAACAGGCGGAATTTTTCTCATTCAGAAATTTTAGGATTCTCCCGGTTCCTGACAATAATGAATTGAATCTTTTTCTTATAATGCTATACTTGTAGTGAGAGGTGATTCATGTCTAACACAAGAGGCTCCAACCCCAAGGGGGGCAGAAAAAAAGTTTTTGTTCTGGATACCAATGTCCTGATACACCGACCCGATGCGTTCCTCTCTTTCCGGGGATGCGATGTCATCATACCCCTGTGGGTTCTTGAGGAACTGGACAATCTGAAGCGTGATCTTCACGGGAGAGGGAAAAGCGCCCGTCATGCGATCCGCAAGATAAACGATGTGGTCGGTCGGGGCTCCCTTCAGCGGGGTGTTAAGCTTGAAGACGGGGGAGTGCTCCGGGTCAGCCTGAGCTTCAGTCATAAAATCCCTCCGGGGTTTGCCCTTGACAAAATGGACAATAAAATCATCCTCTGCGCCCTTGAACAGGTGGAGAAGGGACATTCCGTCTTTTTTGTTTCCAAGGATATCAATGCCAGAATCAAAGCCACAGCCCTGGGAATCCGCAGCGTGGATTACGAAAAGAACAAGGTGAATATGAAGTCCCTATACGGGGGGATGATCGAAATATCCCTGGAAGATGATGCTTTCGAGCAATTCCGAATCGATGGATTTATGGAGTATCAGGAGAGCCTGCAGCCCAACGAATATGTGGTCGTTCACAAGAAAGGACAGGGGAAAACGGTACATCTGGGTAGGTATAACCTCCATGAGAAAAGGCTAGACTTCGTAAATTCCCATCAGGAGTCGGTGCTGGGAATTAAGCCTCTCAATGTGCAGCAGCGCATGGCCTTCGATCTACTGCTGGACGATTCCATTCCCCTTGTCACCATGGTGGGGCGGGCGGGAACGGGAAAAACCTTGCTGGCATTGGCCGCTTCACTCAAGAAAACCCTGAACAACAAGAAATACTCCCGGGTTCTGGTCACCAGACCCATCATTCCCATGGGAAACGATATCGGCTATCTGCCCGGGGCGAAACAAGCGAAAATGAATCATTGGATGCAGCCGGTTTTTGATAATCTGGAACTGATTATCGAGTCGGGAAAACAGCAGAATCTTAAGAGTATAGACCAGCTTCTCAACAACAAGGTTATAGAAATTGAAGCTCTCACCTATATTCGCGGCCGTTCCCTCCCCCGGCAGTATATCATCATCGACGAGGCTCAGAATCTGACCCCCCATGAGGTGAAAACCGTGGTCAGCCGGGCCGGAGAGGATACGAAGGTGGTCCTGTGCGGTGATCCCTATCAGATAGACAGTCCCTATCTCGATGCGGAATCAAACGGTCTGAGCTATCTGGTGGAGTCTTTCAAATCGGTTGAGCTGGCTGGACATATCACCCTTGATCATACGGAAAGAAGTCCTCTGGCCGAATTGGCCGCGGAGCTGCTCTGATGGAGAATTTCAGCCCCGAAATGCAGGAGGAGATTCACCACCTCACCGTTCGCCTGGGTGACCGGGACAGGGAGAATCAGCTTCTCGACCTTGAAAAAGCCTTCAGACAATGGAAAAAGGGAACCCTGGGATTCAGCGAACTGGACCATATGCTTATTAGCTACGGACACAGGAAGAGCAATATGGCCCATGGGGATCCGATCGTGACAATCGCCGATGCTCTCGCCGAGGGAACCCTGACCAGGAGTGACGTTTCAGACGCTCTCTACAACCGTATAGAGATTGTGGTACGGCTCATGAAAAATTAAAAATAGATTGGACAAGGGCACTCCTGATCATTATACTTAAGGTATGGAAGAAGTACGGTTCTGCGCCTGGTGCGGAAAAATTGTTAATCTGAAATTTCACTATTGTCCCTGGTGCGGGAAAAATCTGTATAAAAGCGAAGATCCGGAGATTACGGTCGATCGGGTCATCAGAAAGATGACCAGACTACAGACGAACGACAGGCTGGCTTCCCTTGAAAAGATTGAGAATCAGCTGGGCGATCTGGAAGAAGAGATCAATGCCATTATTGACAATCGGGTTCCCAATAATTGACTGGGTCATGACTTTTTTTGTTGCAGAATTGACTCTTCGATTCCGATATTTACGGTAAATGATTACCTTGAAAAAAAATCTTCACCATCTATTATTCCTGACCATCATCATGATGCCCCTTTTCGGGGAGACCACCTTCACCCGGCCCGATCTGAATGAGGATAATTCTCTTCTATTTATGGCGGAACACAGGGATTCTTACGATCAGGGTAATTTTCGGGTATTGGTGAAAGCTTCTCTTGAAACGGAAGAAACACTTCTTCTGACCCATTATCCGGAAAAACATTTCTACAGTGAAGAAGGGCGGGAGCTCTTTCTCTGGAACCGGTTCGGACTCTTTGCGTTCGACCGAACGGACAATTCCCTGCCCGAGAGGATAGAAATATACCCCTCCTTTGAAAAGGGAGATAAGGTGCAGCTGGGCAAACCGGCTCCGGTCTGTATCTCCCCTGACGGAAAATATATTCTCTACTACCGGGAAATCGACTGGTGTACCGGAGACCTTCTTATCTATGACAGGGAAAAATCCTACAGCCGTCTCATAGCATCGCCGGTCAATCTGGATTACGACGGCAGCAGTATCCGCTGGTCCGGAGACTCACAGTTTTTCGCCTATGTTAAGGGGGGGGATCTATTCTACTTTCCCGTGCAGAAATTCCTTGAGGACCGGTTGCCCTCGGAGGAAACGAGACGTCTGGGTAAGGGCGGTGCGGGAAGCTTCAAGTGGGGAGATGACAATACACTCTATTTCATTGAGGGAGATGAGGTTCTGGCTGTCCCTTCCGATGAGATGTTCGCCCTCTCCTTCTACGACAGCCCTCTTCAGATAGGTACTGTCGCGGGACAGCTGTTTTTCGATTTCAATCCAAGTTTCGATAATTTCTGGATCAGCCCGGACAAACGGCACCTTCTCGTTCAGAGGGAAGAGGGAGCTCTGTTCATTGTGAATCTGGAATTCCGAAATTACAACAAACTGGGAGAGATCCAACGTTTCCCCTTTCTGAATCTTCCCGTGGGAATGGGGGTGAAAAAGGTTCTCTGGACAGATAAGGGAAGGCTGATTGTTCTGGTTGGCAGCAAATTACGAAGCGACGAGGGTAACGAGCTCTATATCTATGATCCTGCCAGTAATCTTGATTCCTTTCAGGAAACCAATCAGAAGAGAGTCGTCGACATTGCAATGGACAGGGATCAGAAGAGGATTTCCATTCTTTATCCCGATGAACTGACCGTTCGGGATGTGGATAGATGGACCCTACTCCGAAGTGTCGGCACCAGGGGAAATCTTGCCTGTTACTGGGCGGACGACCGTGACATTATCCTTCTCGGCAAGGAGACTAACTCCCTTTACAATATCATAACCGACAAGAAGGAGATCCTATTCTTCTCTCAGTGTGACGATTACGGATTTTCCCTGGATGGAAAAACACAGATAAGTTCGGGGGGGCGGAATTATCTTCTTGATGAGGCTAATTCCCGATGGAATGAAACGGAGGATACCTTCTTCCGGGAATCCTCCCTGTTCAATCAGGATTACCGGTTTTTCCTGACAGAGAACAACCACCCAGTCCTGTACAGTAACCTGCTCATGGTCAGAAAAACTTCCGGTTTTGGAACGGAGCCTCTTTTTACCGATCTGGAAGCTCTTTCTACAGCTACTCCAACGGCCGGTTCATCGGGGGACAGTTCTTTTTTCTTTAATAACGGGGACAGAGCGGGACGTAGGGAAGTTTCCCTGGTTTTTAATCTCCGTTCAGGCACCGCGGGTATGATGGATGTCCTCAATGATCTTGCCGAATATGGCATCAGAGCAACTTTTTTTGTTAATGGGGATAGTATCCGGAAATATCCCAATGCCATTCGCGCCCTGGCCCTCTCCGGCCACGAACTGGGATCCCTTTTCTATACGGTAATGGATATGACGGACAGGCGCTATAATATCGACAAGGATTTCATCATGCGGGGGCTCGCCCGTAATGAGGACGATTTCTTCAGGGCTACCGGAAAAGAGCTGCTTCCCCTTTGGCATGCCCCCTGGTATTTCGTGAACTCAGAAATTGTGGCAGCCTCACAGGAAATGAATTATACTTATATCGGCCGGGATCTGGAAACCCTTGACTGGGTAGATCGTGGTGATGATTTTCTGTATTATGATGCTGACGAAATCATCAGGGGAATTCGGGAACAGGTGAAACCGGGATCGATAATCCCCGTAACCATCGGATCCGAGTTTGACAGAGAGGATTACGTCTTTAAAAAGCTTGAGCTTCTGCTTAATGGATTGATCAAGGACGGTTATGAAATCGTTCCTGTCGGATTGTTGATGGAACATGCCAAATAAGGGTTAAGTATGGCAGAAAAAACTCCGACATTTAAAAAAGAGTACTATTCGAATGGGAGGAAATGATGCATAGCCCCTTGAGCGCATATAAGGAAACTTCAATTAAGACAGCCAGTCAGGGACGCCTGATCGTCATGCTTTATGAAGAAGCGGTAAGGCAGTTGGAACAGGGAGCCGATATCCTTGATACAAAGCAGACATCCCGCTATGACGAGGTCAACCGCAGTATTACAAAGGCTCAGGCTATCATTGCGGAACTCATGTCATCCCTTGATATGCAGGCCGGCGGTGATATCGCCTCCCACCTTATGAATCTGTATATATATTTCAATCAGACCCTCCTCGAAGCCAATGTGGATAAGGATTCTGATAAAGTCCGGCAGATCGCCCGGTTTATGGATGAACTGCGGGAAGCCTGGGCCATCATTGAGAATCAGGTGACTTCCAACCGGGCTCTTCCCCGAACAGCCATCAATATCGCCGGGTAGATGGAAAATCATCCCTATATTAAAAATCTCTGCGAAGAAGAAGTAAGAATCCTGAGTGAGTATGAAGATTTCCTCAGGATTTTTTCTTTTCATATAGAGGGACTATCCACTTACGATGAATATATGGCCAGGGAAGAGAGCCTTATGAAGCGGCTGAGAAATGTCCGCCGTGTTCTCAAATCCTTTTCCGTTAGCCCTATGTCGGAAAAGAGAGAGCGCCTACTTTGTGAAATAAGGGTAAATCTGAAATCCCTGACCCGCTCCCTTGACACAAAGGGGGCTGCCCTTCATGATGAAATAGGTTCGTTGAACCAGAATAATATCCGTCTGGGCCTGCGCTACAACCGCTACTCCCTTAAAACGGCGGAACCGGGATTGATTGATATCAGAACATGAAAGACCCTTTATACTTATTAGATGGATACAGCGTTATCTATCGTTCCTATTTCGGTTTTATCAGAAATCCGATTATTAATAGCAGGAAGGAGAATATTTCCGCTATTTTCGGATTCTTTAATACTCTTTTTTCCTTTTACAGGAAATTCCATCCCACCCGTTTCTTTGTAGTAATGGATTCTATTACACCCACCTTTCGTCATGAGATGTATGATCAGTATAAGGCGAACCGGGATAAAACGCCCCAGGATCTCCATGATCAGGTTCAGCCCATTATTGATCTCCTGAAAGCTATGGGGCTTCCTGTCATCTCCCTGGATGGTTACGAAGCGGATGACCTGATGGGAGCGTTAGCCCGCAGCGAAGAAGATGAAGGAAATGAAGCCTATATCATTTCCGGTGATAAGGACCTGCTTCAGCTTGTATCGGAGAAGGTTTTTATCCTGAAGCCCGATAAGGGGCAATTCATCAAAATGGGGGTTGAGGATGTCAAAGAGGACAGGGGAGTGGCTCCCTCTCAGATAATCGACTATCTGGCCCTGATCGGTGATACGGCTGACAACATTCCCGGAGTAGCCGGAATAGGTCCCAAAACGGCGGTGAAGCTTTTAGAAGAGTTCGAAACACTTGAAAACCTTTATGAAAATGTGGAGTCCATTAAAGCAACAGGTCAGAGAACCAAACTGATTGAGAATCGGGAAAATGCCTTTTTCAGTAAAAAACTGGCCACGATTGTCACCGATATTGACAAGGAACAACTGGATATCGATGAGGAAATGATCTGTGACATTTCCCAGGTTCAGAATATGTTCCGGGAATGGGAAATACCCACCCTCATTTCGGAATTCCAGAAACTCTTCAGCGGTGAAACTCTGCACGAGCAGGAAGAGCCTGCCCAGGAAGAGGGGCCCGGTAACTGGATAAGTGAAAAACGTGAATATATCGCCCTGACCAATGAAAAGGAGCTTGAAAAAGTTATAGCACAGGCAAAGCAGGCACTTTTTCTGGCATTTGACTGTGAGACAGACGGTCTGGACGACATGACTGCCGAACCGGTGGGGGTATCCTTCTCTTTTGAACCGGGTACAGGATACTATGTGCCGGTCAGATGCTCCCATGATACCGTGCTTCCAGGGGAAACTGTCCAAAAAATGCTGCAGGAACTTTTCGATCAGGGGAAGTTTAAACTGATCGGGCAGAATTTCAAATACGACTACAAGGTTCTCACACGATGGGGGCTGAAATTCCCTCCTCTCTATTTCGATACTATGATTGCTGCCTGGATGCTGGAGAGTGACGAACGGAGCAATATGGATGCTCTTGCTCTGAAATATCTGAATTACGAAACCATACACTTCAAAGATATTGTTCCCAAGGGGGAAACCTTCGATTCCTTGCCCCTGGAAACGGCTGTGCCCTATGCGGCCGAAGACAGTGATATCACCCTGCAACTTTTTTCTATACTCAAGAGAAAACTTCTTGAGCGAAAACTGGATACCCTCTTTTATGAACTGGAAATGCCCCTTGTCTATACCCTGGCAAAAATGGAGATGACCGGCATTACCCTGAAAAGGGATGAGCTCGTTTCCTACGGTGAGGACTTATCCCGGGAGATTGAAGCCATAGAGCAGAATATTTATGAGCTCTGCGGTGAGGAATTCAATATCCGTTCCACAAAGGAGCTCCAGCGTATACTCTTTGAGGTGAGACAGCTCCCTACGGGAAAGAAAACTAAAACCGGTTACTCAACGGATATCAAGGTTCTGGAGGATTTGGCCAGACAGGATCCGGTTCCCGAGCTGATCCTTTTGCACCGGGGCCTATCCAAGCTTAAGTCCACCTATGTGGATTCATTGAGTGAACTGGTTGATGATAAGGGTAAAATTCATACTCACTTTGTTCAGACAGGAACAGCCACAGGGAGAATTGCCAGTAAAGACCCGAACCTTCAGAATATTCCCGTACGGGATGAAAAGGGGCGTATGATCCGTATGGCCTTTTGCGCCGATGAGGGAAAGGTCTTTCTGTCGGCTGATTACTCCCAGATTGAACTGGTCGTTCTGGCCCATCTCTCCGGGGATGAGGGGCTCAAGAGCGCCTTCCTGAGCGGAAAAGATGTTCACCGGCAAACGGCTTCTCTCATTTTCGATAAGGGAGAAGAGGAAATAGATGCCGATGAGAGACGTATCGCCAAGACAATAAATTTCGGGGTTATGTACGGCATGTCCGCTTTCCGGCTGAGTAATGAGCTCAAGATCCCTCGGAAGGATGCGGCTGAATTTATCGATACTTACTTCACCAAATACAGGGGCGTGCGGGATTTTATCGAGAAGACCGTTGAGGAAGCCCGGGCCGCCGAAGGGGTTTATACCATGATGGGCCGCTTCCGTACGATCAGGGGTATTAACAGCCGTAATAAGACCGAACAGCAGGGCGCAGAACGGATGGCGGTAAACTCCCGAATTCAGGGGTCCGCCGCGGATATCGTCAAGAGAGCCATGCTGAATCTGGAAGCGCTCCTGATAGAGGAGTTTCCCGAGGCGCAGATGCTGCTTCAGGTACACGATGAATGTATCTTTCATGTCTCCAGGGACGATGAGAAACGGCTTGCCGACAGAGTAAAAGAGGTTATGGAAAGTGCTGTGAAACTCTCCGTACCCCTTGTGGTGAATGTGGAAACCGCCGTGCGGTGGGGAGAAATCCATTAGTCATGGTTGTCGGACTGGGGGGGAAATCCTGTTCCGGTAAAAACCGCTTCGCCCGATTTATGGAAGAGAATGGGGCGGTTCACGTGGATCTGGATAAAATGAATCATCTCCTTTTACAGGAACGATCCGCCGATTTGGCAGGGCTTTTCGGAGTAGGTATATTGAACGGGGACGAAACATTGAACCGAATGGCCCTCTCCCGTATCGTCTTTTCCGACCAAAGTGAGCTGGAAAAACTGGAGAGATTTATCCATCCCGTCATTGAAGAGGAGACCGATCGGGTTATCCGGGAGAATCAGGGTAACATCATCCTCGTCAACGGAGCTGTCCTGCATAAGAGCGCATTGGTTAACCGTATGTCCAGTCTTATCTGGATCTCGTCCCCCTACGGTCTGCGTCTGTTCCGGGCCTGGAAAAGGGACAGGCGGAAACTGGGAGATCTCATAAAAAGATTTCGCGCCCAAAAAGAATTCAGCACTCAACAATTCCCTCCCCATGTCGATATTTATAAGGTATACAACGGCATTTTGTCCCTTCCCCTCAAGAGAAAGGCGCGAAAGATGTATACCCGACTGGCGACGAAAGGAGAAGTTCAATAATGGAAGAAAAGAAAAGCAGGAATACTCTTATGATTCTGCTGACCGCATTGGGGGCATTGGCCATCATAATACTATTCGGTTGGATCGCTTTTTTTAATCCCATGGATAATATGAATACGGTGGAGAAGCCCGAGCTGGCCCTCTCTTCCCTTGAAGGGGCCGATGTCAATCTTCTTCCCGAGAAAAGTGCCGAGGAACTTCTCCTTGACGGGCTCCAGAAAGGGGAGGAGACCCCCTTGATAATGGATGAGGAGCAGGGTGATATTCAAATCTCCATGGATGAGCCGCCCGAAGAAGAAAAGGTTCCCGCTGCCGCCGTAAAACCTGCAGAAACGAAACCGGTTCCCAAGGTTACCTATAAGGATGTTACCGAAGATATCTACTGGCTTCAGGTGGGTTCCTTCCCCAATTCGGTCAGCGCCGATAATCTGCGGGCTTCCCTGAAAGCCCGGGGAATCGATTCAGTTATGCAGACCCGGGAAGTAAACGGTACTCTCTATTACCGGGTGCGGGTGGGCGCCTTCTCCGAGAAGGGGGAAGCGGAAGCCTTTAAGGAAAAGCTTATCGCCCTCAAGGAAATAGAGGAAGTAACCCTTTATACGGATAAAATCACAAAATCCGTACCGGTTAACTAGATTTCCTGTCCCTGTTTTTAATTATATTGTCAGCCGGTTTATTGTAGACCAGGCTTCCCGGGGGAACCGATTCGGTAATCCAGACATTGCCCCCGATAGTGGTCTTCTCGCCAATTATCGTCTTCCCCCCTAAAATAGTGGCCCCAGCATAGATGGTCACCCCGTTTTCTATGGTGGGGTGACGTTTGACATTGGCGTCTTCCTTGTTTACACTCAACGCCCCGATGGTAACTCCCTGGTATACCTTGACCTCATCGCCGATAATGGAGGTCTCACCGATAACTACGCCCGTGCCGTGGTCAATGAAAAAGTTTTCACCGATTCGGGCTCCCGGGTGAATATCAATTCCCGTTTTCCGGTGAATCTGTTCGCTCATCATGCGGGGGATCAGGGGTATTTCCAATAGGTAGAGCTCATGGGCGAAACGGTGTATGGTTATCGCTTCAACACCGGGATAGGAGAGGATAATCTCTTCATGGGAACGTGCCGCCGGATCGCCCCTCAAGGCGCTGTTCACATCCTTGAGAGCCATTTTTCTGAGATCGGGAATTTTATTCAGTATCTTACGTGCCACCGAAGAGGCTTCCTTACGGCAGTCTTTTTCGCAGACAACCCCTTTCTGCATGCAGCGGAATCGAAGGCTCTTGCCGATCTCGATGGTAAGGGATGATGCCAACTGGTGAAGCTTATTTCCCACGGTAAAGGAAATATAATCGCTTTCAAGCAGTTCTTCCGACTGGAAACCAGGAAAAATGAGGCTCTCATAGGTGATCATAAGGGTTTTGATACTATCACGGGAAGGAAGTGAAGTTCCGGAAAGATGATTTATTCCTCCCACTTCCCTATAAGATTCAAGGACATCCTTCGTAATGCTTTCCATTGATATTTCCACTGTATTCCCCCCGGATTAATCCATGTAGAATACTCTAGCGGTTGCTTTATTAAATGTCAATAATCGACTATTATGGGCATAATGGATAGGGCTTATATCACAAATCCGGAAGATTTGAAAAAATATATAGAGCTGGTCGAAGAGGAAAAGGCCTTTTTTAAGAAAAAAACCGGGAATGAACTCCCTCTGCGGGTGAGCAGACACTGGATGAAACTGATGGAAAACGATCCTGATGATCCCCTGAGACGTCAGGCCATTCCCCGGGCAGAGGAGTTCAGCTTAAGCCGTGAAGAGTCGGATGATCCCATCGGCGACAGGATTCATTCGCCTGTTAAGGGACTGATCCATCATTACCGTGACCGGGTGCTTATACTGATTACGGACAAATGCGCCATGTATTGCCGCCACTGTTTTCGAAGGCATCATACCGGTAAGAGCAGTTCACTCAGTTTTTCAGAAATTGATGCAATTCTGGACTATCTTGCCGGTCATGATGAAATCCATGAGGTTATTGTTTCCGGCGGCGATTGCCTGATGGCTCCCCTTGAGACTCTGCGTTATCTCTTTATCGGGTTGAATCGGATAGATAGACCCATGGTAAAAAGGATGGGAACCCGATTTCCTGTGGTTGATCCGCAGGGGGTGGACCCTAGGAAAGTGGATCTTCTTTCGGAACAGAAGTCCCTCTGGCTTATTCTTCAGATTAATCATGTCAGAGAGATGTCCCCCGAGTTTGACAGTCTGATTGCATTAATCAGGGCGAGAGGAATTCCCCTGCTTAATCAGGCGGTACTACTTCGCGGTGTTAACGACTCCATTGAATCGCAGAAGAGTCTTTCCTACGCCTTGATTGAAAGGGGGATAAAACCCTATTATCTTTTTCAGGGTGACCTGGCCGAAGGGACAGCTCATTTGAGGGTTCCCCTGGATCGGGCTTTGTCCCTTTACGGAGAGTTGAGCCGAACCATCTCCCATCTGGCACTGCCTCGTTTTGCGTTGGATCTTCCCGATGGGGGTGGGAAGGTAAATCTTGAGGAATCCCCCTTTGTGAAAAGGGACGATGAATATTTCTATTTTAAGAATGGGAAGGGCGTGACGGGACGCTATCCCCGGGAGAAGGAATGATGGATAAGGAACTGCTCTGGCATGAGATAGAAGAATTGGACAGAAAGAAGGAACCCCTATTTGATCTGATAACTGTGAAAAGCCGCAACAGCGACGGAACGGAAAGCCGTTTCATCAAGGTGACACCTCCGGACTGGGTCACGGTCATTCCGGTTCTTCCGGACGGAAAGTTTCTCATGGTTCGTCAGTACCGTCACGGCAGCGCCTCCCTTTCCGATGAATTTCCCGCCGGGGTGATAGACCCGGGTGAGGAACCCCTGGATGCGGCCAAAAGAGAACTGCTTGAAGAGACGGGCTACCGGGCAGGAAAATGGACCTCCATTGGCAGTATCAATCCCAATCCGGCTTTCATGACCAACTGTTCGCACACCTATCTGGCGGAGGACCTGGAGAGAGTTTCCGGCCAGAATCTTGATGAGCATGAGAGAATACGTTTTTTCTCATTGGGATTTGATGAAATTCAGGAACAGATGGGGGGAGAGCTGATGCATAGCGCCATCATGGTTCAGGCCTGGTTCTGGTTTCTTCGGGAAAAGGAGAAGAGGTCCAGCTGATCCTCTCCTTCCTGGAAATCATCTCCCGTAAGAGAGGTGAGTGAGAGACCGATCAGGCGTATGGGTCTCTCCCCCACGGCAGTTTTATCCATAAGCTGCTCTGCCTGTGCCATGAGTTCTCTGCGTGCAGAAACGGGTTGGGCGAGGGAAACGCTTCTTGTCACGGACTGGAAATCGTGATATTTCACTTTAAGGGTAACCGTTTTCCCTCCCGTTTCCAGCTTTCTGAGTGTTTCTTCCAGCTCTCCGGCTATGCGGTTCAGTATCTCCCTTATTTCATTCCTGTCAACAATATCACGGGAAAAGGTCTCTTCCCGGCCTATGCTCTTTCTCACCCGTTCCGTTTCAACCGGTCTTTCATCAATTCCGCGTACCACATCATAGTAGTAGGACCCGGACTTACCGAAGAGTTCAATCAATTCCCATCTTTCGTATCTCTTAAGATCTTTTCCCCTTAGAATCCCTATCTTTTTCATATGCTCTTCGGTTTTCTTCCCAATACCGTAAAACTTGCCTATGGGCAGATCTTCCAGAAAGGGGACTGCCTTTTTGGGTGTGATTAGGGTGAGACCGTCAGGTTTCTGCCAATCCGAGGCGATCTTCGCCAGGAATTTGTTATACGAAACGCCCCCGGAAGCGGTCAGAGATGTTTTTTCCTTAATCCTTGTTTTAATTTCCCGGGCGATGAGCAGGGCCGAACGAATATCTCTCTTGTTCTTCGTCACATCCAGATAGGCTTCGTCCAGGGAGAGGGGTTCGATTATTTCGGTGTAGTCGGAGAAAATCTCATGGATCTGGCGGGACGCCTCTTTATACTCGGAAAAATGGGGAGGGACGAATACTCCCTGAGGACAGAGGCGGTAAGCATGACTGGCGGGCATGGCGGAATGGATGCCGAACTTACGCGCTTCATAGGAACAGGTGCATACCACGCTGCGGGAATTAGGGGGACCGCTTACGATTACCGGTTTCCCCTTAAGGGCGGGATTATTGCGCTGTTCGATGGAAGCATAAAAGGCATCCATATCGATATGAATGATCTTTCTCACAGGATAACTATACAAATGTATAGCTGTCCTTGTCAACATTAATCAGCCCGGAGGCCAGCTCATCTGACGCCCGCCCAGAATGTGGGCATGAAGATAGGCCACGGTCTGCTGGCCGTTTTTCCCGTGGTTGATAACAATGCGGTAACCTTCGTCGGAAAGTCCCAGCTCATCGGCCACGAGGGCGGCCCGTTTAAAAAAGCGTCCGATCTCTTCTTCGTCCCGGTCTTTCAGCTCCGTAAAAGAGGCTGCTTTTACTTTGGGAATGACGAGAATATGTACGGGAGCCTGGGGGCTTACATCGCGAAAAGCCAGCACGTGGTCATCCTCATAAACCCGATCCGAAGGAATAGCGCCGGCAAGGATTTTATCAAATATGGTATCTTCCATAAATTGCCTCCATAGACTGTTTCTGTAACTATTCTAACGTCCCCAGCCGGGTTGGGCAAGGGGCCTGAAATATGCTATGATGGGCCCATGAATATACAGATAATCGGAACAAAAAAGTGCCGCAATACGAAAAAGGCGCAGATGTTTTTTAAGGAAAGGGGAGTGTCCTTTCATCTGGTTGATCTGAATGAAAGGGAACTCAGTCCCGGTGAGCTCGATAAAATCATCCAGAAAGCGGGAGCCGGTAATATCATAGACAGGGATTCCAAAATATATAAGGATAAGGGCTACGCCTACCGGGATTACGATCCCCGGGAAGAGGTGCTTGAGAATAACCTTCTCATACTCACCCCCGTGGTCAGAATGGACAAAGAAGTAACCCTGGGGTATGTCCCGGATAAATGGAAGGAGATGCTGGGGCTCAAATGAGATACGCCATTCTTTCCAGCGGATCCTGTGCCAACTCCTATATCTTCGAAAGAAACGGACTCACCATCGTAATCGATAATGGTTTGAGCTGCCGTAATTTTGAGGAAAGATGCGTCTCTTTCGGTTTTCATCCTGCAAAGATAGATTTTATTTTTCTGACCCATCTCCATTCGGATCATCTGAAGGGGGTGGAACTTCTTTCACGTAAGTATCAGATTCCCGTGGTAGCCCATAAGGATCATGTGGGAGAGGATCTGGGGAAAAAGGGAATATTCAAGAAGTTGGATATCGAGGAGAACCGTGAGTATGAATTCAAGCATCTCAAGTTCACCCCCTTCCGCTCCAGTCACGATTCTCCCCATTCCCTGGGGTTTCACTTCGATCTGGACGGCTTCCTCTTTACCATCATTACGGACACAGGTGAGGTTTCCGAGGAGATGTTCCATTTTGCCCGGCAGTCGGACCTTCTCTTTCTGGAGGCGAATTATTCTCCTCCCATGCTGGCGGACGGACCCTATCCGGCCCATTTAAAAAAAAGGATCTCCTCGGCGAAGGGACATCTCTCCAATGAGGATGCGGCCCGGTTCATGACGGAGATCACCCTGTCCGGTCCCTGCCGGCTGGAACATATTCATCTTTGCCATCTTTCCAAAAACAACAACACCGTGGAAAGAGTCCGGGAGGAAGTTTCCCGCTTGTACAAAGGTTCCGTTCCCTGGTCGATCTGCCCACGGGGAGAAGCGGTTATGGGTCTAACCCTGGAAAAGGAGAGTGTTTGATGCAAGTACAGTGGTTCCCCGGTCATATGACCAAGGCCAGTCGCGAGATAAAGGAAAACATAAAGAAAGTAGATATCGTCATTGAGATTCTCGATGCCCGGGTCCCCTACAGCAGCCGGAATCCCCTCTTAAAGAAGATAACCGCCCATAAAAAGAGAATCATACTGTTGAATAAGGATGATCTTGCCGATCCTGCGGCGACGAAGCTCTGGCTGAACTATTTCGAGAGCGAAGAGGGAACACTTCCTCTGGCCGTCTCGGCTCAAAACAGGAAAAGTCTCTCCCGAATATCCCCAGCGGCGAAAGAGCTCTGCGCCGGATCCCGCTGGCTGGATAGACGTCCCGTCCGCGCCATGATACTGGGAATCCCCAATGTGGGAAAATCCACCCTGATTAATGCTCTGGCGGGCAAAAAAAAGGCCGGTGTCGCCAATATGCCCGGATTCACCAAAGAAATGCAGCGCTTCGACGCCGGTCCGGGACTGCAGATATTCGATACTCCGGGGATGCTCTGGCCCAAGTTCGAGGATATGCATTCCGGATTCAATCTGGCGGCTCTGGGGTCCATAAAGGATACAATCCTTCCTATTGAAAGGATCGCTCTCTTTACTGTTCCCTATCTTATTTCCCAATATAGTAAAGATGTGAAGGCACGCTATAAATGGGATGACATTCCCGAAGATCCGGTTATTTTTATTGATGAACTTGGTAAAAAGCGGGGATGTATAGTCTCTGGTGGCTCTGTGGACAGGGAAAAGGCTTGCTATCTTCTTCTCAAGGAACTGAGGGAAGGAAAAATCGGCCGGATCTCATTGGAGAGACCCGGCGAAGAACGTAAGATCAAAGGGGACGGCGTCTGATCAGATCTGGGGACGGGCTATAACTTTCCAACCCGATTCCTGTCTTCGGACCATGAACACCAGAAACTCCTCCTGCTTGAAGAAGGGAAAGCTTCCTTCCTTGACCTGATTGCCCATAAACAGGAAGCACCGTCTGTCCGGAGTCCAGCTTCTGTCTTCGGAGAACCATTCGGGGAATATCTCGGCGTACTCATCAAATTCGTAGAGGCGATAGTCGTAATCCCTTTTGTAATCCTCCATGGACCAGACCGAGCTGACCCCTTCGGGAGGATTGATAATGAACTTACTGTGTCTCAGCCCGTCGGAAAGAGAGTGGATTTCGTTATCCAGGGCCCGGTAGAAAGCGGGGAGATCCCCATAAAGGGAAGCTTCCACGAATTCCAGGGCGAACTCTTCCGCTTTGACCGCCGAATAGGGATCATCAGCCTGCAGGGGAGCTCTCTCTACCGTGTGGGCATTTTGCTGACCCTGGGGCTGAAGAATACGTGAGCTGGCAAGAAGGGTGTCATTATAGGAATAGGTTCTATTTTCATTCACCCGGGTGAATTCCCAGGATTCCAGAATTATTTTGTAGATTTTTCCAGGATTGACCGTGCCGGGAGGGGAAATAAGACGGGCGCTGCATATACCTATGGCGTTCTGGGGATTCATCCTGTCCGCCATATACCAGTTGCTCTCCTCTTCCACGGGGACCGAATTCAGCTGATTCCAGGGAAGGGTGAAGAGGGTGGTGAATCCCTCCCCCCTGAGCCGTACCTGAAGGGTTGTCTGGCCGGTTCTGTTTTCATCCAGATAGGAGACCACAACGCGCCATTTTCTCATGCTGTCCGAAGAGGATGCGGCGGTTCGGAAGAAATCGCTCAGATCAGCCTTTCCCACATCAACCCATCCCTTTTCATCGTTCACCACAACGGGAGTATTGCTCCGATCCTCGAAGATAACCTGGGAGTGGAGGAGAGTGCTTACATAATCTTCTCCCCAGAGAAGAAATCCCGATGATAATAAAAATAACCCTGTAATTATCCGTTTCATATCCCTATTATCGGTTATTTCGCGCCTCCTTTAAGGAGAATCCGCATTGAATCGGGGAGAAGGTGATTTACGTAAGCGACCCTTTCCTTTATCATAGGGCCATGAAAAGATTGAATGATATCAATATCAAAGAAGTGACCCCCCTGATTTCTCCGGAGGATTTTAAAGCCAGCCTTCCTCTGAAGGATGAGGGTAAGAAATCTATTATACGGTACAGGGAAGAAATAAACGCCATTCTCAGGGGTGAGGACAATCGGGTTCTTGCCATTGTCGGGCCCTGTTCCATTTACGATAAAGAATCGGCCCTTGATTACGGAAAGCGACTGAAAAGACTGCACGATGAGCTGTCGGATAAACTCTATATCATTATGAGAGTTTACTTTGAAAAGCCCCGTACTACCATAGGCTGGAGGGGGCTTATCGTGGATCCCCACATGGACGGGAGCTATCAGATAGGGGAAGGGCTGGACATGGCCCGGGATATCCTTCTTGAGATCAACGAAATGGGACTTCCCGCCGGATCGGAAATCCTCGACCCCATTATACCCCAGTATATTTCTGAATTGATCTCATGGGCGGCTATAGGCGCCCGCACCACAGAATCCCAGACTCATCGTGAACTGACCAGCGGACTCTCCATGCCTGTGGGATTCAAGAACAGCACCGACGGAAGTTTCGAGAAGGCTATCAATGCCATCCGATCCTCACGCCACTCCCACAGTTTCATAGGGATCGACGGGAAGGGGCTGACCTCCGTCCTGAAGACCCGGGGCAACAAGATGGGCCATCTCATTATGCGGGGCGGCGACCGGGGCCCCAATTACTATGAGGAGTTCATGGAGGATGCCCGGGAAATGATGATATCCCACGATATCCATCCCGCCATTATCGTCGACTGCAGCCACGACAACTCCGGCAAGAAAGCCGCCCGCCAGGAAAGGGTTCTGAACAATATCATCGATCAGAAGCGGCGGGGCATGGATGCTATCAAAGGCTTCATGCTGGAAAGCAATATCAACGAAGGCAATCAGCCCCTGTGCAGCGACAGGAGCGAATTGAAATACGGCGTTTCCATCACGGACGAGTGTATCGGTTGGGAAACCACGGAGAAGCTTCTGAGAAAGGCCTATGACAGCCTCTGATTATGATGAACGTGATATAAACTCCCTGAACTGGGAAAACTGGATCCCCACGGAAGAGGCTACCCTCTGCTTTATCAGGAATGAGGGCCGCCTGCTTCTCATGAACAAGAAAACCGGCATGGGAACCGGACTGATAAACGCCCCCGGCGGACGTATCGAGAGGGGTGAAACACCCCTGGAAGGGGCCATCCGGGAAACGGAAGAGGAAGTTTTGGTGACGCCTCTGAATCTGAAAAAAGGGGCGGAACTTTATTTTCAGTTCACCGACGGATACAAACTGAAGGGGCATGTTTTTCTGGCGGATGATTTCCGGGGAGAACCGGGCAGCACCGTGGAAGCGGATCCCTTCTGGGTTGATGAGAAGGCCATTCCATACGACAGGATGTGGGAGGATGACCAGTACTGGATCCCCCTTATGCTCAAGGGATGGTTTGTGAAGGGATACTTTGTTTTCAGGGAAGAGGAGATGCTGGCCTTCCGCATAGAAGGCTAGTCAATTTAATCTTCCAGAGCCTCTTCCTGGGCGTTCAGCTTCAGGGCGTCGAATACTTCTCTCAGATCCCCCAGCATGATTGCTTCCAGTTTATACAGAGTCAGATTGATTCGGTGATCGGTCACCCGGTTTTGAGGATAGTTATAGGTCCTGATCCGCTCCGATCTGTCCCCGGTCCCTACCTGGCTCTTCCGGTTGGCGGCCCGTTCGGCGTTCTTTTTCTCTTCCTCCGCCTCGAAAAGACGGGCCTTGAGAACACGAAGTGCCTTGGCTTTATTCTTAATTTGCGATTTTTCATCCTGACAGGTTACGATGACTCCCGTGGGAATATGGGTGATCCGTACGGCGGAGTCTGTGGTGTTGACGCTCTGTCCTCCCGGACCGGATGAACGGAACACGTCGATGCGGAGGTCTTCCTGACGGATCTCTATATCCGTATCCTCTGCTTCTGGGAGTACGGCCACGGTCACGGCGGAAGTATGGATACGTCCGCCCGATTCGGTTTCGGGCACACGCTGCACACGATGGGCACCCGACTCATATCTCAGATCACCGTAAACACTTTTGCCGCTGATTGAAAAGATAATCTCTTTGAATCCGCCTATTCCCGTCTCATTGGCTTCCATGATTTCCGATTTCCAGCCCTTGTTCTCGGCGTAACGGCTGTACATTTTATAAAGATCCGCCGCGAAGAGAGCCGCTTCATCCCCACCGGTTCCGGCGCGGATTTCCATGATGATGTTTTTGCCGTCCAGGGGATCCCGGGGCACAAGAAGAACATTCAAATCGGAAAAGAGCCGTTCCGCCTTCTCCTTTAGGGATGCCGCTTCTTCCTCGGCCATCTCCCTCATCTCCGCGTCCTCTTCCATTTCGGAGAGTTCCACCGCGTCATTGTACTGGGAAAGGGCGTCTATGTATTTGCTATGGCAATCGACCTGATCGGAGAGATGGGAGAACTCCTGCATCACTTCCTTGTATTTTTTCTGATCCTTGACGATATCGGGATCGCCCAGAGAGGCTTCCAGCTCTTTATGCCTCGCCAGGATCCGGTCTATTTTATTCTGCATTCTTTCATCAATCATAGCTGATAGAATAGCAGAGATTCTATACAAAGTAAACTATTCCTACTGGTCGAAAAGGCCCAGCTCCGGTTCCTCTCCTTTCTGGGGTTCCGGCTCATTCAGAAGGATTTCCACTTTCTTTTCTACTTTCTGCAGTTCCTTCTCCAGCTGAGCCGCCAGTTTTACTCCTTCGTCAAAGGAGGCGACCGCCTTATCAAGGGGAGTTTCCCTGTCCTTTATGATCCGGCTCAGCTCTTCGAGGCGTGTCATCTTCTCTTCGAAATTCTTCATTTTCCAATCTCCTTGATCTCCGCCTCCGCCCGTCCCTTGAAAAATCGGAGGGAGACGTTTTCTCCCGGGGCAAGTGCATTGCTGTTAAACACCGTATTGCCACGGGAATCGGTAACACGGGTGAAGCCCCGTTCCAAAAGGGCGAGGGGGGAACTGGCTTCCAGATCTTTTTTAAGCAGGGCCAGCGCATGCTGTTGCTCCTCCAGCCTCTCCTTCAAGGCCCGGGTAAGCCTTTCCTTCTCATCGTCCAGTTTCATTAGTAACGGTTCCAGATAGATGTAGAAACTTCTTTCCAGTTCCTCCGGGGAAAAGGGTTTTATTATCAGTCTGAGCCTTTCCAGACGTTTTTCCATCTCCTCGGTCAGGAAAGACCTATACAGGCATATCCTTTCCTTGATTTCAGAAGCCCGGGCCGAAACGATCTCAGCTGCGGCAGACGGGGTAGGCGCCCGATAATCGGCGGCAAAATCGGCCAGGGAAAAATCGATTTCATGGCCCACGCCGCTGATGACGGGGATTTCCGATTCGGCTATTGCCCTGACCACGCACTCTTCTGAGAAGGGAAGAAGATCCTCAAGGGAACCGCCGCCCCGGCCCGTTATGATCACATCGGCCAGCTCGTACTCGTTCACCCGCCTTATCTGACGGGAGATGATTTCCGCCGCCCCGTTCCCCTGAACCGGAGCGGGCAAGATGATAATACGGGCCGCAGCCTGGCGACGATCCAGAACCTGGAGCATATCACGCAGGGCGGCTCCCGTGGGGGAAGTGACCAGGGCAATTCTTTCGGGGAAGAAGGGCAGAGGCATTTTCCGTGATTCCTCAAAGAGGCCCTCCGCGTCGAAGCGTCTTTTCCTGTCCTCCAGAATCTGCAGAAGGTTGCCTTCCCCCGCGGGTATCATGGTCTGGCAGATGATCTGATAGTTACCCCTGGGAGGGTAAACGGAAACTCTCCCCGTCAGCTGCACAAGCTGGCCGTCCCGGGGAATAAAGCTGAGCCGGGACGCCTGGGATCGGAAGAGGACAACCGAAATCAGGGCTTTCTCGTCCTTGAGTGAGAAATAGACATGCCCTGTGCTGGAGGGACGGTAGTTGGATATTTCCCCCTCCACCTGGACGAGGGAAAAGTCCTCCTCAAGGCGCCGCTTGATCAGTTCGGTCAGTTCGTAAACTTTCAACGGGCCCCCTCGGGGATGAAAGGGAAGGAGAAGGCTTCACCCGCCTTGAGCAGGGCTTTTTTAACGGTACCGTTCTCCTCTGATTTGTAGTAACGCTCCAGAAGGGGAGCGGAGAAGTACTGATTTGCTTTTGTGAATAGACGGGCCAGCTTTGGGCCGAGATGCTCCTTCACATCCCCGTTATTGAAGAAGCTGTTGATCAGTTCGGGAACCCGGCTATTGCACATTTTTCCAATCAGCTCAATTCCCCCTTCGTAGAGGGAAAGAAGCTCATCTTTGTAGGGAGAGCTGATCAATTCGGTGATAAACTGGGCTGTCAGTATGGGAGGTGTCCTGTCGTTTAGAAGGGCGAAGACCTGGGAGAACTGTTCCAGATGATTCTGGCAGAAGCGGGGAAGCTCATGGTAGCGTATAAGATTCAGGTCCCGGGAACTCTCCGGCCAGATAAGGGGTTTCCCCAGACGGTCTTTTTGAAGGCGGAACAATGCCCGGGAGGAGAGATCTTTGTTGTCCTCGGTAAGAAAATCGCAAAGCAACTGAAAGTCGTGAGTCGTGTTCCCGTCCAGAAACATTAGCAGGCGGTACTGTTCTTCTACGGTGAAATTATTAATCCGAAAAGAGAATAGATCGGAGAAATCCTTTTTTATGCGTTTAAAAGCTTTCTCTCGGATAACCTGACGGGGGTCTCCGGTCAGCTTTTTGAAGATTTCGTTAAATAGCCGGGCCCGTTCATCCCTTTGAAATGATTCTACAAGAAGAGCCCGAATAGGGTAGAAGGCATCGTAGAATCCACTCCAGAGTAAAGAATCATACTCTTCACCTTCGCTGGTCAGCAGACCGGCGATACCCAGATAGCGGGATTCCCGTTTTTCCGATTTCGCCAAAACAAAAAAAGTATCGCCGTAGGATTTCGCCGCATCCCTTAAGAGGAGAGGGCTGAATGCCCCTCCCTTATCAAAAAGAGTGGGGACAATATCCATGAAATCTCTGGGAAAATCGGGGAAAAAGGGGGAATCCGGATTCGACTCTCGTAAAAAAGAGCCGCAAATATCTCTGTCCGTGCTATAGATTTTCTCCATATAAAAGAAATGTAGTGTAAAAATCAAAAAAAATAAACTATATTTATTCTATGATTGAGAAATATTTTGTAGCCACCGGAATACAATGGGTCGAGATCAAGGAAGCGGATCTCAGAATCCTGTGCGGTGCTCCGATGGACAGTATTAAACATTTGAAAGCCCGGGGATTTCTCAAGACTTCAGAGATTGAGGGGCATTACTACGAATACGGCCCCAACGTCATACTGCTTTCAGATCTTGCGACCCAGAACGGCAGCTTCTGCAATCTTTCAGAGTTTCCCGTTCTACATATGATATATAAGCAGGGTATGGGTATACCCGGCCATCCCAACAGCCGGGACGGCAAAAGACCCCTGATCATGGGAACCATGGAGCAGGTGCTGGGGCAGCAGAACTATATTTTCAGGGGCAATACGGGTTTATGCACCTTGGAAGAATTAAGGGAGGCCGATTTCGAGGGGGAGGAGCTGGAAGCCCACTGGCATTTGAAACATCATTTTCACAGCGGCCGGGTGACCAGTACCAACGAACTGATAGACGGTCTCGTCATCGAGAATGAGGAGAGGGAAATCCGTAACGGGGTCACCATCAAAAGGGAAGATATCAACCGTTATATTATCTCCTACAAGGGTGAGTCCGTTTCTGTGGATCTTAATCTGAAGGAGGATGAGGAGTACGGCACCACCTTCGATCTGGGGTATCATAAAATCAATCGGGAGTATTTCTCTGTGGTACACTGCGGGGAGGGTAACGGATGGGATGAAACCCGGTCCTGCATGGGGTCTATCATCACCTTTCAGGATAAGATTTATCTCATCGATGCGGGTCCCCATATCGATAAAATCCTTACAAGTCTGGGAATCTGCAACAGCCAGATCGACGGAATCTTTCAGACTCATGCCCATGACGACCATTTCGCCGGACTGACTTCTCTTTTTCAGACGGGACACAAAATCAACTACTATGCCACTAAGGCTGTACGCCATACGGTACAAAAGAAATTCGCCGCCCTGACCGATACGGACGAAGAGGCGTTCGGGACTTTTTTTAAAATCCATGATCTGACCATGGACAGCTGGAATGATATTAACGGGCTGGATGTGAAACCCCTATATTCTCCCCATCCGCTGGAAACGACGATTTTCTATTTTCGGGCTTTCGGGGAGTACGGAGAAGCCGTATACGGCCATCTGGCGGATATTATAGGATATGACGTCCTGGAAAAGGTTGTTTCTTCCGAACCGGGGATGGGAATCAGCCGGGAGTTTTTCAATAAAATCTGGGACGGATACACCAGGGAGTGCGATCTCAAGAAGGTGGACTGCGGCAAGGGCTTCGTCCATGGCAACGCCGCCGATTTCAGAAAGGATCCCAGCAGGAAAATACTTATCAGCCATACGGACTGGAAGCTGACCCCCAAGGAGAAGGAGATCGGCAATAATGCCGTATTCGGGCAGCAGGATATTCTTATTCCCGCCCGGGTAGACTATACGGAACTCTACGGGAGAATGCTGCTTAATCACTATTTCCCCCAGACTCCCTTCCAGGACAGGGAACTGCTCATGAATTCCCACCGCATCACCTTTCCTCCCGGAACCATACTCATAGGGAACGATGAAATCCCGGACTGCGTCTATCTTGTCCTTTCCGGATTCGTGGAGTATATCAATTCCGAACGGGATCTGATCAGTACCCGATCCGCGGGGAGCCTTTTGGGAGAAATGGAAGTACTCAGGAATTCCGCCCTGGAAGGGACCTACCGTACGAGCTGCTATATGACCGCTCTGAAGATTCCCTCCTCCCTTTTTCTTCATTTTATCAACCGCTCCCGTCTGAGCGATGTGCTCATGCTGCTGCAGGAAAAAAGGCATTTCATTCTGGATCATTCCAAAGTGGCCAATGAACTCTCCTATATGCAGCTGAATCATCTTGTAGATGCCATGGATGAGAATACCCTTCCGGGGAACTGGACCATTCCCGAGGACGATGACAGACTCTTTATCATCCGCAAGGGGAATCTTACCCTCTATTTTGATGATCAGCCTGTGGATGATCTCGGTAAGGGAGGGATTTTCGGTCTGGCATCGGTTTTGACACTCATGAAGAATCAGGATAGAATCTCCACTGAAATTAGAATAGCCGGCGATACACCCTGCCTCTGCTACAGTATTTCCCGGGAGAATATCAAAGAGATTCCGGTACTGCAGTGGCAATTCTGGGAACTTTACAAAAATCGTCTCAAAAAAAGCAGGAGAGGCCGTGTTTAAACTGAAAAACAGCGTGCAAAACTATGAGTGGGGAAAAAAGGATTGGCTACCCCACTTTCTGGGAGAGGAAAATCCTAAAAATCAGCCCTGGGCCGAATTATGGATGGGAGCCCATCCCAAGGCGCCTTCCCGAAGGGTAAACGATGATGCCCCCCTGGATGAAATCATCCGTTCAGAAGGAGCCGACCTGCTGGGCGAGAGGGTCTACGCACACTACGGGAGACTGCCCTTTCTCTTCAAGGTCCTAGCCGTAGAAGCCCCCCTATCGATACAGGTCCATCCTTCGAAAGAGCAGGCTCAGGAAGGATATGCCCGGGAAAATGATAGGGGAATCCCCCTGGATGCCTTTAACCGGAATTACCGTGACAATAATCATAAACCGGAGATTATCTGCGCCGTAACTCCCTATACGGCAATGAAAGGATTCCGGAGTCTCGATGAGATAAAAGAGAACTTCCGGCTTTTGGGGGAAGTCCCCGGGCTGGATCTTTTTACCGGGAAGGAAATCAAGGATTTTTATCTGCGTCTCATGGGGCTTGATAAGAGGGAGAAAGATCTTCTTCTCGAAGCAGCCACTTCTCTTGATGATTCTTCAGCGGAAAACCGGTGGGTGAAAATACTTATGAACCAC
This sequence comes from Spirochaetales bacterium, assembly GCA_016936115.1. Lineage (GTDB taxonomy): Bacteria > Spirochaetota > Spirochaetia > DSM-2461 > DSM-2461 > SZUA-368. The sequence continues at coordinate 2,949 of JAFGPQ010000291.1, read as the reverse complement.
TATCCCGGTGATATATCAGCCCTGTCGCCCCTTTTTCTGAATCTGATAGAGCTGAAGGAAGGGGAAGCTCTGTACCTTCCCGCGGGAGAACTGCATGCCTACCTGAGCGGTGTCGGGATTGAGCTGATGGCCAATTCAGACAATGTTCTGCGGGGAGGACTGACTCCCAAGTTTATGGATATGAATGAGTTGGAGAAAATCGTTCGATTCGAGTACTCCCCCGTGAAGATCCTGAAGAAAGAGAATAGGGATTACTTCTTTTCCGGGGTGGAGGAATTCCGTCTGGGAGAAAAAACCATAAATCAGGATTTTCTTTTGGATACGGATAATGAGGCCGCCATTCTTCTTGTCTTTGAGGGGACTCTGCGTATCGGCTCCGGGGGCACTTCCCTGGAAGCCCGCCGGGGGGACTCTTTTTTCATACCCTGGAACAGCGGTAAAGTCACCCTATCCGGTGAGGGAAGGGTATTCTGGTCCACGGTCAGGCAAAAGGGGTAGGGTTGTGACGGTTTGGATTGACAGCGACTCCTGTCCTGCGGCTGTCAGGGAGATTACTGCCCGCCGTATATCCGAACTGGTTCTGTCCGGCAGGAAAATAAGGGGCGTTTTCGTCTCAAACCGTACAATGCCCGAAAAAGAATCCCCGGGAATTTCCCATATGGTCGTCTCAGAGGGTAAGGACAGGGCAGATGATTATATCCTTGAGGGGGTTCTGCCCGGGGATATGGTGCTGACTAAAGATTTTCTCCTCGCCGAAAAATCGGTTGACCGTGAAATTCTGACAATGAATTTCGAGGGAAAGGTCTTTGAGCGGAAATGGTTGAAAAAGCGTATAGAAGAGCGTAACCTTATGGAAGTGCTCTATAATTCAGGATCGGTCACCCGTTACAGAAAAAAGAGCAGGAGTGAAGAGAAAAACCGGGAATTCGACTTTTCCTTTTCCCGCGAAATAGATAAAATAATACTTAAAGGAGAGTGATTCGCCATGAATATAACCAAAATGAACGGCCCCGTATACAGACTGGGGGTCAATATTAATGAGAAAGGATACCTTTTCGAAGGTCTCTGGCCTGTTCCCAACGGGGTGAGCATTAACAGTTATCTCGTCATGGGAGAGAAGAAAGCCCTGATCGATATGACTCAGGAGACATGTACTCTCATGGATTCTCTGGCTCAGCAGATCGAGCAGGCGGGTATTTCACCGGATCAGCTTGATTATATCATCGTGAACCATATGGAGCCTGATCATTCGGGCATGCTCAGGGATTTTGCCAAAACTAATAAAAAAGCCCGCTTTATTTGTTCCGAAAAGGCCGTGCCCCTTCTTGATCAGTTCTGCTCCATTCCCGCGGACCGTGTGGACAGCGTGAAGGACGGGGATACCCTGGACCTCGGCGGCGGCCAGATACTGACCTTTTACATGGTGCCCAACGTACATTGGCCCGAGACGATGGCCACCTATCTGGAATCGGAGAAAATCCTTTTTTCCTGTGACGCCTTCGGTTCCTACGGCACAGTGGAAGATGCGGTCTTCGATGATCAGCTTTCCGAGGAAAGAGCCGTTTTCTATGAAGAAGAGGCTCTGCGGTATTATGCAAATATCGTGGCCACTTTCTCCCTGTTCGTTGACAAGGCGATTAAGAAGATTGCCGATCTGGAAATCAAGGTGATTGCCCCTTCCCACGGAATAGTCTGGAGGAAAGAACCTCAGAGAATCATTAATGACTACAAACGTTATGCCTCCTATGCCAATGGTCCTGCTGAGCCCGAAGTCTGCCTTGTCTGGGCTTCCATGTACGGCAATACGGAAAAGGCTGTGGCTCCCCTTATCCGGGGCATCAAAAAGGAAGGATTGGACGTAAAGGTTTTCCGCGTACCCCAGGATGATCTGGGACATATACTGGCAGCTTCCTGGAGGGCGGCGGGACTGGTACTGGCTATGCCCACCTATGAATACAAGATGTTCCCCCCCATGGCACAGGTGGTTGAGGATCTGATGATAAAGAAAGTCAAGAATAAAAAAGTCCTTCGGGTAGGTTCCTTCGGATGGGTCGGAGGTGCGGAAAAGGATTTCCGGACAAGGACTGAGAAAGCGGGCTGGGATATCATGGACAGCGTGGAATTTCAGGGCTGTCCCAATGAGGAAAACCTGGCTCAGGTAGAAGAAGCGGCCGGCGAGCTGGCCCGTAGGATAAAAGAGTTTACCGCATAAGGGATTCGACAGTGTCTCTGAGGGAGGAGGTGCCCCGACTGTCCCATTCAATGGGATAGAGGGCGACTCCTCCCATTTTTTTTGTCAGGGCCATTTCTGTTTTTCCTCTGACCATGAGAGGGCCGTTGAAATAGTAATTATCAACTTCATTAACATCCGGTTCAGGATGATAGGTATCCACAATCTCTGAGTAGGGGATCTGCCGTATCCAGTAATCCGGGTCGGAGCTTTTGAACTTTCTTCCGTACAGAGGGATTCCCAAAATCAGATTTTCCGCTTTTTCCCCCCGGCGCAGAATGAAGTTTTCAACCGCTTCTTCCGCATTCTCCCGGGTGGAATGCCTGCCCGAGAAATCGTAGGCTTCAATCATGACGTATTCCGCTCTATCCCATAAAAAGGGAATGCTCTTTTCCTGACGCCCCATGGAGTAGAGAAAGGGCTGCTCCCTTCCCTTCGCTTCATTCCACTCGTTGAGAAATGCTTCCAGGCTTCTATAATCCTCCCGGGCTGAGCTCACATGGGGATCCCAGATTATCTCATCGGAGGGGAATAGCATACCCTTTTCTATGAGCAGTTTGCGATAGGCGGGATCATCCATTCTGTCCAGAAGTTCTTCGCTGAGACGGAAGGAGAGGGAAACTCGACCGACCCAGAGACGATGCAGCCGCTCGAAAAAAAGAGCCTCCCCCCTGTTTGGCGCCGTGAGTGAAGCCGCGTCTCCTTCATGATTGAAGACT
>JAFGPQ010000290.1 GCA_016936115.1 Spirochaetales bacterium | reverse complement strand
GTCGCAGATCCGGGTGACCGGGCTGAACCGGGATTCCGTGCAGGGGGACAGGGCGATTCTGCCCCTGCTGAAAGAAATGGGCTGCGCCGCCGAGTGGGACGGGGATGATGTGATCCTGACCGGGGGCCCCCTCAGGGCCATCCGCACTGACGGGACCGACATTCCCGACATGATTCCCTCATTGGCGGTGGCCGCAGCCTTCGCCGACGGGGAGTCGGTCTTTACCGGGGTGGGCCGGCTGCGGTTCAAGGAGTGCGACCGGCTGGAAGCGATCAAAACAAATCTGGAAGCCATGGGGGGGAAGGTGCGTTATGACGAAGACAGCCTTTACGTGAACGGAACACCGGGGGAGCTCCACGGAACCCGTATCAATCCCTACAACGACCACCGCATCGCCATGGCCTTCGCCGTGGCGGGCCTGGCCGTAGCGAACCAGGAGATGAACGATCCGGAATGCGTGTCCAAATCCTTTCCCGACTTCTGGGAGCGCATCAGGCCGCTGCAGGAATAACCTACATATTAATGAATGATGGACCACTCCGATCAATTATAGTATCATATTCAATACCATGAGAGATCGAGTTGTCATAGATGCAAATGTTATTTTCTCAGGTCTGAGGTCAAGCAGAGGAAAATCCTTTCAACTATAAAAAGCTTCCTGAGAACATTTTTGAAGTTGGGATCTCTGTACCCTTGATTCTTGAGTATGAAGCCATTCTTACAAATCATAATGACACATTAGGTTTGTCAAAGAGTGATATCAAGGATTTTATTGACTATATCTGTTCCATAGGAAATCAAACGGAAATATTCTACCTCTGGCGACCGATTCTAAAAGATCCCTTCGATGACCATGTATCCATAAACCAGTTTATCGCTTCTGCCATCGCCGAGAAAATTACGGCCCTCGAAACAGAAACCTATATAAAGAATAGGGGTGAATCCGGTTCAAAGGATAGATTTCTGAAGGTTCTGGATAAGGTAAAGGACAGGGAACCGGATCGGTTCGACACTTGATTCCGCTTTTTAGAGGAAATTAACCTGATTTTTACTTTCCTCTGATAATACTGACCCCTCCGGGGGAAAAATATTTTGAGGGAACATCTAAAGAAACGCCATTACGCGGGCTACGGGGCGGGGGATCTGGCGAACAGCCTGACCTTCGGCCTCTCCTCCTCCTTTCTTCTCTCCTACTTCACCGATGTTCTGGGCATCACCGCCGCCGCGGCGGGAACCCTCTTTCTGGCGGCCCGTATCTGGGACGGGATCAACGATCCCCTCATGGGCATGGCCGCGGACCGCCTGTTCCGTCATCATCAGAGAAAGGGACGGCTCAAAGGGAAGTTCCGCCCCTATCTGCTCCGGGGCAGCTGGCCCGTGGCGGCGGCGGCCCTGCTCCTGTTCTGGGCTCCCCCCGGCTGGGATACGGGGAAAAAGCTGCTCTGGGCCTATGCCACCTATATCAGCTGGGGCATGACCTATACCTTCGTGAACATTCCCTACGGCTCCCTGGCATCGGTCATGACGGATAATCCTGTGGAGCGGGCGGGTCTCTCCGTCGCCCGGGGCATAGGCAGTCTGGGGGGCACCCTGATCCCCCGCATTTTCATTCCCTTATTGCTTTTACGCTATACCGGCCAGGAGGCCCTGGCCTACCTTCTGGCGGCTGGGATCACCTCCGGGGCATCGCTCCTCTTCTATCTGATCTCCTACTTCAATACCACAGAGATGCCCCTCCCGGAGCCGGGAGAGTCCGTACCATCCCCCTTTGGGTCGCCGGGACTTCTGAAGAACCGCCCCTTTCTTGCCGTATCCCTGGCTTCGGTGGCCCTGCAGACAGGGCTCATGGTAAACGGGGCCATGAACATCTACTACTTTCGTGAGAATCTGGACGCCCTGAAGCTCATGTCCTGGGCGGGAATCCTGGCGGTTATCCCTGCGGCGGCGGCAGCCCCCCTGATTCCCCGCCTGGTCAGAAGTTTCGGTACGGTGCGCAGTTCCGCCTGGGCCGCTCTTTTTTCGGCATTCTGCTGGTTAATTCTTCTGCTGCTTCCCTCCCGGCCTTTCATTTATCTGGGGGTCGGCCTGGGGGCTTACTTGTTTCTCATGATTCCCCATATGACCGTATGGGCTCTGGTTTCGGACAGCATTGATTTTCAGGAGGAACAGACCGGAAAACGAAGCGAGGGTACCGTCTACGGCGCCTACAGCTTCGTGCGCAAGGCGGGACAGGCGGCGGCGGGATTCCTGGCCGGAGCGGGATTGGGCTGGACCGGATATAATGGGACTCGCATCATACAAACCCCGGAAACTCTGGCCGGGATCAAGATGCTGACCCTGGGTATCCCCGCCCTGTGCCTCTTCGCCTCCTTTCTGGCCTACCGCGTTCTCTGGCCCCGGTCCCTGAGGGAAGGGAGGATCCCATGACGGGAACGCCCCTGAACCGCTGGCGCTTCACAAAGGAGGGCCGCAGCGAAGAGATTACCCTGCCCCACTGCTGGAACCGGGCCGAAGAGGGGGCCGCCTACTACCGGGGAGCCTGTCTCTATGAGTGCGGGATCTCCCTGAATCCCCAACCGGACCGGGTTTATTATGCGGAATTCGAAGGGGCCGCCTCCCTGGCCCGGCTTTCGGTAAACGGCAGGCCCGCGGGGGAGCACCGGGGGGGATTCTCGACCTTCCGCTTTGACATAACCCCCTTACTCCGGTCGGGGAACAACACCCTGAGCCTGACCGTGGATAACTCCCACCGGGAGGATATCTACCCTCTCATGGCGGATTTCGCCTTCATGGGCGGCCTCTACCGTCCCGCCCGTCTGATCGAAGCGGGTTCCTCCCGCATTTCCCTGGACGACCGGGGTTCGGAAGGGGTCTACGTCCGGCAGAAAAAACTTACCCGTAAAAGGGTCGATTTCGAGGTGGAAGTCCTCTTGACCCGTCCCGCAGAGGGACCCGATCTGACCTGCCGCTGCGTTCTGATCTCCCCGGAGGGCAAGCGGGTGATCAGAAAAAAGCAGAAGGTTAAGGAAGACCGGGTCCTCTTCGAGATGACCCTGGAGAATCCACGCCTGTGGGAGGGACGGGGGGACCCGGCCCTCTACGGGGTAGAGGTGGTCCTGAAGGAGGGGAAAGAGGAGATCGACCGGCGCCATAT
>JAFGPQ010000289.1 GCA_016936115.1 Spirochaetales bacterium | reverse complement strand
CCCATCCCTTTCCCATGATGGTCCGGGATTTTCAGCGGGTCGTGGGGGTGGAAGCGAAGGAACAGTACTTTGACATGACCGGGGAACAGCCGGACAACGTGGTAGCCTGCGTGGGGGGCGGATCCAATGCCATGGGCCTCTTTTCGGCCTTTATCGAGGATGAGGAGTGCGCTATCTACGGGGTGGAGCCTTCGGGAAAATCCCTGAATCTGGGGGAGCATGCCGCTACCATGACAAAGGGGACCCCCGGCATGATCCACGGTTTCAAGTGCTATAACCTGCAGGACGAGAAGGGCGAGCCGGCCCCGGTGTACTCCATCGCCAGCGGGTTGGATTATCCCGGCGTCGGTCCGGAACACTCCATGCTCAAGGATCTGGGCCGGGTGAATTACGTGACGGCCAGCGATAAGGATTGCCTGGATTCCTTCTTCGAATTGAGCAAACTGGAAGGGATAATCCCCGCCCTGGAAAGCGCCCACGCCGTGGCCTACGCCTGCAAGCTCGCCTCCGAGAAACCCCGCCAATCCATTCTGGTGAATCTGAGCGGACGGGGAGATAAGGATATCGACTTTGTGGTGGAGAATTACGGGAAAGAGTACGGCATAGAGATGTAACTCTTTCTCCATCCATCAACAGGCCGTCCTGAAAGGGGACGGCCCAATTCATTTCCAGACAGTATGAAGGAAAAGAATGAGGACCAATAGAGAAAAATACTACGCCTGGGAACAATTCTGGCGGGATATGGGCTACCGTTTGGATCGGGTAAAATCGGCATCCTTATTGGAGGCCGGCACCGGTCCCACTCTCCTATTGCCCGATGTTAGGGATCGCATTGACCCGGGGGGAGATCTTACCTGTCTCAGTTCCCGGGAGAAAGAGGTATATTTTCATATGCTTCGGGGCCGCATGTACCGGGAAATCGCCGCTGCGCTGAATATCAGCACGAGGACCGTTGAGAAGCACGTGCAGAACATCTCCCGTAAACTGCGGATTCATACTAAGAAAAAAATAATCGCCCGTAACCCCGATGGCTCATAATCGTCCCTCCCCGACCCTGGAGAAAACGGTCTTTCGAATCCTGGGGGAACTTGATGAATGCTCCTCCTGGGACCGGGTCGCCCATGGGATAGTGCATATGCTGGACAGAATCGTGGGCGGTGAGAATCCCGCATACAACGAGGTCTCCCTTCCTTCGGCGGAAGTGACCGCGACCCTCATGTATGACTATTACATGGATGAGGCCCTGCGCACATTGCCCGCCTATAACTATTATGCAAGGCAGCATCCTCTGATGCGGCTGGGGGATGATTAAGATCTGTCAGAACCGTATGAAATGGGGATACTCCGGGGACGAGATCTACCGTATGACCTATTTCGCTTCCCGGTTGACCCCCTTTCTGCAGGGGAAATACGCCGAAATACAGAGTGCCGAGGCCTTTGATTCGCTCATAGGTCTTATGGCGAAGACAACGGGAATTCCCGAAGAACAGCTGAAATCCCTGACACCCTCGGAAATCCGTATCTTTTCGGCCCTGGTCCGGGGCATGTCCTATTCGGAAATCTCCTGCCAGATGGATATCTCGGAGCGGACCGTGGGAGCCCATGCGGGAAGTCTGTTGGATAAAATGAAACTGAATAACAGATACCAGCTCGCTTCCTGTTTCCGGGACCTGCTCTATCCTGTGAAAAATACGTAGTTTCACCAATTAAAAAGACTCTTTACCTTTTCTATAATGCTTTCAATGCCGAACTGATGTTCTGTGCAATAGGAAAAGGAGAGAATCATATGAAAAGATCCTGTTTAGTGGTAATTCTGGTGTTGGGATGTATCCTGGCCGTGGGCGCCCAGGGGCATCCCACCGGTTTTTCCGGCAAGGCGGCTCTCAGAGGATTTTTCATGGACGGGGAATTCCTTCCGGCCCTGGACATCTCTGCCGGATTCCGTGTGGGAGCCCTATCCGGCAAATAGGAGAAAGCTGCATTAATGCAAAATCCTTCATTGAAAGTACCCGATTTGACGCTTTGATAGCATAATTCCCTTCCCCGTGGTCTTTTTTGCGGCATATAACTCGGATATTCGGATATGCAGAAGTGTCATCGCGGAGGGGACGAAGTTCAGTACCTATCTTATCATGTCCTATATCACATCCGCCCTCATTTATCCCCTGTTCGGCCACTGGGCCTGGGGCGGCCCAGAAGATTCAGAGGCATAATGAGGATCTCCGAGGAGTATGAGAAGATAGGGCTGAATATTGCCGAGTACGGCTCCAGTTCGAGCATACTGGAACTCTCCCAGTCGCCTATGAGCTGGCGGACCAGCTTCCTTATGTGGCCAAGAAGAAGGGACGGAATCGGATCGAGAAATAGGATAGGCGGGAACTCTCTTTTCAGGTATCATTCAGCGACATGATTATTCTGATCTCCCCGGCAAAAACAATGGACTTCACAAACCCCTTTCCCGATATGCTCTCATCCGGGACGGTTCCCCCCTTTCAGAAAGAGGCGGAATTCCTGAACCATACCTGCCTGCGCGAACGGAATACCGGAGAAATCGCCTCCCTTATGAGAGTCAGCGAAGATCTTGCTGAAAAAACGGTCCTTATGAACCGGGCTTTCGGAAGCCCCGGTAATCCTGTCCGTCCGGCTCTTTTCGCCTATAGGGGGGCCGTTTTTCAAAATATTGATCCCCTGACTCTGAATGATTCCTCCCTGGATTTTGCATCGGCCCACCTGAGGATACTCTCGGCCCTCTACGGCTGCCTGCGGCCCGGGGATTGGATCGAGCCCTATCGGCTGGATATGAAAATTCCCCTTGAGCCGGAGGAAAAGTGTTCCTTGACGGATTTCTGGCGGGAGCCGGTCACCTCCTTTATAAATAAGGAGCTGGAAGGGGGGGGGCATAAGGCGGTCCTGAATCTGGCTTCCGGTGAATTCTCCCGGGTCCTGGACAGGAAGAAGCTGGCCGCCCCCCTGATCACGGTTAATTTCAAAGAGATGAGAAAGGGGCGTCTCGTCACTGTGGGAACCTATGCGAAGATGGCCCGGGGCCGGATGGCTCGCCGTATTCTGGAGGAAAGGGTCAGGGATAGGGATACCCTGAAAGAGTGGGAGATCATGGGGTACCGCTATAACGAAGAGGCGAGCGGGGAAGGGGAAATGCTTTTCTACCGGGAGTAGCCCGCCAATCCCGGTTCTATCCCTTGACAAGGCAAACTGAAAAAAAGAATAATAAGTTAATCGGGACGGATTCCTCTGGCTATCCGTCTTTCCTCATGCACAAATTCAGGAGAAATCATTGCTTACCGTATCTAATATAAGCCTTTCCTTTGGAAAACGCGTACTTTTCAAGAATGTCAATATCAAGTTCAACCCGGGCAACTGCTACGGCCTCATCGGCGCCAACGGAGCGGGAAAGTCCACCTTCATTAAGATTCTTTCCGGCGATCAGGAAGCCGACTCGGGCGATGTTATTCTGCCTCCCGGCGAAAGAATGACCGTACTGGAACAGGACCACTTCGCCTATGACGAGGTTCAGGTTCTGGACACGGTTATCCGGGGCCATAAGAAGATGTACGAGATCATGAAGGAACGGGAGTATCTATACAGCAAGGCGGACATGACCGACGAAGAGGGCATGAAGGTGGCCGAGCTGGAAGGGGAGTTCGCCGACATGGGCGGATACGAAGCGGAAAGCGAAGCCTCTTCCCTCCTGAGCGGACTGGGCGTAGGGGAAGAGTTCCACGAAAAGAAGATGGGCGATCTGGAGGATAACCTGAAGGTGCGCATCCTTCTGGCCCAGGCTCTCTTCGGTAATCCGGATGTGCTGCTCCTGGACGAGCCCACCAACCACCTGGACCTGGAATCCATTACCTGGCTGGAGAACTTCCTCTACCGGTTCAGCAACACGGTGATCGTGGTCTCCCATGACCGCCACTTCCTGAATAAGGTGTGCACCCACATTGCGGATATCGATTTTCAGCAGATCAGCCTCTATACGGGTAACTATGAATTCTGGTGGAAGGCCAGCCAGCTCGCTGCCAAGCTCCGCAAAGAGCAGCAGAAGAAGTCCGAAGCCAAGGCGGCGGAGCTCAAGGAGTTCATCTCCCGGTTTTCTTCCAATGCGGCCCGTTCCAAGCAGGCCACCAGCCGGAAGAAGGAGCTGGACAAACTGGAGCTCAACGACCTGCCCCAGACCTCCCGCCGTTTCCCCTACGTGGCGTTCAAGCCGGAAAGGGAACCGGGCAAGATGGTGCTGGAAGTGGAAGGCCTTACCAAGGCCATCGACGGGGAAAAGGTTCTGGACAATTTTACCTTTAATATAGAGAACGACGATAAGATCGCCTTTGTGGGGCCGAATAATCTGGCCAAGACGGTTCTCTTCGATATCCTTTCCGGTGAGATGGAACCGGACAGCGGAGAGTACCGATGGGGCGTTACCATCACCACAAACTACTTTCCCAAAGACAATACCAAATTCTTCGATTCCGATATCAATATGACCGACTGGCTGCGCCAGTATTCCGACGAGGAAGAGGAGTCCTATGTGAGAGGCTTCCTGGGAAGAATGCTCTTTTCGGGGGACGAGTCCCTGAAGAAGGTGAACGTCCTTTCGGGAGGGGAAAAAGTACGCTGCATGCTCTCCCGTATGATGCTCTCCGGGGCCAACGTGCTCATTCTGGACGAGCCCACGGCCCACCTGGACCTGGAATCGATTACCTCCCTCAATGCGGGCTTAAGCGATTTCCCCTATCCCATTCTGATCAACTCCCATGACCATCAGCTTATACAGACGGCGGCTAACCGGATTATCGAATTCACCCCGGGCGGTATCATCGACAAGCGCATGCCCTTTGACGACTATCTGGAGAACGACGAGATTTTCGCCCTGCGCACGGAAATGTACGGGGGCAGCCATATCCGGCTTTCCATCTGACATTCGAAAGCTGAAAGCGGGCATCGGACGTAATTGGGAAAACCGGCTTAGGGGCTGGGATTGGTAATGTCAGGGGCTGGTTTTGGTGAACTTAGCCCCTGAGTCAGAGAAAGTCAGCGGCTGAATCGGATTTTTCCCTTACCACCGGGAGACAAAAGTATTACCGGGAATCGTTTGTTTCCTTACCGGGGAAAGGTTGTTATATTACCTTGTTTTCATGTTTTCAGCCTATGGGGTATCCGGAGGGTACGATTACTCGGATCATTTCCCAAGCTCCCCGACCGCTTTTTCTATCATCTCCATGCTTAAGTGATCATCTCCCTTTTCCGTTGTAATCCTGCGGACATCCATGCTCATCCGGGAGAATTCCCTGTCCGTATGCTTGCCGAGCCATGCGAAAGTCCTTTCCCTTATATGTTCATTATCCACGCATAGGACTGTCGTATCACGGGCGATTCTCTCTTCTTCAAGGTAGAAAGCCTCCAGCAGATAGGGTTCGAACAGGATCACCTGCCGAAAGGGATCGGATCTTCTCATCATGGCGGCGGCAAGGGCCAACGCGGACCCGTGCTGGAAACCGCTCAGCACTATTTTCTCCGTGGACAGGCCGTACCTTTCCTTTATCTGATCCACCAGACTGTTCACAAACGCTCCGGCGGACAAAAGAGAGGCTCCCATCGCTTCCCTGTTCCTATGGAAACTCTTCTCCGAGGAAGCATCCTGCATGGGAAACATGAACCAGAATCTTTCGCCGGATTCTCCGAATTGCCCATTGTCATACATGAGGGGCGAACCGGAGATGTTTCCGTCTCCCGCCCAGACATATGTATTTTCCAGGGATGATTCCACAATATCAATAAAGGGCAGGAACTCTCGGGAATCAGTCCCGGCTGAATGAAAATAGAGCAGCGCCCTGTCGGCTTTTTCTGGAATTCTTTCTATCATTACTTTACCTCTCATTAAGGGAATATAAGCTGATGATAGAACAGGAAACCCGACAACAGACTGTCGTGATTCTTTATTTCTTATACAAACTCATGATCTTGAGGGATTGATTGAGGAATTTTTCTCTTATCATCTCGGGGGACTTTATCTCTATTTCATCGCCGAAACTGAGCATGAAGGCAAACCACATGCGTTCGCCTGTCACAACGTGAGCCGTACAGGAATAGGTCTCCCCGTCTGTTTCCATGGCTTTTACTCCTGGGATATACTCTTTCACGGCCACCAGGGAAGACTTCCGGCAATTGAACTCTATCCTTATGGTTTCCCTCATGTCATTGCGGGAAAGCGTATCAAAAAGATTCTCGGGGATGTCGTATTCGATCTGCCGGGGGGATCTTGTCGTTTCTATATCGCTCATTCTAATTACTTTATATATGCGATAATCCTTTTTCTTCCTGTCAAAGGCGGTTAGATACCAGGAATACCAACGGTACTCTATGGTCAGAGGATCGACCGTTTTCCTGCTCTCACGCCCCTCGGCATCGGTATATCTGAATGTAACCATCCTTTTCTGTTCGAGTGACTGCTTCAGCTGATCTATCTTTCCTTGAAGTTCCCCGTTCTCCCTTGCCGCCCCGAAGTCGATACGAATCCCGCCGGGCGAATCGTTTCTGCTGACCGTCCTGATCTTTTCCAGGGTTTCCGATACTCCCTTATCATCCAGGGCGGAGTTCAGGGATTCCATGGCCTGCCTTATATGAGAAAGATCATGCGCTCCCGTAGTCTGCTTTGAAAGGCCGAACGTCTCCAGGATCCTGTATCCGCCCCTGGAGCCTCTTTCCGAAACAATGGGGATTCCCGCCAGATTAATGGCTTCGATATCCCTTTGAATGGTTCTTTCAGAGACTTCGAACTCATCGGCCAGGCGGGGACAGGTTACGGTTCCCCTGTTCAGCAGAAAGGTTACTATGGATAATAACCGGTCAATCCTCACGGCTCTCCGCCGTCCCGATCATATACCGGGGATTGGGATTGCTCAGCGCCCGGAACATGGTGTCCCTGACCGAACTGTCGATTGCCAGTATGTCAATCGCCTCACGGGCGGGATGCCGCTTGCTGGTTGTGTCGAAATTGCAGGTGCAGGCGATCTTCGCAAATCCCATGGCGTCGGCGAAGGAGATGATCTCCGATTCCTGCACGTAGGCTAGGGGCCGTATCACCGTGTAGGGGTAATTGTCGTACTTGAGTTTGGGCAGCATGGTGGACATCTCCCCCTTGTAAGCCATATTCATAAGGAAGGTTTCCAGGATATCGTCCATATGATGGCCCAGGGCGATCTTGTTGCACTTCAGTTCCTCCGCCTGGCGGATCAGTTCCATACGGCGCTGGGTGCTGCACCAGTAGCAGTTCATTTTGCGCCCCGGCTTGAGCCGTTCCAGTACGGGCACTTCTATGACGCGGCAGGGCAGGTCCCACTCCTCCATAAGCCCCAGGAAGCTTTTGTTATCCCCCCCGTTGGGAAAGTCCGGCTTGATATGGACAGCTTCCAGTTCGAAGGGGATGGGAAAGCCCTTCTGCTTGTGTATCAGGTGATAGGCGAGTGTGAGGGAGTCCTTTCCCCCGGATACGGCCAGGAGAACCCTGTCTCCCGGCTCTATTAGGGAAAACTGAAGGATAGCCTTATCTATTTTTCGTGATAATTTATTTTTTGACGACATGGCCCTATCATAGGACAGGACGGTATTTTTTCCTAGACCGGCATGAACTTATATGTCGTTGCCGGTGTTGACTTAAAGGGGCTCTTTTTGTTACTATACCGTTCGGTATCTGCCGGCGTGGTGGAATTGGTAGACACCCGAGACTTAAAATCTCGTGGGCTTCGGCCCGTACCGGTTCAAGTCCGGTCGCCGGCATACTATGGTATATTGACATTATATATAGAATTATAGTATTGTTTATGCTGCTGAAAAATTAGAGTTAAGGATGTTAAAATGTACGCTCTTGTAGAAATAAAAGGAAAACAGTACAAAGCCGAGAAAGGCGCTGTGCTTACTGTTGACAAAGTTGACAGCCAGAATGGCGACGCCGTTGAGTTTGACAGGGTTCTTCTTGTCGCTGACGGGGAAAAAACCACTGTGGGTGCTCCCTACGTGGCCGGTGTTAAGGTTAAGGCTGTTGTGGAAGACGCTTTCAGGGACAAAAAGGTAAAGGTTCTCAAGTTCAAGAGAAGAAAGGGTTACCTGAGACAGAAGGGTCACCGCCAGCAGTACACCAAGCTTAAGGTAGAGGACATCATCGGAGCTTAAACCTGATGCTGACCGTTCAGGTCGTGCTTTCCGAAGACTCCGGCTGCCATCAGATCGTCAGCCTGGAAGCGGAAGGGCACTTTTCAACGATTCCGGGGAATGTCAGTGTTCCCTGCGCCGCTATGTCGGCATTAATCAGAACCTACGGCCGTCAGATAGAGTCCCATCCGGGCTTGACGGTCAAAATTAACGCGGATAAGGCTGGTTTTTTTCGGGCGGAGATAGAAAGTATTGATCCCGATGGAAGAGACTGGTATTCCGGCATTTGCGATTTCCTACTCTGCGGACTGGGAGACCTTATGCGGGATTATCCGCATGAGTTTACCATGAGACTCAAAAGGAGACGGATACATGGCTCATAAAAAAGGTGGAGGAAGCTCCAAAAACGGAAGAGACTCCGAGTCTAAAAGGCTGGGTGTAAAGAGATTCGGCGGTCAGATTGTCAAGGCCGGTGAAATCCTCGTACGCCAGAAGGGAACCAAAATTCATGCCGGCGAAAACGTGGGAACCGGAAAGGATCATACCCTTTTCGCTCTGAGCGACGGCAGTGTTCTTTTCAATTTCAGCAAGGGTAAAAAGCGCGTTTCCATCGTAGCTGAGTAACCATGCCCCAAGGTTTTGTAGACGAAACCTCAATTGAGGTTTCCTCCGGTTCCGGCGGAGCAGGCTGTGTATCCTTCCGGAGGGAAAAGTATGTTCCCAAGGGAGGCCCGGACGGCGGTGACGGCGGAATGGGAGGAAACGTTATCTTTCAGGTTAAAACCAACCTGAAGACCCTATCCCATATTGCTACCAAGAGA
This sequence comes from Spirochaetales bacterium, assembly GCA_016936115.1. GTDB lineage: Bacteria > Spirochaetota > Spirochaetia > DSM-2461 > DSM-2461 > SZUA-368. The sequence continues at coordinate 5,391 of JAFGPQ010000289.1, read as the reverse complement.
AAGCTTCATGCCCGTAACGGCGAAGGCGGTAAAGGCCGCCGGATGCACGGTAAGAACGGGGAGAATCTTGTTATAGACGTACCTCCCGGTACGATCATCAGAGATAGTGATACCGAAGAAATCCTTCACGATTTTTCCGAAAACATAGACGGTGATTCCTGGCTCTTTTTAAAGGGCGGCAAGGGCGGTCTGGGTAATTGGCACTTTCGCAGTTCCCGGCAGCAGGCTCCCCGCTTTGCCCAGGATGGAGAACCGGGGCAGACCGTGAATATCGTTCTGGAATTGAATGTTATTGCGGATATCGGATTCGTCGGATTTCCCAGCGTCGGTAAATCCAGTATGCTCAAGGAATTGACTAACGCCAATCCCGAAGTGGCTCCCTATCCCTTTACCACGAAGATCCCGAACCTGGGTATGCTTCGCATTTCGGAAAAGGAAGTGGTCCTAGCCGATATCCCCGGAATCATCGAGGGAGCTTCCCACGGTGTAGGATTGGGCTTTGATTTTCTGAAGCACATCGCCCGGACAGAGGCGCTGGCCTTCATGATCGATATGGGGGAGGATAATTTTCTCGACACCTACGATAAGCTCCTGGTGGAACTGGAACAGTACCAGCCGGCCCTTCTCGAGAAAAAGCGCTTTATCATTGGGACAAAGAAGGATCTGGATGAATCGGGAGAAGCGGAAGCAGCCCTGCGGGCCCGTTTTAACGATTATCCCGTAATTGCCGTATCCATCTACACCCGGGCGGGTCTGGACGAATTGAAGCAGCTTTTTCTTACCATGGCAAAATAATGAGACTGGCCGTATTCGGGGGTAGTTTCAATCCCGTGCACAGGGGACATGAGGCTCTGGCCGAGTCGGTCATCCGTCTCCTGGGCTATGATCGGATTCTCATAATTCCCGCTCTCATGTCACCCCATAAGAATAAATCCGGTTATATCGCCCCGGAATTCCGTATTCACATGCTCGAAGCCGCCTTCAGGGATAAACCCTGGGCCGAAGTCAGTCTGTTGGAAATCAAACGAAGCGGCCCCTCCTATACGGTGGACACGCTTCACGAAATTTATGAGGCCTACCGGTTCGAAGGGAAACCCGGTCTGATTGTGGGAGATGACTGGGTAGACGGATTCGAGCGATGGAAAAGCGTGGACAGGATAAGGGAACTGACCGACCTTATCGTGGCCCGCCGCGAGGGGGGCGCCGGGAATTTCCCCTTTCCCTGTACCTATCTGGATAATCCTATCGTGCGGGCTTCCTCTACTCAGATACGTGACATGATCGGCCGGGGAGAATCGGTAGAGGAATTTGTTTCTCCCCCCGTTTACCGCTATCTTAAGGACAATGGACTATACGAGACCCGCTGAAATCATAGAAGTGAAATATCTGACCCGCCTCTCCCGGCACAGAGCCGATCACAGCCGCAGGACCGCCGAATACGCCCGGGATCTGGCCGTGCAGTACGGTCTGGATCGGGAAAAGGCCTATCTTGCCGGGTTAGCCCATGACATTGCCAAAGAGAAGCAAGACAAGAAAATTCTCGAATACGCCCTGCTGTATAAGCCCGAGGAGATCCACGAGGATGAGCTGAATCTGCCCCTGCTGCTGCACGGACGGGCCGCTGCGGGACTCCTTGTGCGGGATCTGGCATGGGAGGATGAGGAGATACTGGACGCTGTCACTTGGCATATCACGGGAAAGTCGGACATGGCTCCCCTTTCCAAGGCGGTCTACTGTGCCGATTTTCTGGAGCCGGGGCGGACTTTTCTCTCCGACGAATTCCGTCGGGAGGCCCTGTCCGGCGACCTTGATTCGGCGGTGCGAACCGTGTTAACATCCCTCTTGCATCACCGCAGGTTGAAGAAGCATAAACCCTGTTCCCATGAAAGGGAGCTTATGCGATCCCTGGGACTAGGAGAGTATCTGTGAGAAAGGAAAACTCACTGGACAGTTCGTTTCTTTTTCTGATTCTTCTCCTGATCGTTTTCGTGGTCATCGTGGTATTCATGGTTTTCAATATCCGGGTGGACGAGTTCACCGAAGCCATGAAAAGCCGGAATACCATAGTCACCGCCCTTGTGGTCTCCGACGGGGAGAAGCCGGTGGTCACGGAAATCTTCTTTTACGATAACCAGACCGGGCGGGGGGCTCTTTACAACATCCCCGAAAATATGGGAACCCTGATAAAGAGCGTGAATAAAATGGACCGCCTGGACAGACTTTTCGATCCGGACGATCCCTTGCCCTACATAGAGAAGATCGGCGTGCTTCTGGGAACGGATATCGATTTTTACATGCACTGGGACATGGCCTCCCTGGTCAAGTCGGTGGACCTCCTGGAGGGTATCCGACTGTTCATACCCAACCCGGTGTGGCAGGTTACCGAACGGGAGGCGGATCTGCTTCCTTCGGGAAGCGTTACACTGGACGGGGAGAAGGTGCGTACCTATCTCTCCTATCAGCTTGTGACCGATACGGACAACGACCTGGTGACGAGAAAGCATGACTTCACCCGGGCCATGCTCGCCCGGATCGGGCAGATGTACGATAAATTCGCCCTGGAGCCCTATGCGGACCGTTTTTACGGAATGCTGGATACCAATCTGGATAAACAGGCCTTTCTGTCCTATCTGGATGTTTTTCAGAATCTGGATCCGGATCGGCTGGTTCTACAGAAAGTGCTGGGGAAAAACAGGGAAGTGGACGGAAAGGAACTTCTTTTCCCCTATTACGACGAGAAGCTTATGCGGGAGATGACCCGGCAGATCGTTGACACCCTGGCGAATATGGATGTATACAGTGATGAGGATATCGTCATCTCCGTGGAGATACAGAACGGTACGGATATCGCCGGTCTCGCCAGCCGCACGGCACAGCTTTATAAAAGTTACGGTTACAAGATCAGTTCCTATAAGAACGCCGACCGTGACGACTATGAAAATACAATAATTCTTGACCGTCGGGGGAATCCGGGTGCAGCGAAAAGGGTGGCCAGCCTGATACGCTGCGACAGGGTTCACCAGCTTCAGGAAGAAATACCCGATGACACGGTAGACGTGGTCATCATTTTAGGAAAGGATTTCGATGGACGATACGTTAAAAAGTAAAATCGACGGCCTGGTGACCGTCATTGAAGACCGCAAGGGACTGGACGTCCTGGTGCTCTCCGTAGAGGGAAAGTGCAGCTGGACCGATTCCATGATCATAGCCACCGTTACGAGCCAGACCCACGGCAACGGTATCCGCCGGGAGATCAAGGATTGGCTGAGCGAAAACGGCTATACCCTCTACTCCACGGGGAATTCGCAAAAGAACGACTCCTGGATTCTCATAGACTGCGGAGATATTGTTATAAATCTCATGACCGGGGAAGCCCGGGAATTCTATCAGCTGGAAGATCTCTGGTTCGAAGCGGAAGTTCTTCACGGAAAAGGGGAGTAATCACTCCTCATCCATATCGTCGTACTCTTCCAGTTCGTCCAGGTCATCCCTGTCGAACAGGGGAAGGGTGGGATCGTCGTCTTCTATCAGATCGTCATCGTCTTCTTCAAGCTCGTCGGACCAGATATTCTCGACGAGGCTGATCCCGTCGTCGTAGACATTGAAAAGCTCGTTATCATAATTGTCGATATCCTCATCAAACTCATCGTCCTTCTCCGGTGAGAAAAAGACGAACTGCCTCTGGGCGCTATCGGACATGGAGGGGCTCCTGAATGTGGACTTCCCCTTTATGTTAATTTTAATGATTCTCCCTGTCAATAGAAGTATTGTTAAGGAGGTGCATTTCCCCTATAATTGACCTATGGAAAATGATAATTTCGATAAACTTCTGGAACTGGCTCTCGCCGAAGATCTGCTCGATGCGGGGGACGTCACTTCCCGCGCCATTTTTACTGGGGAAAGAACCACCGCCCTTCTGCGGAGCAAGGACGAGGGGGTCCTGGCCGGTATTGATTACTTCCGCCGGGTCTTCGAGAAAGTGGATGCCGGCATAGAGATGGAATTCTATAAAAAGGACGGGGACAGGCTGGTGCCCGGCGATGAGATAGGCCGTCTGAAAGGCCCCGCCGTGACGATTCTCGAAGGGGAGCGGACGGGCATCAATTTCCTCTCATTTCTTTCGGGTATCGCCACGGAAACGGCGAAGCATGTGGCCGCCTCTTCGGCCAAAGGGAACTGCCTGATTCTGGATACGCGCAAGACCCTTCCCGGCTACCGGAACCTTTCCAAATACGCCGTAAAGGCGGGAGGCGGAGAAAACCACCGGATGGGTCTCTACGATATGGTCATGATCAAGGACAACCACATCGACGCGGCCGGATCCATTACCGAAGCGGTCAGTCGGGTCAGAGCGAAATGGGACGGCAAATACCGCATCGAAGTGGAGTGCCGCAACCTGGAAGAGGTGAAGGAAGCCCTGTCCCTCAAGGTCGACGTGATCATGCTGGATAACATGGATGAAAAGGCGACCCTGGACGCGGTGGCCCTGCGAGAGGGGGATGTGAAGTTCGAAGCCTCCGGCAATATGGATCTGGACAAGATCCGGCGCTACTCTCCCCTGGGGGTTGATTATATATCCATAGGCAGGCTGACCCACTCTGTAAGAGCCTTCGATTTCTCCCTGGTGGTCTCCTGATGGATAAACCTCCCATCGTTTCCGATCTCATTGTGGTCGGGTCCGGAATCGCCGGCCTGTCAGCCGCCATAGGCGCCGCCGAGGAGGGACTGACTGTCACCGTACTGACGAAGGCGGACGAGCCCTGGATCTGCAATACCTGGTACGCCCAGGGGGGTATCGTGGGAAACGGCCGGGAGGACTCCCGCGACAGCCTGTCCCGGGATATCATACGCGCCGGGGACGGGCTCAACTGGCAGGAGTCGGTCCATCTTCTCGCGTCCGAAGGGCCCGATCTGGTGGATACCCTTCTGGTGGACAAGGCGGGTATCCCCTTTTCGAAGAACGGAGCGGGGGAGCTGGATCTGACCCGGGAAGCGGCCCACTCGGTCAGGCGCATCTATCACGACAAGGATCTGACCGGACGCTCTATAGAAGAGGGGCTTCTGGCCTATGTGGGGCTGATGAAGGACCGGATCCGTATTTTTCCCTTTATGCAGGCCCTTGATATTATCACAAACTGCCACAACTCCACCGACACCCAGGCTCGGTACCAGCCCCAGCGGGCTATCGGTCTCTATGTCCTGGATGTTCGGACCAACGAGGTTATGAATCTCTACTCCTCCTCCATTATCCTGGCCACGGGAGGGGTGGGCGGCGTCTATCAGCATACCTCCAACCCCAGCCTGGCTTCGGGGGACGGCATCTCCATGGCCTACAGGGCGGGAGCGGCTATTCTGAATGCGGAGTACGTGCAGTTCCACCCCACCACCCTG
>JAFGPQ010000288.1 GCA_016936115.1 Spirochaetales bacterium | reverse complement strand
CCGCGGCCGCGAGAAAGTAGAAGGTGGCGCTGGAGTAATCCCCCTCCACGGCCATGTCGCAGGCTTTGTAACTCTGGCCGGCGGGAATGCGGATCTCTTTGTAGTCCCGGTTTTCGGTTCTCACCCCGAACCGGGCCATCATGGAGGTGGTGATATCGAAGTAGGGCCGTTCGGACAATTCGTCGGAACACTCGATGATGGTCTCCCCCTCGGTCAAGGCCCCCGTAATGACCAGGGAGCTGAAGTACTGACTGGTCTTGCTGCCGGACATGACCGTTCGGCCCCCCTTGAGAGGGGAGGGAAAAACCCGGACCGGGGGAAATCCCTTCTTCTCCAGATAATCCACCCGGCCTCCCAGCTGGCTGACCCCGTCGATTACTTCGCTTATGGGTCGGCGCAGGAGCCCCTCCTTGCCGGTGAGGATCACCTCCCGGTCGCACAGGGCGGTCAGGCTGGAAAGAAAGTTCATGGTCACCCCCGACTCGCCCGCGTTCAATTCCTGCGTGCTCGGGTGGTAGCGCCCGGAACAGCCCGTGATGAGCAGGTCCGCCCCGTCCTTTTCAATGGTTACTCCCAGAGTCTTCAGGCACTCGATGAGGTGCAGCTGATCCTGTCCCAGCAGGGGGTTGATGATGCGGCTGGTTCCCTGAGCCAGGGAGGCCAGGACCAGGGCGCGCAGGGTGTAGGCCTTGGCGGGAGGCGCCGCCAGGGTCACGGAAGAGTTTTTGAGGGGGGCGATTGCTTTCATGGGGTAACTATGCCCAAGATCGGGGGAAATGGCAAGGGCGATGATGACAAATATATCGCCAGCATGAGGCGCAGGGAGGTTCTGGACCAGGAGGACCTGATTGAGGCTATGGTGTGGAAGAATACGACTCTGACCCGGCAGGATATTCTGGGGGTGCTGGATCTTATGAAGGAGACAGTGCAGGAGAAACTTATGGAAGGGCACCGGGTTTATACGGATTTTTTTAAGGCCGCCGTGAGCATTAAGGGGAGTTTCCGGTCGGAAAAGGACCGGTTTGACGATAGGAGGCATAGGGTCGAGGTGAGCCTGAATCCGGCGTCGGAGTTCTGCAAATCCTTCTCCCGTTCCTGGGTTAAGGTGGAGCGGATCCATCCCCGGGACCGGCATCCTTTCGTTAATTACTGCTACGATTATGCCACCCGCACCCGCGACAGAACCCTGACGGCAGGAGGCCTGGTCGAGCTAAAGGGAGATTTCTTTATTGCCAGGAAGGCCGTAACCCGTGTGGTTCTATGCCGGGGGGATTCCCTGAAGGGCCTCCCGCCGCTGCAGATTCATGAAATAACGAAGAATAAGATTCTCCTCTCCCTGCCCGCCGGGCTGGAGGAGGGAGTCTACCACATTGACATCATTGTCGATAAGGAAGCGGACGAGGGGCGGATCCGCCTTTTTTCGTCCAAAACGGTAGAAGTCGCTGCCCCCGGGAATGAACCGGGAGATGCGGGTCAGATGCTGAATTCGATAAAGTCAGCCCCTGAGTTTGTCAGAGTCTGCCCCTGAGTCCGGCCGAGCGAGGGGCTGAATTCGGTTTTTCCCTTACTGGCCTTAAGCAAAAGTATTACCGGGGAGAGCCTGTTTCATTACCGGGGAAAGGTTTTTTTATTACCGGGTTTTGAGTGAATGAGTACTAACTACTCCAGCCGCTTCCACACATAAAGCTCATCGCTCTCGTAGTATTCCTCCCTGCCGTCGGGAAAGACATCCTTTATCTGCCGCATTCCCTGTTGATCCCCGGGGGACAGCCTTCGGCTTTTGCCGCTGGGGTAGTAGCTCTTGTAACGGCCCGCCGGCAGGAGGGAGAGGGCCAGGAAGCCCGTCTTGGAGAAGAGGAGGACAGGGGAGAATAGAACGAATATGAGAATGAGACAGGATCTGAACATGGCAATACCCCAATGAAATAAGAATATATCACGCTGTTCCCGTGAATCAATTATTCCGGTGATGAGAACCGGCTCTCCCGTCCCTATCTGAGAAGATAACCGACAGGGATCAGAAGGCCTAACTGTGAGGAAAGGTATATTGATTTGCATTCGGTTTGATCTTACTATTGAATAGAAGTCTTTTTCTCCGTCTGCGTTTTTTTTCGCAGGCATTGTCGGCGGAATCGCCGGATCCTGACGGAAATCAAGCTCTCATGTGGGAGGATAGACAAAGAATTGTCCGAAAGAAACGATTTGGATATTGACTCATCAGCACCTGTTATATTATTAATAGACTATTAGGTCTAGACCACATGGTCTAGACTTGAGGAGTAGTCAATGAAGCATATTTCATCCGACATTATCGGAGGTATGGTTTCCTTTATTCTTACGGCGCTTTTCATCGTTACCGCCCTGGCGGATCATACCTTCTTTGAGTGGGTTTTCAATCGCCATCACAATCAGCTGAGCTGGTATATCCGGCCCCTGTTCCTGATACCATTCTGTCTTTTTTCTTACAAAAGAAGCATAACCGGAATAGGCATTACGATCCTGGCCCTCTTTACCAGCATGTTTTGGTTTCCCGCCCCCGAAGCCGTTTCCGAAAGGGTGAACGAATTCCTCGCCATGGAGATGACCTATCTCCTGGGGGCTTGGGATTTGACCAGAATCATTTTCACTTTAGCCATCCCGGTCACCTTTTTTCTGCTGGGATACGCCCTGTGGAAAAGGGAACTGAAGGCGGGGCTTTCCGTCGTAGTCCTCATGGCATTCATAAAAATCGTCTGGAGCATTATGGAAGGGGGTGATTCGGGCACTTCCGTTCTCGTTCCGGCAATATCCGGGCTGATCGTCTGCATCGCCTTAATATATGCTGGATATGGGATTCTGGAAAAACGAAATGGCAGGGAAAGATAAGGAACGGCAGTTATGGAAAAGAAGATATGCATCATCACCGGCGCGAATGCGGGAATAGGCAGGCAGGCGGCAGAACAGATTGCCGGGAAGGGCTGCCATGTGATATTGGCCTGCCGCAATGGGAAAAGGGGCGAAGACGCTCTGAGGGAAATCAGGGAATCCGTACCGGACGCATCGGTCGAATTGTGGGTCGTCGATCTAGGACTACGGAAATCGATAATCAATTTCGCGGAAGAGTTTAGCCGGGAACATGAACGGCTTGACGTTCTCATACACAATGCCGCCGTCTTTAATGTGACACAGAAAAAGCGGGAATTGACGAAAGAGGGAATCGAGACGATCTGGGCGACAAACCATTTGGGGCCGGTGCTCCTTACCGAGCTGCTGCTGAAAAAGCTTGAGAAAAGCGATAACGGAAGAGTCATCACGGTCTCATCCAAGGGATTGCTGGCAAAGCCGCTGATACGGGTCGATCTGGCTGATCCGGAATTCAAATCGAAGAAGTACAGCGTCGTCAATGCCTATTACCAATCGAAGATCGCCCAGATCATGTATACCTACTGGCTGGCGGACAGGCTGGGGGACGGGAATGTAACCGCGAATTGCATCCGCGTGACCGCGGTGAAAATCGATATATCGAGGCATCCCGATCTTTCGGAATTTATGAAACGGGTGTATGCGATAAAGGCCAGGAAGGCTCTGAGCCCTGAGAATATGGCGAAAGCATACGCGGAACTGGCCCTTTCATCCAAATTCAAGAGGATCAGGGGGATGTATTTTGATGAGAATTGCCTGGAAGTCGATTCCAGGAAATACTGCCGTGACAGGGAAAACATCCAAAGGGTTATGGAATTGACCAGAAGCTATATACCCGAACTGGGAGGCATCTAGATGGGGCGGCGTGAGATCGACGAAGAACAACTGCTGGATGAAGCGCTGAATGAGTTTTCCTCATACAGCTTCGATGAGGCTTCTATAAACCGGATCATCTCAAGCGCGGGAATAGCGAAGGGTTCGTTTTACTACAGATTCCCCAATAAATATGACTTGTATATACACTTGCTGAAGGAAGGGAACAGGAAGAAGTGGGACTTCATAAAGGCCGAGACGGAATCGGAAACGGCGGATTGGGAAGGGGATATCTTTTCCCTCTTCATAAAACAGGCGGAGATAGGTATACGCTTTGCCGCCGAAAACCCAAGATACCATGAGCTTGGCAAAATGTTTTCCCGGGAGAAGGGATCCCCGATCTATGCGAAGGCGCTAAAGGATCTGGAAATGGATGACGAATCCGATTTAAGCCGGATTATGGAGCATTCCTACAATTCCGGGGTTTTCAAGGAGACATTCTCCCGGGAGTTCATAACCAGGATTACCGCTTCTTTGTTCTATTCATTCGATGATATCTTTTTTAAGAATGAGGAATTCGAACTTGATAGAGCTCTGTCCTTCCTAAGGGAATTCGTCTTTTTCCTCAAGCATGGATTGGCAAAAGATACCCGGGCTGATGGGCGGAATCGAAGGGAAGGGGACCTATGAGAAAGCATAGTAAAGAGTTCATTCGATTCCCAGCTCCTGTTTTGCTTTCCGTAGTCATTACCCTAACCGGCTGCACCGCCGGGGCCGATCCCATACGCAAAGCCTCCGGTGGGCGATCTGCGCTGGAAGGCTCCGGAGGATCCCGATCCCTGGTCCGGCGTGAGAGATGCCTCTGAGTACGGCGGAATCGGCGTCCAGTATGACGGCAATCCCGTTGGAGAGCAGAAAGTCATCGGATCGGAGGATTGTCTGTATTTGAATATCTGGCGGCCCCAAAGTCAGGAGCGGGATCTCCCGGTATATTTCTGGATTCACGGCGGCGGTAATACCATAGGCTCCTCCCGTGACAACGAAGGCATGAGCATTTCCGGCCGGGGCGATATGATTGTAGTCACAATCCAGTATCGCCTGGGGCCTTTCGGCTGGTTTACCCATCCCTCCATGCGGACGGGAGAGGACAGGCTTGGCGATTCCGGGAACTACGGAACGCTTGATATCATAAAGGCCCTCGAATGGGTGAGGGACAATATCTCCGCGTTCGGCGGCGACCCGGATAATGTGACAATCGCCGGTGAATCCGCCGGAGGCTTGAATGTTTTCACCATGATCATTTCACCGCTTGCCGAAGGGCTATTCCATAAAGCAATGATTCAAAGCGGTGATTTTTGGACGACTTCGATGTCCGAAGCTGATGAAGACGGCGGAATGGTTCTTGAGGCGATGCTTAAGGCCGACAGCCTGGAGGAAACGCCGGATAATGATGTCGCCTCGTATCTCAGAGGCAAAAGCGCGGACGAGATTATGAACGCCTATGTCCCCGGGGCTGCCGGATTGATAGACCAGCGGCTCGGGGCTTACCTGGACGGAATCGTCCTCCCCGAATCCGGCATAGGCGCCCTTTCCGATCCTGCGGGTTACAATCGGGTGCCCATGATCATCGGTGCCAACAGGGATGAGAGAAAACTATTCAATTTTTTCTTCTATACCGAAGAGAACGCCCTGGCCTACGGAGAACCTGGCCATTCAGTTCGGTTCCTGCCATGCCATGGGACAACGGGGAAGGACAGCCCAAGCGTATTCTGTTTGATGCGGATTCGGACAGGGCGATCATCGGGATGTCAAATGAATAGAGTGATTTTGAACAGGAAAACAAAAATGGATATTTCTTTGGAGGTCATATCGTGAATAGCAAAATGATTAAGGGCGGTTTATTGTTTATTAGTATGGTCCTGCTGGCGGGTTGCCTGTCGACTCCCCATGCCTATAAGGGCGAAAAAATGCGGGAAGATGAACTATCCCTGCTGTGGGGCGCGGGCGTGGGCGGGACATTATCTGTTACGGGAGTCAATGGCCGTGATATCAATCCTTTTTTCGGCGGATCGTTGACCGCTTACGTTAAGCCCGGCGTTAATAAGGTGAGATTCTTTTTCACCTCGACGGATTATTCAATGGAGATCAAAACTAACGTTGACTGGGAAGTCAGTTTCAATTGCGAAAAAAGCCACACCTATGTCTTCTATCCCCGTATCACCGGTGATGATCAGTATTTGCTAATCGGGCGCGATATGGGAACGGAATACGCATTTGATGAAAACAAGCCCTTGGGCATCGTTCAGATCGAAGCCGAGCAAAACGGCAAACCGGTGGAGTTTTACTGATAATGGAGGTTTTCCACGGTCCCGGCGGTATTATCGTTACTTCAGAGGGCAAAGACGGGGATACGGATTTTGTTTCTGGATTCTTTACCCCTCAGGCTGCGATATTCGAAGACCCCGTAACCGGTTCAGCCCATTGTACGTTAGTTCCCTATTGGGCGGAAAGATTGAGGAAGAAAAGGCTGAGGGCGTTGCAGATATAGAAGCGGCGGGGGCAGCTGTTCTGCGAGTTACAGGGTAACCGGGTCAAGATTAAGGGCAAAGCGATAAAATATGCCGGGGGTACTATTTTCCTATGAGATTACTTGTCCGCAGAATGTTCAGTAGCTCCATTGGGTATCATGCAAAGGCCTTATTTATTGTTCTCATGGAAAGAGGAAGTAAATTATTTTGAAACAAACATTTTTACTCCCGACAGCACAGCTTTTCTGTATGCCGGCATTTCTTTTCGGATGCTCAAATCCGGGATGCGGCGAAATATATCTTTCTCCTCCGCCATGGATCATCGGAACCTGGGTCAATGACAGTTACGGCTTAGTCACGGAGTATGTTTTCCTGGAAGACGATGTGATTATGAACTCCTATGACGGTTCTTCTGATAGCCTGAAATCTTCCGCTGCAACGTTAAGGGAAGAACGAATAGGGGATAGCCGGTACTCACTGATTTATACGCTCATGGGAGAGACGGAATCGTTGACGTTTGATTTCGTAAAAATCGGAGAAACCGGACTGGAACTAAACTCATTCCGAGTGTTCATAAAAAAACGGTAAAAGCATCGGAGGAATGCAACGGACAAGAGCATGGCACGCTTTGAGGATACGGAATCAGGGAAAGCGTGTCTCCCTCATTACTGCATCTCTGTCGGCTGCGGTTTCCCCGCTAACAAGGCACCCTCAGGGGTATGCCGCAAAATGCTAAGCCATCCTGCGGGATGGTTTTTTTATTCCCCCAGCCGCTTCCAGATGTAAAGCTCATCGCTCTCGTAGTATTCCTCCCTGCCGTCGGGAAAGACATCCTTTATCTGCCGCATCCGAATCGTATCGGGGCCGCTCTCCATAATCTGGAAGTATTGGATATAGCTTTCCTGCGGCTCTGCAATCGTATCGCCGCTTCTGCCCCTCATACCGCATTCCTTGTTGTTCAGAATGAGCATGTCCCCCTCTATGGTCCAGTCATACTCTTCATAATAGTACCGGTAGTTCAGGGCATCCTCCTGCACTTCGTACCGCCCCGTCCCGTCGGCGGAGACCCAGTTGATCCCCGGGGGACAGCCTTCGGCTTTGCCGCTAGGGTCGTAGCTCTCGTAACGGCCCGCCGGCAGGAGGGAGGGAGCCAGGAAGCCCGTCTGGGAGAAGAGGAAAGGGGTAAGGAATAAAAAGGGAGCAAGGAATCGAAAGGCATCTGCTATGGAAATTTCTCTCATGAAGATAATGTAACACAATTCTTCTCTATCAAAAACAGGAAATGAAAACCCCGTGCCGGGAGAATCGGGAGACTGCTAGAAATCCACCAGGTCCGGATCCAGTCCCGATCCGCCGAAGTATTCCATGTCGCCGATTGTCTTCATATCCTCCCCATCCAGGGTAAAATCGAATACACGGGCATTTTCTTCAATGCGAGAGGGGGTTACCGATTTGGGCAGGGGGAGCAGTCCGTTCTGCAGAATCCAGCGGATGCAGATCTGGGCTGCCGATCGATTATACTTGTCGGCGATGCTGTTCAGTGTGGGATTCGTTAGCATTTTCCCTGTCCCGAGAGGGCTCCACGCCTCCACCAGGATATTGTGCTCCCGGCAGTAGCGAACCGTTTTTTCCTGCAACTGTCCCGGATGATACTCTATCTGATTCACCATGGGAGGGACTTCGGTCTTCATGAGGGATTCCAGATGATGGGGTTTGAAGTTGGATACCCCGATGGCCCGGATTTTCCCCTGATTGTACAGCTCTGTCATGGCTCGCCAGGTCTCCCGGTTAAGGGTATCCCACTCTTTGAATTGACGTTCATTGGCAGGCCAGTGGATCAGGTAAAGATCCAGATAATCCAGTTGCAGATCTGACAGCGTTTTTGCGAAGGCGTCAAGGGTGCGGGAATAGCCCCTCTGGGAATTCCAGACCTTGCTGGTTACGAAAATCTCATCCCGGGGAATCCCGGACGCTGCGATTCCCTGCCCGACACCAACCTCATTGCCGTAAACGGCGGCCGTATCGATATGACGGTACCCCGTCTCCAGAGCTTTTTTTACGGATGTCACGGCGGTCTGACCATCGGGAGTCTGCCAGGTGCCGTATCCCAGACAGGGGATGGAATACCCGTTTTCCAGAGTGAAGCTGTCTGTTAGCCTATTCATCATATCCGTTTCTCCTTGATATGTAACCTGTTATAAATAAATTACTAAAGAAATTGATACGGGGGAAGGATAATTCCCGATAGTTTCTGCTCTATACCGTGAATGACGTATATTCATTCACATTTTCCTTGTCAGATCCCGAATCTCCCCTTAAACTGTATAAATATCAAAACCGACTGACCGGTCGGTCCCCCCTCAAAGGAGATTCTGTCATGATTTTAGGATTACCCGATCCCACAATTGCGTTCTGTTTTGTCGCGCTCTTCGTAAGCACCGCCTTCGGCCTCTGGTACGGCATTAAAAACTGGAACAAGGGGGAATAGCCATGGATATGTTCTGGTTGATCACTATTGTTGTTATTTACCTGGGTACGGTGGGATATCTGGGCTGGCTTGGTTACAAGAGAACCTCCAATACCCTGGATTACATGGTGGGCGGACGTAACGCCCATCCCTACGTGCTGGCCATGTCCTACGGGGCGACCTTTATCTCCACCTCGGCCATCGTGGGATTCGGCGGTCTGGCCGCGGTTTACGGCATGAGCCTCCTGTGGCTCACTTTGTGCAATATCGCCGTGGGCATCGTCATCGCCTTTATCTTCTACGGCAAGAAAACCCGCCGCATGGGCCTGAATCTGGACGCCCACACCTTCCCGGAGCTGCTCGGCCGCCGGGTGGATTCCCTGTTCGTCCAGCGCTTCGCCGGCCTGGTCATCTTCCTTTTTATGCCCCTTTACGCGGCGGCGGTTCTTATCGGAGCCTCCCGCCTCATCGAAGGGCTTATCGGCATCCCCTACGAGTACGCCCTAGTCATCTTCTCCATCCTGGTGGCGGCCTATGTGACCTTCGGCGGTCTGAAGGGAGTTATGTACACGGACGCCCTGCAGGGAACCCTCATGTTCATCGGCATGATCTTCCTGTTCATCTTCATCTACGCCAAACTGGGGGGCGTGGTTAAGGCCCACACGGCTCTGACCAATATGGAGTCCATGGTTCCCGAGAATCTCAAGGCCATCGGCCATCAGGGCTGGACCCGTTCCCCCGCCGCCGGATCGGTCCTGTGGTGGGTTATCTACTCCTCCATCGTATTGGGCGTGGGCATCGGCGTTCTGGCACAGCCCCAGCTCGCCGTACGCTACATGAGCGTCAAAAGCGACAAGGAACTGAACCGGGCCATCGGCATCGGCTCCATCTTCATTCTGGCCTGTACGGGAACCGCCTTCATCGTGGGAAGCCTTTCAAACGTCTACTTCTTTCAGAAAATGGGCGGTCTGGCCATTCAGGCGGCGGAGGGCAATTCGGACAAGATCATTCCCATGTTCATCGCCGAAGCCATGCCCAGCTGGTTCTCCTACCTCTTCCTGCTGGTCATCCTGTCCGCCGGCCTGAGTACGCTCAGCTCCCAGTTCCATACCATCGGAACCTCTATCTCCCGGGACTTCGTCTCCACCTTTATGAAGGATAAGGAGAAGGACATGCTGGCCACCCGCCTGGGCATCGTGGTCACCATTATCCTGGCCGTCTTCCTGAGCATCGTCTTTCCCCCGGGAATCATCGCCCGGGCCACGGCCATCTTCTTCGGCCTCATGGCTTCCGCCTTCCTGGCCCCCTATACCATGGCCCTGTACTGGACCAAGCTCACCCGCAAGGGAACCATCGCGGGTATCCTGACCGGCTTTATCGCCGCCTGCCTGCTCTTCATCTTCGTGCACGGCAAGGAAGCGGACGCTCTGGGTATCTGCAACGCCCTTTTCGGCAAGCCGACCCTGGGCAAGGGGATGTGGCCCGTTATCGATCCCCTGGTGGTGGCCCTGCCCCTCTCCTGGATCGTGACTGTGGGGGTTTCTCTCTTTACGAAAGTGGAAAATGAGGCTACTGTAGAGAAGGCTATCGCCTAACCTTTTTTCCGGAGGCCCCGATGAAACAGACCTTTGATCACCTGAACCGTGAGAAGAAGGAGCGTGTCATCGGCGCGGCTGTCCGGGAGTTCGGTCGGTACGGCTATGAGAAAGGCTCTACCGACCGGATCATCAAGCTCGCCGGCATTTCCAAGGGCGGGCTGTATGAATACATCGAGTCCAAGGAGGATCTTTACCTCTATACCCTGGACTCCATCTATACGGAACTGTACGATCACATCGCCTCGGGGATCCGTTCGGGAGCGGGGGATATGCCCGCGGATATGCTGGTGCGCCTGCACCGGGCGGCGGAAGAAGCGGTGGATTACTACATCGCCAGGCCGGAGGCGCTCAGCCTCATCGTGAAGGCGGCCTTTGTCTACGACGGTCCCCTGGTGGACCGGATACGAAAAATATTCCGGGATCATTTCGAGAAACTCTTCGGCGACGTGGACGCCTCGTCCTACGCCTGCAACAGGGAGAGGCTCTTCGACCTCTCCTCATGGATTCTCCAAAAGACCCGTCTGGATTTCCTGCGCGAGTTCCATAAAGGGGACGGGGAGGAGAGCATACGCCGGTCCTATCTGGGCAACTGGGATTTTTACCTGTCCGTCCTGAGAAAAGGGATTTACGAAAGCTGATTACTCCGTGCGGAAGCGGTCCATCTTGGTGCTGAGAAGTTCCATGTTCTCCCGGTTCTGATCGCTCACCTGCCTCAGATCATCCATGGCTTTCATCACGTCTTCGCTGCCCACGTTTATCTCTTTGATACCGTTCAGCACAGAGGAGGATAGCTGCTGCAGGCTTTCCATATTCCGGGTGATACCCCCCGATTCGTTCTGAAGGGACCGGATCTCTTCGAGAATCTCCACCGTGGTATCCCGTACTTCCCCGGTGCCCGTGAGAATTTCCCGGGAGCCCCCGGCTATTTCATCCATGGAGTGGGATATCTCAAGAAGGGAGCGGGAGGTGCTCTCCACTTCCTCTTCTATGTGGTTGAAGTACTCAAGGCTCTTGTTGCTGCTGCTGCCGGCGTGGTTGATTCTTTCGGTGATGTCCTTAAGGGTCCGGGTGACTAACTGGGCGTTCTCTCCGGTGGAATCGGCCAGTTTGCGGATCTCTTCGGCCACTACGGCGAAACCCCGCCCCGCTTCCCCCGCATGGGCGCTCTCTATGGCGGCGTTCATGGACAGGAGATTGGTCTGGCTGGCGATTCCGTCGATGATCTCTATGACCTCGACCAGCTCCTCGATATCGGCGGAGACCTGGCGGATGAACCGGTTCGTATCCTGTACCCGGCTGCTCCCCTGTTCGGTAGCCCGGGTCAGGCTCTCCACCATGGCGACCCTTTCCGTCGTTATCCGGGATATCTGGGACAGGGAGGCCATCATCTGCTCCACCGCGGCGGCGGACTCGTTAACCGCGGCGGACTGCTTCTCCACGCCCAGCACCTGGTTCTCCAGTTTGCCGTTTATTCTTTCCAGGGCCTGATAAACCCCGTTCACCACCTGGTCCAGATTGTCGAACTGCCTCTCCATTTGCTTGAGGTTGGCCGATATCTGATTCATACTGGCGGTGGACTCATCGGTCCCGGCGGCCAGTTCTTCCCGCAGCTTCTGCCCCTCTATGACGCTCACCTTGATATCTTCGACAATAGACCTGAGCTGATCCGCCACCCGGTTCGCATGATCGGCAAGCAGGCCTGTCTCGTCCTTCGATTTATTTTCAATTCTAACGGTCAGGTCCTGTTCGGCGATGGCGCTCATGGTACGTTCCACCATATTGAGTTTTCGGCTCAGACGGGAAGCGAAGAGAAGGACCATTACCACCGATCCCAGCAGAACAAGGGCAATAACCGAAAACATAAGAATCTTCTGCCTTACCCGGAGATCGTCTATGAGAGTATTCATGATGGCGGGCATTTCAAGAAGCTCCTCCTGAAAGGAAGCGGAGGCGCCGAGCATGGTTTTCATTTTCGATTCGAACTGGAGGGCCAGGAGAAAGTAATCCCCCGAATGCTCGCCCCCCTCCTCGGCAAGAAGCTGAAGGGCTTTGAACTTGGTTTCCTGAAAGAGAGGGGCATTTTTTTCGTCCCTGACCATGTTATCAATCTTGCCGATGGAGAGCTGCAGGAAATTCCACAGGGAGAGCAGCTTCTCCTGTTTTTCCCGGGTGAAATCGTAGCGCCCCAGGGTAGGGGAGTTCACTATGTTGTCCAGGGACTCGGAAAAAGCCTGATAATGGGGCTGCCATTTTTCTTCGTAGGTTGTCAGGAAAGCCTGTTCCGAGTACATGTCCCTCAGGGATATGATCATGATTTTCCACTCGTACAGCATGAACGCCGCATTCCGGCTCTCGGTCTGAAGACGGTTCATCTCATTCATGATGGCTCCGGAGAGCAGAAAGGTGCTTGAAAATATGAGAATAACAGCCAGAAACAGTATAAGTAATTTACCCTTTATATACATGGTGATTTCATTT
>JAFGPQ010000287.1 GCA_016936115.1 Spirochaetales bacterium | reverse complement strand
GGATCATGCCGAGACAAACCCGGGCCGTTTCTCCCTGTTGGATCTGCCCGGGACTCTGACTCCCGGGGAAGCCATGCTATACAGGGCAAAGCTGGTATCCTCCCGGGCGGCCCTCTATTATCCGGATCTGAAGGTCATCGATCCGGCGGACCAGAGCCTTTTCTCTCTGCCCCCCTCCTGCGCCATGGCGGGGGTGATTTCCGAAAGGGATCTGACACACGGAAGTTATTTTCCTCCGGGGAACCGCTTCATCGAAGGGGCCGTGGCCCTGTCCCGCTCCCTTACGAAGGATGAAACGGCAGCCCTCTATGAGAAAGGAATCAACTCCTTTAAAAAAGTGCCCGGAAAGGGGATTACCGTCTGGGGCGTGAGAACCCTGTCCGATGATCCCCAGTGGCGATTTATCAATGTGCGGCGCACGGTAACTCTGCTGAGCAGGGCCATAAAGCAGGGAACGGCCTGGGCCGTGTTCGAGCCGAACGATAAAGCACTGAAGAAACGGCTCGTTCGCCATGTGACGGCTTATCTGATCGATGTGTGGCGCAAGGGGTATCTTTCGGGGAAAACGCCGGAGGAGGCCTTCTATGTCAGATGCGATGGGGAGCTGAATCCTCCGGGGAATATCGATCTGGGGATTCTGACAATTGAGGTGGGATTGTGCGTGGTCAAACCGGCGGAGTTCATAGTGGTGACCCTGCATGCCCGGAAGGAGCATACTAAAGTGATAATCGATGAGGAGGTTATTCATGGCTGAGAATAGTACCGAATCCTATCTGCCCAGTTATTTCGGGGTAGAGATAGAAGGCATCCAGTGCGGTAAATTTTACCGGTGCGAAGGTCTGGAGAGCGAAAATTATGTTTACGAAGTGGAAGAGGGGGGCCTGAATACGACAACACACAAGTTCATTGGGCGCACCCGATTCCCCAATCTGGTTCTGGAGAAGGGACTTACCGACAACAATGAAATCTATCGCTGGTACGCCGATACGGTTATGACCGAGGATCCGGTGGTGCGCAAGGACGGCTCGGTGGTTCTCTTCAATGCTTCAGGTGACGAGGTGAAACGGTGGAACTTCTTCCGAGCCCTTCCCTGCCGGTGGGTGGGACCCCAGCTGGGGCATAACGTCCATGGCTGCGCTGTGGAATGGGTGGAGATCGTGCACGAAGGCCTGGAAGAGGCGGAATAGGAGGATTTCATGGCACTGGAAAAGGCTTGCATAGTCAATCTGGATACGGATGAGGAGTTCGAAGTCCTCTTCAATCCCAAGGAGTACATCATTGAGAAGAAGACTCCCTGGAAGGAGCACGAGATAAACGGTCTCGATTCCCCGGCGGTGGAGTTCACTATTGGGGAGCGGAAGCGCCTATCTATGGAACTATATTTTGATACCTCGGAAGAGAAGAGCGATGTGAGGGAGTTCACCGGAAAAATTGAGGAGCTCATGCTGGTGAATTCGGATCAGCACCGGCCCCCTCTGCTCATGTTCTCCTGGGGGAATCTGAAGTTCCGATGTGTCCTGGAAGACCTGGTACAGCGCTTTACCATGTTCCTGAACGACGGTACTCCTGTCCGGGCTCTACTGAAAGTGCTCTTCAAGGAGTATACCACCGCGGCGGGGC
Source organism: Spirochaetales bacterium (assembly GCA_016936115.1). Classification (GTDB taxonomy): domain Bacteria; phylum Spirochaetota; class Spirochaetia; order DSM-2461; family DSM-2461; genus SZUA-368. Next base: position 2,623 of record JAFGPQ010000287.1, on the reverse strand, counting down.
AGATAAAGGAGAAGCCCCGTCACTCTTCGGATCATACGAAGAGGATCGTTCTGCAAGAGGGGGACTCCCTGAGCGCCCTGGCGGGCCGGGAGTATGAAAATCCGGGGAAGTGGCGGGAGATCGCCGAAGCTAACGGCATAGAGGATCCCACCGATGTGAAGGAGGGAACGGTTCTCTCCATTCCTCCCCTCTATTAAGGAGAATCCATGGCAGACGACAACATAACTTTGACGCCCACCTTTATCGTATATATCAACGGCACCCGTCTTGGAGTGGACCATGAGGCATCGGTCCGGCAGATCCTGATACGGGATCAGCTGGACGCCCCCTCCACCTGCCGCCTGGTTCTCTCCGATATGGACCGCAAGTGGGCCGATTCCTCCGACTTCGATGTGGCCCAGTCCGTATCGGTGATGCTGGGATTCAAGGACGCCGTGGAAGAGGTTTTCTGCGGGGAGATTACCGGATGCGAACTCATCCTCAAGAAACAGGCTGATGCCACGGTTATCCTGAACTGTTCCGACAAAATGCATCGCCTTTACCGGGTCAGGAAGCACCGGGTTTTCAACGAAATGACCGACGGGGACATCCTGGCCGAGATCGCTGGAGAGTACGGCCTGTCCGTGGATGCGGACGATCTTGCCGGGGAGCATCCCGTACGGGTGCAGGAGGAGATAACCGATTATGAGTTCTTGCGGCGGATGGCCGGTGAGTATCATTACCGTTTCTGGCTGACGGAGGATACTCTCTTTTTAAAGGAGGAAACCGGCGGCGATGAGGATGTTGTTCTGGAATGGGGAAAGACCCTGCTGGATTTCAGCGGGAGCCTGGAGACGGAGAGCCTGATTACGGAAGTGGAAGTGGTCGGCTGGGACAATATGAGCGGGGAGGGCTTCTCCGGAATCGCCGATAAAGGGGTCGTTACGGATCGGATCGGACCGGGGGATCTGGGAATCGCCCTGGTATCGGATTATTTCGGTGAGCGGAGGATGGTCGTCAAAGATCACGGGGTGAAGGATCAGCAGAGCGCCGAAGAGCGGGCCGCCGCCATTCTGAGCGGGAGGACCTTTGCCTTTATGAAGGCCCGGGCCGTCTGCGAAGGGGATAATCGCATTCGTGCCGGGGGATCGGTGGAGATCAAGGAAGCGAGCGAACGCTTTTCCGGTCCCTATCTGGTGCGCCGGGCGGTACATAATTTCCATGCTTCCACCGGTTACAGAACCAGCTGTGAACTGGAGCGCAATGCCCAGTCATGAAAGGTTCTGTGCGCCTATACAAATGGGAAGCCTCATCCTTTGTAAACGGTCCGGGAGAGCGTTTCGTTATCTGGTTCCAGGGATGTCCCTTCTCCTGTCCGGGCTGCTTTAACCGGGACGCCCGTACCTTCGATGGGGGTGATCTTGTCCCCCTGCAGGACCTCTGGGAAAAGATCCTGGCTTCAGGGGTACGGGGAGTAACTCTGTCCGGAGGGGAGCCCTTTCTACAGGCGAAGGAGGCGGCCCTTCTGCTCAGGGAATGCGGCAGTCGGGGAATAGACCGGGTTGTCTATACGGGATTTCTCTATGAGGAACTCAAAAGGGATATCTTTCCCGGTACAAGGGAACTGCTCCGGGCGTCGGATCTGCTGCTGGAAGGGCGGTACAGGAAAGAAATCCCTCCCGACGGGGAGTGGACCGGATCGGGCAATCAGAGAGTTCTGGCCCTTTCCGCCAGGGGTATGGAAATGAAAAGTAGCCGCCGGACCGAATGGGTGGAGCGGGAATATATCATAAGTGAGGACGGGGAAACCGTCCTTACCGGCATTTAGGAGCTGTTATTGCCATGGATGAAGAGAAACTGACTATTAAAGAGCGCATCGAGATCCTCATCAGGGCCCGTTATCCCCTGATTAACATCGTATCCAGCGAGGAAGCCCGGGTGGAGCAGACTATTAAGGCTATCGCCCGGAGCCGTGGTAAACGGTATTTTATCTGGTCGGTGACTAAGGGACTCCAGTCGGATGACGGAAGCTGCGCCGCCGATTTACGGGAGCCCATCAAAGCCCTGGACCATATTCTGGAGGGGGATGTGAACGGAATTTTCCTCCTTAAGGATTTTCACCCCTTTCTGAACGATCCTGTGGTGGTACGAAAGGTAAGGGATATCGCCCGGGAGCTCAAGACCACCATGAAGAACGTTGTTCTCCTATCCCCGATGCTGAGGATTCCCCTGGATGTGGAGAAGGAAGTCTCCATCGTGGACTTCGATCTTCCCGGAAAGGAGACCCTGGGAAAGATCATCGACGATATCACGGCTACTCTAACCGACAAGGGGCGGGTCTGGATAGGGGGCGTCACCCGGGAGAAGGTGGTGGAGGCGGCCCTGGGCCTGACCGCAGAGGAGGCGGAAAACGTATTCGCCAAATCCCTGGTGCAGACCGGCGGCTTCGACATTCCGGTTATCCTCTCCGAGAAGGAGCAGATCATCCGCAAGTCCGGCGTGCTGGAGTACTACCGGGCCCATGAGGAGATGACCGAAATAGGGGGACTGGAAAACCTGAAGCAGTGGCTGAACAAGCGCAGTCAGGCTTTTACTAGAGAAGCCCGGGAGTTCGGTCTGCCCGAGCCGAAGGGCATCCTCATGC
>JAFGPQ010000286.1 GCA_016936115.1 Spirochaetales bacterium | reverse complement strand
TTCGCTCCGGCCGCCGGGAGCCGGTCAGCAAGAGGGATCCCGGGGTCCAGCCCATCAACCAGTGGGTGCAGGAGCAGTACGCCAACGGGCGGACCACCTCCATATCCCCGGACGAACTGACCGCCCAGGCCAAACACTACATCCCCAGCCTGTTCATCTCCGATTTCGAGTCGATTCAGGAGACGGTTAAAGAGAAGGCCTTGGCCATATCAAGGTTGATAACCCTCTCGCCGGCGGTTCTCAATCTGGATCCCCAGACCATGGAGCCCTATCTGCGGAATGTGGTGAAACGGGAGCCGGCAATCCAGCTTCTGGCTATCACAAACCTGAACGGCTACCGCATCAGCCAGGTCCATACCCAACGGGGAGAGAAAGGGCTGTACCGGCGGCTGATGGACAAGGATTTCAACGAGCACACCTGGTTCACCCGGGTCAAAAAGACAGGGGAACCCTACTGTTCGGAGATATTCCGATCCCTCTTCACGGACCAGATGATCATAACCGTGGCCCTGCCCTTAAGGGATCAGAGCGGGGAGACTCGTGCGATTATCGATATCGACTTCAAGTTCAACGAACTGGCCAAGATGAGTTCGGACATCCCCGACGAAATCCTGGCCCTGGGGGAATAATTCCGGGGCGAGGGGGGGGGCTATACTCCTTCGGGTATGCCCGTCTCGCTGATCAGGTATTCGTAGATATAGTTTTGAGACCGGAGGGGCCCCTCCTCGGCGGACTGATAAGTGTTCCTCAGTTCCGAATCGAGGATGCGGGCCTTCTGGTTATCCCGCCACTGAATCGAAAAGATATCCTTGAGGATCCTCTTGATGTCTTCCTGATAGATGGGGCAGGTAACCTCTACCCGGCGGTCGATATTCCGCCCCAGCCAGTCGGCGGATGTGATGAAAGTGATATCCTGTCCCCCGTGATGGAAGATGAAGAACCGGGCGTGCTCCAGGTACTTGTCCACGATACTGATGGCTTTGATATTCTCGCTCCACCCTTTCTGCCCGGGAATCAGGGAGAACCGCCCCCGGCCGATTATCCTGATCCGCACCCCCTCGTTGCTGGCCTCGTAAAGCTTGCGGATCATCCCCTCGTCGCTGATGTTGTTCACCTTCAGCTTGATTGAGGCCTTCTTACCCTCCCGGGCGAAGGCGATCTCGTCGTCGATGAGATCGCACATGCGCTGCCTGAAGTTGTAGGGGCTTACCACGATATGCTGATTGTTGCAGTGGCGGTAGTTGTTCTCGAAAAAATCAAACAGGGCGGTGATCTCGTCGCTGATGCGGGGATCGGCGGTCAGGAGAAAGCAGTCCGTATACAGGGCTGCGGTGACTTCGTTCAGGTTTCCCGTGCCCACCCCGCAGTAGCGCACGGGTTTACCCCGTTCCATCCGCTCAATCACGAAAGTCTTGGAGTGGACCTTAAGACCCTCCACGCCGAATATGACCTTTACCCCGTTCTCACGCAGCAAATTCGCCCAGGTAAGGTTGTTCTCCTCGTCGAACCGGGCCTGCAGCTCCAGTACGACCATAACCTCCTTACGGTTTTTCCGGGCGTTTATAAGAGCATTGATGACGCTGGAGAAATCGGCCACCCGGTAAATGGTGATCCGGATGCTCTCCACATGGGGGTCCATGGAAGCGGCCCGCAGCAGGTCGATAATGGTGGAAAAGCTGTGGTAGGGAAAATAGAGAAGGGAATCCCTCGCCTTGATGGCGGAGAAGAGGTTCTTGCCGACGGGGAAGTTGCGGTGAACAATGGGGATATGCTTCTCAGCGCAGGGCAGGCCCAGCAAACCGGGCAGGCGGATCATATCACGCAGATAATGGTACCTGCCGCCGGAAGTGATGGTGTCGTACTTGCCCAGATGCATCTTCCTCGTAAGAAAGGTCAGAAGCTCATCGGGCATCTGCCTGTCGTAGAGGAACCATACCGGAGCGCCCTCCTTACGTTTCTGAAGGCTCTCATTCACCTTGTTCATATAGCTGGTGGCCAAGTCCGTATCGTCAATGGAGAGCTCCGAATCCTGTACCACCTTGATATTCCAGGCCTGGAAGGAGTCGTATTTCTTATCCAGATTGGTAAAGATAAAGGGCAGCCCCTCACGTACGATATCGTCAATCATGATGACCCGCCGCTCCTCCCCTTTCTGAGGAAGCAGAATAAAGCGGGGCAGGATCTTGGTGGGGATTTCTATGATGCTGTATTGGGGCCTCTGCTTCTCCCGGCCTGACTGGCGCAGTTCTACGGTCAGGTAGAGTGACTTATCCTTCAGGTCGGGCAGCTTGTACCGGGCGTTGAGCATGATAGGGAAAATTTTGTTGCGCACTTCCTTATTGAAGTAGACACGGACGAAGGTTCTCTCGTCATCGGAGAGCATGTCGTTGGGAACCAGGGAGATTCCCATATCCCGGAGTTCACCGAGTATGGTTTTAAAAATACCGTTGAATTTCTCCCGCTGTTCATTGACCAGTGTCTGTATTTTTTTCATGGCGGAGGGGGGGGAATCCCGCAAAAGCTCTTCCCCCAGTTTTCCCATCTGGCAGAACCGGCGCACCATGGCCACCCGAACCCGGAAGAATTCATCCAGGTTGGATGAATAGATCCCCAGGAATTTGATCCTCTCCCCGATAGGATTTCTAAGATCATCCGCCTCCTGAAGTACCCGGTCATTAAAGCTGAGCCAGCTTATCTCTTTATTGAGAAAGGGGAATTCCCTCTTGATTTCTTTCTTCTTCTTTCCTGCCACAATAGTTACTCCGTCTCTCCATTATAGCATATCATTCATGATTATTTCGTTAATTCCCCGGAGAAAGCTACCCATGTCCCCTTGAAAAATGAATCTTGACAATATGTACATATGTGCCATAATATTCAAATACAATAATGGTTTCACGGGAGAAAACATGAAATACGTTGATTATGGAAACAAGGGCATACAGGTATCCCGCATAGGATTCGGTGCCATGCGCTTCGAGAACCCCGCGGATATAGACGGATCCGCCGAAACGGTTCTCCATGCCTTCGAGCAGGGCATCACCTACTTCGATACGGCCCCGGGCTATTGCGACGACAAGTCGGAGATCATCGTGGGTACGGCGGTCAAGGAGATGAAGAAGACGGGCAAACCCTTTTTCCTCTCAAGCAAAAGCAACAAGCCGGACGGCAAAGAGTTTCGGGCGGAACTGGAAAGGACCCTGACCCGGCTCAATGTGGACCAGCTCGACTTCTACAACATCTGGTACGTCAAGTCCCTGGCCGAGTGGCAGGGCCGCGTGGACGGAGGAGCCATAGGGGAGATTCTCAAAGCCAAGGAGGAGGGACTCATCCGCTTTTCCAACTATACCTCCCACCAGCCGGGCTGGGAAATTGCTCAGATCATCAGGGAGAACCCCTGGCTCGACGGCATGACCCTGGGATACAACGCCACCAACTTCGCCCATAGGCTGGAAGGAATTAAGGCTGCCCACGCCGCCGGTATGGGTACGGCGCTCATGAATCCCCTGGGAGGGGGCATGATCCCCCAGAATCCCAGGGCCTTCGACTTCATACGGGTTCACGAGGGTCAGTCCATCGTAGAGGCGGCCATCCACTTCTGCATGGCCACCGAAGAAGCGACCCTTCCCCTCATCGGCTTTCGGAACAAGTCCGACGTGGACGATGCGGTTCGGGCCGTGGAAAGCTTCCGGGAGTATACCGCCGAAGAGATGGACAGCATAAAGAACCATATCGAAGACAGTTATGATGCTCTTTGCACCACCTGCGGCTACTGCAAGGGCTGTCCCGTGGACATTCCCGTCTGGGCTTTCATGGAAACGGCGAACGGCCTTTTCATAGAAGGGGCCGAGAAGGCGGAGAACCGTCTCAAGTACCACTGGGCTACCTCTCTGGATCTGCTTGACAGCTGTACCGAATGCCGCCAGTGCGAAGACTCCTGCACCCAGAAGCTCCCCATTCTGGAGCGGTTTGAGAAACTCAAGGATCTGGTAGCCAGCCAGGCTTCCGAATAAGGGGTTACGGGGAAATCCCGGCCGGGGCCGGCCGGGACCCCGCTTTCCGCTCATACTCCTCGCGGGCGGGATACCCCTTCGTTCGGCTCACGGGCGCCCTCCCGTCTGCCCTCCGCCTCACCGCCCCCTGCGGGGTGCCGCTGCAATCGCTTTTCCTTCTCCATAAGACCTCATCCCACCCTTGAAAAAAAGCGGTAAATCCTCAATAATGCACTTTAATATAAAGAAAACAGGAGATACCCATGTCAGAAAAAATCGGCATAGCCATCATCGGCTGCGGTACCGTGGGAGGCGCCACGGCCAGACTGCTGACCGATGACATAGCCTATATCAATAAAAGAAGCGGACTGAACCTGGAACTTACCGCCGTGGTGGACCGGGATCCGGCTCCCCTCGAAAAAGCGGGCCTCAGTACGACTCTCTTCGAACCGGAATTTCAGAAGGTTCTGGACAACGAAGAGATTAAAATTGTGGTGGAACTGGTGGGCGGCCTTACGATTGCCAAACAGTTCATCGAAAAATCCCTCAAAGCGGGTAAACATGTGGTCACAGCCAACAAAGCCCTGCTGGCTCACTACGGGAAGGAGCTCTTCGCCCTGGCCCGCAAAAACGGGGCATCCATTGGTTTTGAAGCCAGCTGCGGCGGGGGAATCCCCATCATCAAAGCCCTTACGGACGGACTGCTCGCTAACCGGATCGACGCCTTTTTCGGCATAGTCAACGGTACCTGCAACTACATACTCACCCAGATGACCGAAAAGGGTCAGTCCTACCGGGAAGCCCTCAAAAGGGCTCAGGAGAAGGGCCTTGCCGAAGCGGATCCCACTCTGGATGTGAACGGTATGGATTCGGCTCATAAGCTCGCGATTATGAGCAGCCTCTCCTACGGGGAACACGTGGACCTGGATACCCTCTCTGTCGAAGGTATCGACAACCTGGAGGGCATGGACATACAGATGAGCCGGGAACTGGGATACGTGGTAAAACTTCTCGCCGCCGCCCGAAAAACCGATGAGGGACTGGATCTCTTCGTAGCACCCTGCTTCATCAGCAACGACCACCCCCTGGCACGGGTGTCCGGCCCCTTCAACGCGATCAGCGTGTACGGCCATGCGGTGGGACACACCATGTACTACGGCCGCGGCGCCGGCGGGTTCCCCACCGCTTCCGCGGTGGCTGCCGACGTACTGGCCCTGGCCATGGGCGTGACCCAGAAGGCCTTCGAAAGCCTGAACTTCTGGCCCGACCTCACTCCGGAGGCCGTTCTCATCGACCGGGAGAAATCGGTTAACCGCTACTACCTGCGCCTCGTCACCGACGACAAGCCCGGGGTTGTTGCCAGAATAACGACACTTCTAAGCCAGAAGGGCATCAGCATAAGCTCCATGATCCAGCGTGAGACACTGGAACCGGTTACCGTGGTTATCACTACCCACGAGGCTAATGAAGGCGACATAGCGAGCGTTCTGGAAGCTCTGGAAACCCTTCCCGAAATTCGGGAAAAACCGATCTGCCTGCGCATCATGGAAGAGCACAGCGAGAACATAGGGTAAAAAGCCTCAAAGGTTTCCCTTAATTTTATCCCCCTTTCAGCCGAAAATTAACTGAGATAGCATGAATTGAGAAAAGGGGGATTATCTCGGCTATGGAAAAAGAATATGAAGAGGAAGCAGGCAAAATCTACTGTGCCAACTGCGTTCACTGCAAATTGCTTCGTACACAAAACGGTTCAAATCAGTATCAGCTGAGAGTGCGCTGTGCCGCGGGAATGTGGAAGAAGAAATTGGGTGAAGAGAAATTCTACAAGTATTTCACCGTGGCAAGAAGAAGCCTGGACACCTGCGATTACTACGAACCGATGGGTGAAACCAAGGCTTTTATCAAGGATCTTAAAAAGACTCTTCCCATCAAGGATGAGCTTTACGCAGAAAGTTACTGAATTCTTAAAGTCCGTTCCTTCTACCCTTTTACCTCTTCCGGACCAGCTTGATGTAATTCGTCCTTTGGTTTAAAATGGCCGGAGAAACGGACATGAGGATTTGCATGGTAAAAAAAATCTTACTGGCAGTGGCGGCGTTGCTCTTTGTTATATCCTGCGCCACCTATGATACGAATCTCGGCGACGACTGGACAGAAGACCAGTTCTTCACTAAAGCCCAGCAGGCGTCGGACCGAAAGAACCTTTCCGAAGCGTTATTCTATTATGAAGTGTTTCTTCTGAGATATCCTCAAAACAATACCAAGGGGATCGCGGCCGAATACGAGAGGGCTTATATTTTCTATCAGAAAAAAGATTATGATCTCTCGGAAACCTATCTGCAGGCCATACTCGATAAATACGACAACAGCCCTTACTCCTATCTCTATCCCCAAGCCTACCGCATTCTGTCGGAAAAGGTTATGGAAAAGATAGAAGAGAAGAAGGCCATAGCCGAGCTCCCCTTCTTTCAAAGGGGAAAAGCCCGAAAGTACGGTCTGGAAAGCCTCAATAAGAATCAGATTAATTAAAGAGACTCACTTCCCGTTTACTGAAGCAGATCGTCCAGGGCGCTGTGGCTCCTGTTTAGAACTTCCGTCATAATATTGGAGTCCTTCACCAGGTGATCCACATCGATGAGCGCCTTCATTCCCAATCCCAGTGCTTTGCTCTGCTCCTGAATGGAAATGACGATCTGAGCCACCTGACCCGCCGTATCATCGGCTATCTCCTTGTTTGATGAAAAAACGGTCTGCACTTCTTCCAGGGCGTGGGAGAAATCGGCCATGTTCTTCATAAATTCCTCCAGCTCCAGATTCATTCCCTGCAGGGTCTGAAGGAATTCCCCCATATCCCGGGTAATCTGATCGGCGAAATTATGGGTTTTCTGAGCCAGGTTTCTCACTTCCCCGGCGACTATGCGGAATCCCCGTCCCGCCTCGCCCGCCCGGGCCGCTTCGATAGAAGCGTTTATGGCCAGGACATTCGTCTCTTCCGCCACATCCTGAATATCCGATGAGATGGCCTTAATGCTTTCGGATCTATCCTTGAGCACCGTAAATCCCTCACGGATCTCGCCGGCCCGGGACCGGGTTCCCTCCAGATTCCGGGTTGTCGTATCCAGCTGGCCGCTCACCACGCTGGTGCGATTCACCAGTTTCGTCATGGAGGACTCGATGATCTTCGTATTTCCCGAGGTGGACTGGGCGGTGGCATTGATCTCTTCCACGGCGGAAAGCACATCGTCCAGAGCCTCGGAAACATGGTCCATATTATTCCGGATAATCTTCATGGAAGTACCGGTTACCGTATTCAGCACCTGACCCTTGTTGTAACCGACGACGAATCGGTCCAGTAATTCTTTGAGTTCGAACTGATTCATAATCAGCTCCGGCCGTACAGGGTTTCCAGAAGATCGGTACCGCACTCAAGATTCTCGAGCCAGCTCAGAAAAGACCGGAGGCTTTCGTTTCGAAAGAGGGGACCATGCTGGGGAGCAATAAGTGTCGGCTCCAGAGGACGGACCAGGCTGACCCAGCGGGCGCACACTTTTCGGCTGTTCATGTATCTCTTGTGAAAGCCGACAAGGGCTCCCTTATGCTTTTCAAAATCATCGGCAAAAAGAGTATTTCCGTCATAGGCCATATCGGCGGCTCCGATATCTCCGGTAAACAGAATGGAGGATTGGGGATCGAAGAGGGAGTAACAGCCCACGGAGTGCATGAAATGGGAGGGGACTACTTTAAATCCATATCCGCCCAGATCAAGATTCATTCTCTCTTCGGACAGGGGAATGATGCGGTTGGAATCAAAGAGGCCGAAGTGGGGCAAAAACCTTGTCCATAGATGGGATATATAGATTCGTGCATCACAGATCCCCAGCCAGAGGGCAATCCCGGAAGAAACATCCGGGTCCTGATGGGAGTAGAAGATGGCATCGATACAGTCCATGGAGATATGCTGACTCACGGCGGAGACAACCCGGGAGAAGAGATGCAGTCCGCCCGGATCGAGCAGAATTCCCCGCCCCTTATGGATAATCAAAAACTGGTTCGTTCTGATGACACCTTTCTCTTCCTGTTCATCGGCTCCCAGCCAGATATATTTATGATCATCCGATTCGTAAAGAACCTGTGTTTGACTCGCAGACATAGCATTTCTCCTGTTTTAGGTAATAATTGAGTCTAGAATGTGACAGGGGGAATGTCAACTTCTTTTTTATATATACAGGCCCTACCATGATTTTTCTATCATTTCCCTCATAATCTTCACCATGCGCCGGGGCCGTTCCCAATCACCGCACAGGGGATACACATCCCGGTAGGAAATCTCCAGCTTGCATCCCCTCGCCGCGTTTAGCGTCCGGGCGAAATGCTTGCGAAAGCCCTCTTCATCGAAGACCCTGTCCACACCCATGAAATTGGAACTGGGCTTCCTGTGAAAGACAGTACCGCTCCCCCGGAGCCTCTCCCCCATGAACTCCTCGTCGCACCAAGGGGAGATGGAAACCTTCCGCACATGGGACAGACGGCTGATGCACCTGTCCCAGAGAGAATGGACCGGCTCGCAGCAGCCGTAGGAGATCATTCCGAACAACCGGGCTACCTTTTCATAATAGGGGAAGAAGAACTCCTCAAACATATCCGGGGAGATGCTCACCGTTTCCTGGGATTCCATCATTGTCCAGAGATCGGTGGTCAGTACTGGTCCGCCGCCGATTTTCCGGCGGGGCAGTTCCGAACAGTATCCGAAGGATCCCTGGCCCATCTACTGGGTCCATTACATCGGCGGCAGCGCATCGGTCCTTACAGAGGAACTGGGCCTGTCCCGGGGGAATCCTCGCCTGACGATAGGCAACAGCGGCATTATCGGCAAGCAGTTTCTCGCCCTGGCGGACAGTTTCCGCCGGGGGCATGGTTTTCCCCACCCTTACAGCGCTTCGGCGATCCTGCAGAACCTCTTTGCCCATCTCATAGAGGCAAAGAGCTATCGGATTCCCCTTAAGGCGAATCACTTCAGCATTGAAGAACTCCTGGCCTATCTTATGGATAATATGGATAAGGATCTGAAATTGGATGACCTGTCAAGAAAAGCGGGAATATCCCGGTTTCATCTGTCCCGCCAATTCTCAGAGGCTACGGGAATATCCCCCATGGCTTATTTCCATCAGCTGAAAATACGAAAGGCCTGCGAGTTACTGGACACCACAGGCCTTTGCATAAAGGAGATCAGTCTCTCCCTGGGATTCCGTTCTCCCTACTACTTCTCTGAGTCATTCAAGCGGGTTATGGGAATAAGCCCCACGGCCTACCGAAAAAGCGGGAAAGCCTAGAAATGGGCCCGCAGGTACTTCTCAATCTCACCCACGTCGCTCTTTACGAGTTCCGCCTTCTTCTCTTTATTAAGGAGCGAGCGGAGTTCGGGGGGTAGCTCGGGCTGGATTCCCAGGACCTGATCCACCACCTCGACGAACTTTCCCGGATGGGCGGTTGACAGGGTGATGACGGCCTTTTTGCCGAAGTTCTGCCTATACCGTTCCGCCGCCAGATACCCCACCGCCGTATGGGGGCACATGAGGTAGTTGTAATCCCGGTAGACGCGGACCATAGTTTCCTCGGTCTCCCTATCGGTGACCCAATCCCCCTGTATTTGCCTGCGGAAATTCTCCACATCCCTTTCGTAAAGGACCTCCATCCGCTCAAAATTGCTGGGAGCGCCCACATCCATGGCATTGGAGTGGGTCGTCTGAGAAGGACGGGGCCGGTATACACCGGTTTCCAGAAAATCGGGGACCACATTATTCGCATTGGTGGCGGCGATGAACCGCTCTGCCGGAAGTCCCCAGTGTGAGGCGTACAGACCGGCGGTGATATTCCCGAAATTGCCGCTGGGAACGCAGAACAGGGGATTCTCATCCATCTGCATGCGGGCCCAGACATAGTAGAAGGATTGGGGAAATAGACGGCCGATATTGATGGAGTTCGCCGAGGAGAGGCCGAATTCCTTCTTAAGACTGCTGTCATTGAAGGCTTCCTTCACCATGCGCTGGCAATCATCAAAGGACCCTTCCACCTCAAGGGCATGGATATTCCCTCCCAGGGTTGTGAGCTGTTTCTCCTGCAGAGGACTCACCCTGCCGGAGGGGTAGAGAATAACGACATCGATATTCTTCTTTCCGTAGAAGGCTCTCGCTACAGCGCTTCCCGTATCACCGGATGTGGCAGTCAGAATAATAGCCCGCTCGACCCGGTCTTTAAGAAATTCCTCCATGGAAGAAGCCAGAAAGGAGGCACCGAAATCTTTGAAGGCACAGGTAGGGCCGTGAAAGAGCTCCAGAATTTTGATGCCCTCCCCCACCTCGACCAGGGCCGGCTCGAAGGTAAATGCCCTGTCTACAATCCGGGCAGCACCTTCCCGATCTGTCTCATCCTTTAGAAAGGCGGCGGTCATCTCAGTAGCTATGGTATTAAAAGGAGTGCCCCTGTCAAAACGGGAATAGAGGCCGGTAAAATCGATTTCTTCAGCCGGATAGTAGAGCCCCCCGTCAGGTGCCAGGCCAATAAATATGGCCTCCCTGAACCGGGCCGTTACGTCATCGTTTCTGGTACTTTTTAAAAGCATAGTCCTCTCGCTCCTTATAGGGACAGACAAAATCTATTGAGTAAAGGAATTATCACTGTTTTCCCCGATTTAATCAAGACTTCGGTCCCAACGGGATACAGGATTGTTCTCTTTCCCGTATCCCGGTATGATAGGGATAAGGAATGTTCCGTTTCTCAGGGGGAAATCATGTTGCTTTCTATTCTCTTTATCACACTCTTTATCATTCTTTTACTGGTAAGGACAGTTCTTTTCAGCCGTAATAGACAGTCCCTGCAAGGTACTCCCGCTTCTTGCGATTCGATTGACGGGAAACGGGCCGCGGAAAGTCTCTCCCAGGCTATAACATACAGAACTATCTCCTATGGGGATTATGATAAATTCGATTATGGTGAGTTTGGAAAATTCCTGAATTTCCTGATAGAACGGTTTCCCCGGATGGCGCAGCAGTGCTCTCCCCGACGTATCAATGATTATTCCGTTCTCTATCACTGGAAAGGAACCGACGGGGGTCTTCCTCCTCTCCTTCTTCTCGGCCATTATGATGTGGTTCCCGTTGAAGAGGGGACCGAAGGGGAGTGGCGTCAGGATCCCTTCTCTGGGGTAATCGAGGGGGGAGAGTTATGGGGCAGGGGTAGTCTGGATATGAAGGTTCAGATAATCTCCCATCTTGAAGCGGCGGAGCAGCTCCTGGCTGAGGGTTTCCAGCCGCAGAGGGATATCTGGTTCTCATATAATTACGACGAAGAACAAAGGGGATCCCGGGGAGCTTCCCAAGCCGTGGAATTCTTTAAGGAAAAGGGTATACGCTTCGACTCAGTATTCGATGAAGGCGGCTGTATCGTCAAAGGTGCCATGCCCGGTGTTGAGCCGCCATTGGCCATTATTGGCCTGGCGGAGAAAGGATGTGCCAACTTCAGGATCAAAGTGAAAGGGTCGGGGGGACACTCATCCATGCCCCCCCGATCAACCGCCCTGGGAAAACTCAGCCGGATCATCACCGATTTGGAGCAGAATCCCATGAAGCCCAGGATGACTCCCCCCGTCAGGCAAATGCTCAGGGTTACCAGTCCGGAGATGTCATTTGTGTCACGGCTGGCTCTGGCCAATCAATTCCTGTTCAAACCGCTTCTCTTTAAAATCTTTGCAGCCAATCCCACCACCAATGCCATGATACGCACATCCTTTTCTGCTACCATGTCACGGACGGGAGATGCGCCGAATGTTCTTCCCCTATCCGCAGAAGCGGTCATCAACTGCCGTCCTCTGCCCGGAGACAGTGTGTCCGACGCCCTGAACCATCTTCACCGCATGGCTGTGAAAAGCTGCGATCCCAATGAGTATGAAATTGAAATTATTCTGGGAGATAATGCGTCTCCCCTTTCTCCCTATGAAACTTCCTCTTACAGGAAAATAGAATCCATGATAAAGAAATATTATCCCCAGGCTCTTGTTTCTCCCTATCTCATGATGGGCGGTAGCGATTCCAGTAAATTCTATCCCGTATGTGATAATATATACCGTTTCATGCCTATACTCATCAACAAGGAAGAATTGGATACCATGCATAACAGCAATGAAAGGATTTCCCTTGATAATATCACCAGATCTACCGCTTTTTTCAAAGAATTTATAAAGGAATACGATCAGTAAAATATTTAAGCCATGACCCATAAGAAGGCTTGAACAACAGAACAGCCCCGGCTATTATCTTAAAAAACAAATATATTGCGGCCTAAGACCGGGAATCTATTTTTGGAAAGAATATTCTTAATACATAAACTTCCTCAGCAGATAGAAGATCAGGATCCAGAGTACATCAGGCAGGGTTTTCTTTCAGAGGAGATCAAAGAGGTCTCCATCAGACAGAACAGGATGCATTATTCCCTGCTGGTAAGGGAAAAGGGTCCTCACCATTCCGTCAATTATGAAACCCCCATCAGCAAAAGAAGTTTCTTTACTCTCTGGCCGGCCTCATCAGGTTCACGCATAGAAAAGGAAAGACGTACCTTATCACGGGGATCACTTGTTTTTCGAATAGATTCCTATTCCGGAGAATTGAAGGGATTGATTATCGCTAAAATCAAATTCCCGGGAGTAGCAGAAGCTTCTTCTTTCGCCATCCCCGATTATTTCGGAGAAGAGCTCACTTGGCATAAATACTTTCGAAACAGCAAATTATCAAAGTTATCTGCGCACCAGCTCAGAGCATTCCTTCCTATGAATACCCCTAACGGTTTCACTTCTATCGGGGTTCTTCCCTATATTCGCGAAGAGAATATTCTCAAGGTTATGCTTATAACGACCCGTACAAATGGAAACTGGATCTATCCTAAAGGACAGCCTATGCCGGGGAAAAGCGAAAGAGAAGTCGCGCAGATAGAAGCACTTGAAGAAGCGGGAATCAAAGGCAACATCACCGGTCATCCCCTTATAGCGCCCTACTTGAGAGGATCAGAAAAAACCAGTATTCTTCTATTTCCTATGGAGATTACAGAGATTTCCAAGAAATGGCAGGAGAAAAAAGAACGGAAAAGAAAACTTCTTCCCGTGGATGAAGCCTCTTCAAAGATTACCCAGCCGGGGCTCAAAAGCGCACTGAAATACCTTCAACTTATTTAGCCAGTCAACCTCTTTTCAGGTAAGCGCCAATATCACCCCATCTTGACTATTTCTGGATATTCCAGGGAAGAAGCGTCTCCAGAGCGGTCGGATCATCCCGATCCAT